>JAEWCY010000119.1 GCA_023390395.1 Pseudomonadota bacterium | reverse complement strand
CTCGCGGCCGAGGCGCGGCCGCACCACCAGCGTGCCGGAGTCGCGGCCGGCGGGCAGGGCCGGGGCGGTGGGGCCGAAAGCCGTCAGGGCGCGCGTGGCGATGTCGCGGGCCAGGGCGGCGCTGTCCGGCGTGGCCAGGCGCGCCTCGAAGCTTGGGGCGGGCCTGGAAAAAGGGGCCGCGCGCAAAAGGCCGTAGCGCTCCTTTAAGCGCAGCACGGCCAGCGCCGCCGCATCCAGGCGGGCCATGGGCACCCGGCCCGAACGCACGGCCTCGGCCACCCGGTCCATGGCCTCCAGTCGCTCGGCGGCCGGACGCCCCGCGTCCGCGCCGATGAGCAGCACGTCGGCCCCGGCGGCCAGGGACAGGACGGCTGCCTCGGGGGTGCCGAAGGTGGCGGCCACGGCTCCCATGCCCAGGGAATCGGTGAAGATCGCGCCGGAAAAGCCGAGTCGGCCCCGCAGGACGCCGGCCAGGACGCGCCGGGAGAGCGTGGCCGGCAGGGCCTCGGGCTCCAGGGCCGGGGACAGGACGTGGGCGGTCATGACCGCCGGCGCGCCGGCTGCGAAAGCGGCCCGAAACGGCGGGAAGTCCACCCGATCGAGCGTGGCCGCGTCGTGGTCCACCCGGGGCAGGCCCACGTGGGAATCCACGGCCGTGTCGCCGTGGCCGGGGAAATGCTTGGGCGTGCAGACCACGCCCGCGTCGCGGTAGCCGGCCGTGGCCGCGGCGGCGAGGCGCGACACGGCGGCCGGGTCCGAGCCGAAGGAGCGGATGCCGATGACGGGATTGGCCGGATTGACGTTGACGTCGGCCACGGGCGCGAAATCGACGTTGACGCCCACGGCGGCGAGTTCCCGGCCCGTGGCGGCGGCGGCCCGGCGGACCAGGGCCGACCGGCCGGCGGCGGCCTGGGCCATCTGGCTCGGGAAGACCGTGAACCCCTGGCGCAGCCGGGCCACGGGCCCGCCTTCCTGGTCCACGCCGACGAGAAGCCCGAGTCCCAGCCGCGTGCCGGCGGCCGTCCCCTGGAGGCCGGCCGTGAGCGTGGCCACCTGCCGCGGCGAGACCACGTTTCCCGGCGCGGCATAGAGGATCACGCCGCCGAGGTGACGCTCCCGGATCAGGGCGTCCGTGTCCGGGGAGACGGTCGGCCCCTCGAACCAGACCATGAAGATCTGGCCGACCTTTTCCTCCAGGCTCATGGAAGCGAGCAGGGCGGTCGGCCGGGGTGCGGCGGCCGGGGCCGGGGCGGGCGCGCAGAGCAGGCCGAGGGCAAGGACAACGGGGGCCAGAAGCGGCAGAAGACGCGAAGGGCGCGGCGCGAGAAGCGGAAGAGTCAGGGGCATGAAGTCTCCACGGGAGGGTCAGGGTGTCGGCGCGGAACGCTTGTCGGCATACATGGCGGCATCGGCCAGTCGCGTCAAATCGTCGATGGTCTGGCCCGGGGCGGAGATGGCCACGCCGATGGACAAGGACAGGCCCGGCGAGCCGGAAAGCCCCCGGTCCCTGGCCACCTGGGCCACGCAGGCCCGCAGCCGTTTGGCCATGACGGTCGCCTCTTGCTGGCCGGCGTCGGGCATGAGCACCACGAACTCGTCCCCGCCGAGCCGGGCCAGGAGGTCGTAGGCCCGCACCCGGCCGGCCATGGCCCGGGCCACGTCGCACAGGACGGCGTCGCCGGTCTCGTGGCCGAAGAGGTCGTTGACGGCCTTGAACCGGTCGAGGTCGCAGAAAAGCAGCGCCGCCGGGGTGCCCTTGCGCGCGGCCAGGCTCAATAGCGCCGGCCCGTTGCGGCGCAGGTAGGCCCGGTTGGGGATGCCGGTGAGTTCGTCGGAATCGCGCTGCCGGACGAGTTCCTCGTGGATCTTGACGTGAAGCAGATCGCCGGACAAAACTTCGCAGAAATGCTCCAGAAAATCCGTGCCCTTCTGCGGCGTATAGCGTCCGGGATCGACGTCGCCGAGGGCCAGGGCGCCGATGCGCCGGTCGGGCCGGTACTTGTCGTAAAGCGGCGCGATGAAGCAGGATCCCCGGCCGAGATCCGGCGTTTTGGCCAGGTCGCGGGGGGAGAAGAAAAACTGCGGCTGGGGCAGGGCGTCCACCCGGCCGACGTAGACCCGGCGCGTCGCGTCGCCCAAGGGAAGCGCGGCCAGGGCCTCGGACAGGGCCGTGGCCTCGGGGCAGGGGTAGCCCGGGGGAACGAAGGCCTCGAAATCCTCCCGGGCCAGCAGGCAGGTGAGGGCCGGAACGGCCATGGCCCGGGCCAGTTCGTCCATGACGCCGGGCAGGTCGGACAGATGGCGCAACTGGCGTGAGAGGGTCAGGGCCGAGCGGAAGGTGAGAAAGGCCTGGTCGTTGACGCGGAAGATTTCCTGGAGCTGCTCGAGCCGCGCGCCCAGACGGCGCTGGCGATCCCGCAGGCGGTGGTTCTCGGCGGTCAGGAGATCCTGCTCCTCGAGCGCCCGCGCCAACTCGCGATCGCCGCGCGTGCCGCATTCGAGGAGGCTTTCGCACAGCGCCCGGAAATCCGCTTGCCTGCCTTCCGGCAGGAAGCGTTCCAGTTCCCGGGCCCTGGCCGCGAAGTCGGTCGTGTCGGGGAGGCTTTCCATGGGGTATGGGGACCGTTCGTCCGGCCCCTGCGCTCCGAGGTCTTGCTACCATCTTCGCGACCGGGCAACAACCCGCCGTCGCATCGGGAAAATCTAGCCGGTCGTGCGCCTGCGGCCATGGAGCGCCCATGAAGATTTTGTTGCAGAATCTCACCCGGTTCGGCGATCTGCTCCAGTCCCAGCCGGCCCTGGCCGAGCTGGCCGGGCAGGGGCACGAGGTGGCCGTGGCCTGTCTGGAAAATTTTGCCGGCGCGGCGGCGCTGCTGCCCGAGGCTTCGGCCATCCTGCCCCTGCCCGGGGCGAAGTTCCTGGCCGGCCTCGACGGCGACTGGCACGGGTCCCTGGCCGCGGTGGACGCGTACGTCGGCCGGGTCGCCCGGGAATTCGGCCCGGACCTGGTGGTCAACCTGACCCCGGCCCTGGCGGCCAGGCTCCTTGCCCGCCGGCTTTGCGGCGACGCCGTGCGCGGCTTTTCCCTCGACCCCCACGGATTTCGCCACGAATCCTCGGCCTGGGCCACCTTTCTTGAGGCCTCCTCGGCCAACCGGGGACTGAGCCCCTTCAACGTCGTGGACCTCTTTCGCAAGGCGGCCGGCGTCGGCGCGGGACCCGGCCGTTTCGCCCTGGCCCGTCCCGACGCCGCGACCCTTGCCGAGGTCGGCGAACGTCTGGCCGCCGCCGCTCCCGGGGATGCGGCCTTTTTCGTGGGCTTCCAGCTCGGGGCCAGCGCCGAGGCCAGGCAGTGGCCCACGGCGTATTTCGCCGCCGTGGGCGACGGGCTGTGGCGGGCGCTTCGCGCCGTGCCGGTGCTGCTCGGCGGCCCGGGCGAGAAGGCCCTGGCCGCCGCCTACCGGGAGCAAAGCCGCTCCCCATGCGTGAACCTCGTCGGCGCCACCGACCTGCCGGGGCTGGCCGCGACCCTTGCCCACACGCGGCTTCTGGTGACCAACGACACCGGCACCCTGCACCTGGCCGCCGGCCTCGACATCCCCTCCATTTCCATCTTCCTGGCCACGGCCCAGCCCTGGGACACCGGCCCCTACCGCGAGGGCTGCCTGTGCCTGGAACCGGACATGCCCTGCCACCCCTGTCCCTTCGGCGTGCCCTGTCCCATCGGCCACGCCTGCCGCCAGTCCGTTCCGGCCGCAACCGTGCTCGAGGCCGCCCTGGGCTTCCTCAATGGCGGCGTCTTCGCCCCGGGGGCGTACTCCGGAGCCCGGGCCTGGCTGTCGGCCTTCGACGCCTCGGGCTTCATGGGGGTCGTTTCCCTGTCCGGCCACGACGGCGAGGCCAGATCGGCGTGGTTGGGCCTGACCCGGCGGGTTTTGCGTCAATTTCTTGACCAGGAGGCCCTGGCCGACGACGGGGAACGCTCCCCCCTGCCGGCGGCGGTGTACGATCCCCTGACGGCGTTGCTCGGCCAGTCCGCCGACCTGCTGCGCCTGCTCGAGGGCCAGGCGGGCCTGGCCGCCAGGAACGCGGCCATGAAGGACCGGTTCCTGGGGAGCTGGGAGCGGCTGCGCGGCCTGTGGACGGCCTCGCCGCATCTGGGGGCCCTGGGCCGCCTGTGGATGACCGAGGCCCAGCGGCCCTCGGCCGACCTCGCGAGTCTCGTCGGCCGCATCCGCCGCTACGCCGCCCTGGTGGACGCCCTGTCCACGCGCCTCGTCCGCCTTTAAGGCCTTTGGCACGGTTGTTGTATGAGGCGAGGCGGGGATGGAAATCCTTTCCTCCCGACAACAACTCCAGAGGGAGGCGCGAGATGATAAGCGTGGACGGCCGCGAAACCGGCATGGACATCAAGCACTTCCAGAACCTTGAGGAAATCCTCCTCAAGATCATGGACGGCGGTGAGCTCGAAGGCCGCGTGGTCACCGAGGTCTTCGTCAACAACGAGAGCTTTTCCGAGATCTATCCCCACCAGGCCGAGGATATCGAGGCCGACGAGATCACTTCCGTCGAGGTCAAGAGCGTGCCCGTTGCCGACATGGCCGTGGAGATCGCCATCGAACTCGACAAGGTCGTCCTGCTCATGGAGCACGGCGCGCGGCGTGTGGCCGACCTCTTCCGCCAGGCCGACGACGCCGAGGCCCTGGAAGTCTACCAGGACCTCATGGACGTCACCCGCGACTTCTTGAACATGATCGGTGTGCTGCGCGACGAGAGCGTCCGCTACGGCGCGCAGTCCTTCAACGCCGCTGCGGAAGAAATTTCCTCGCTTTTTACCGAGATGGTGGAGGTCCTGGAGAACGAGGACTGGATCCTGCTCGCCGACCTGCTCGAATACGAGTTCATTCCCGCCATGTCCCGGTGGAAGGGCGTCATCGCCGAACTGCGGGAGAGCTTCCGGGAACACCACAAGGAATAACGTCATGTCCGACAAGCTTGAATACCTCGAAGCGGCCCTGGTCGCCGGAGAACGCGAACTGCACTGCCTGCTTGCAGGCGAGATCGAAGAGGCCGAGATGCTGGCCAAGGATCGCGGCCGGCTGCTGGAAATGGCCTGGCGATCCGCCGACCCGGAGAGCATCGGGCAGCTTCGGGACAAGCTGCTCAAGCTCAAGAACCTGCAGGGCCAGCTCACGGTCGAGGCCCGGCGGCTCCACGCCGAGCTCAAGACCGACCTGCAGCGGGCCAAGCAGGAGAATCAGCGCCTGTCCGGCTACCGCACCACCGTGCGGCCCAACCCCGCCGTGCGCCGTTATCTGGACAAGGCCGGTTGAGCCGACTCCCCTGGAAAGACGATCGCCGGGCCGGTCCCTTTGGGCCGGCCTTTTTTTGTGCCCCGGACCGGGAAGTCTTTGCCGGCTTTTTGACGGGGGCGCGGCATTGGCCTGGTAAGGCAATACAATATTTTGAAATAAAAGAATAAAATTCTTGGCAGGCTCCTTGCTAGGAAAGCGTCAGCCCGAAAGGGGGGAGGATCGGGGCGTCGTGCCCCGGCCCAGGCAAAGGAGGACGGCATGCTTTCATTTTTCAGCGGCGACAAGAAGGCCCGGGGGCGTCACGAGGAACTCAAGAAGGGCGCGCGGCTCAAAAACGCCAAGGAACTCTTCTATTCCGGCAAGTTCCCCGTGGTGACCACGCCCGGGCTCGAAGGGCGCAAGGTGCGCAAGGTGCTCGGCCTGGTCAGCGGCCGGGGCTTCGACTCGGAATGCGCCTTCTACGGCCTGACCGCCAGCGCCCTGGACATCGGCGCGGACGCCATCGTCGGCTACCAGGAGAACGTGGCCTTTCACCCCGACGGATCCCGCTATTTTTCCTGCTACGGCACGGCCGTGATCCTGGAGCGCGAGCAGTCGGCCCAGGGGACGCGAAAGACCGCGGGCGTCAATTCCATCATGCATTGAGCCCGGCCGGGACGGCCGGACCCACAAGGAGAAACGCCATGAAGCGTCTCGCCGCAACCTGCGCCCTCGCCGCCCTGTGCGTCATCCCCACCGTGGCCGCAGCCCAGGAGTACACCCAGGGAACGTCCTACGTCGAACCCCGGGGCGGGGTCTACGGAACCACCAACCCCAACGTGAACGTGGTCGGCACCTACGGCGGCGCGGCCGGCCATTACGTCATGGACGGCGTGGCCCTGGAGGCCGAGGGCCTCGGCTACGCCGTGGACCAGAAGACCAAGACGGCCACTCCCCAGGGCATGGCCGCCAAGTCCGAAACCAACAACGCCGTGGGCGTGGCCGGCATGGCCAAGTGGAACTTCGTGCGCACGCCCAAGGGCACGCTGTTCCTCGGCGCGGGCGGCGGCGGCGTCTTCGCCGACAAGGAACTTCCCTACAACGGGCAGAAGAACAGCGGCATGGGCCAGACCGACCTCGGCGGCACGGTGGCGCTCGGCAAGAACGTCAGCCTTCGCGCCGCCGGCCGCTACCAGCACCTGGGCTCGTTTTCCGACAAGGGCCTGGACAGTCTCGGCGGCAACCTCGGCTTCAAGATCAGTTTCTAGGCTCCGTGCGATCCGGCGCGCGCGCCGGATCGTCGTCGGGCCGGGAAGGGCGGGGGCGCGAACCACACCCCGTGTCCACCCCTCAGCCCCGGATGCCGAGTTTCGGGAAGACGAAGCGCGCCACCACGAACCAGGCGACCATGACCGCGAGGAAAAGCAAGATATCGTTCATGGTGTGAACAATACCGCTTTTCCGGCTCCTGTCAAGGGGCGATGCCGCCCTGGCCGGGCCTTGCCTTGGGGCCGGGGGCGTGCCATGCTTCGGGAAACGGCGACGATGCGAACGCCTGGGCGGGGCGCGGCGGCGCGGGCGGCCGGCGGGACAGGGACGGCATGGAATTCGAGCGGCATCTGCGGGAAATCGTGAACACCATGAGCGAGGGGCTCCTGCTCGTGGCCGCCGACGGCGGCATCGCCATGGTCAACGAATCCCTGGCCCGCATGACCGGCTACGCCCCGGAGGAGCTCGTGGGGCGCACGTGCCGCGTGCTCGACTGCGACGCCTGCGAGCGCGAGCGGGGCCTGGGCCAGGGGGCCTGGTGCCGCCTGTTCGCCGAGAAGAACGCCCAGGCCAAGCGCTGCATGATCCGGCGCAAGGACGGCTCCTACCTGCCGGTGCTCAAGAAGCAGACGCTGCTGCGCGACGCCTCGGGCGCGGACCTTTTCGCCGTGGAGACCCTCACCGACCTGTCCGAGCTCGAAGGCCTCGACCGCAAGGTGGAGGCCCTGTCGCGGCTGCTCTCGGCCGAGGCCGGCTTCCACGGCATGGTGGGGGCGTCGGCGGCGCTCGGGCGGGTGTTCGACCTCATCGAGCGGGCGGCGGCCAGCGACGCGCCGGTCCTGCTCACGGGCGAATCCGGCACGGGCAAGGAGCTGGCCGCCCGGGCCATCCACGACCTGGGCAGGCGTCGGGCCGGGCCCTTCGTGCAGCTCAACTGCGCCGCGCTCTCCGAATCCCTGCTCGAAAGCGAACTTTTCGGCCACGCCAAGGGGGCCTTCACCGGGGCGCACCGCCACCGCCAGGGACGGTTCGAGGCCGCCGACGGCGGCGACCTCTTCCTCGACGAGATCGGCGACGCCCCGCCGGCCATCCAGGTCAAGCTCCTGCGCGTCCTGGAGACGAAATCCTTCGAGCGGGTGGGGGAAAGCCGGTCCGTGCGCGTGGACGTGCGGGTGGTGGCGGCCACCAACCGCGACCTGGCCAGGCTCACGGCCGAGGGGCGCTTCCGCGAGGACCTTTTTTTCCGCGTCAACGTCATCCCCATCCGCCTGCCGCCCCTGCGGGAACGGCTGGAGGATCTGCCGGCCCTGGCCGAACATTTCCTGCGCCGCCTGGCCGGCCAGGCCGGCCGTCCGGCGCCGGCCGTCGCGCCCGAGGCCATGCGGCTGCTTGCGGCCCACGACTGGCCGGGCAACGTCCGCGAACTCAAAAGCGCCCTGGAATACGCCTTCGTGGTCACGGACGCCGGCCCCATCGCCGCGGCCCATCTGCCGCCGGGGCTGGGCGCGGCCAGGCCCGCCTGCCCCCGCCTCGGCCCGGTCCGCGAGGCCGCCCCCCCGGGCGACGAACGGGCCCTGCTCGTGGAAGCCCTGGAACGGGCCGGGGGCAACCGGTCCGGCGCGGCCCGGCTTCTTGGCGTCAGCCGGGGCACGGTGCTCAACCGCATGCGCAAGTACGGAGTGGATTCCAAGCATGTCCTGGATTACTAGCCAGCCTTTGGGTCGCCTCCTCGCCGCCGCCCTGTGCCTGTGGCTTTGCGGGCAGGGCGCGGCCCTGGCCGGCGCGCCGGTCTTCACGGCCCAGAGCGTGGCCCGCATTCCCCACGATCCCGCCGCCTTCACCCAGGGGCTGCTTTTCGCCGACGGCGCGTTCTACGAAAGCACCGGACTCTACGGCCAGTCCAGCCGGCGTCGCCTGGATCCGGTCACCGGCAAGGTGCTGGCCAAGGTCTCCCTGCCGCCGTCGCTTTTCGGCGAGGGCCTGGCCTTTGTCGGCGGGCGGCTCTACCAGCTGAGCTGGCGGGAGGGCAAGGTGCTCGTGGCCGACCCGGCCACGCTGGCGCCCCTGGCCGAACTGCCCCTGCCCACCGAAGGCTGGGGCGTGACCGTGCTCCACGGGACGCTGGTGGTCAGCGACGGCACGGACAGGTTGGCGTTTTACGATCCCAAGGACATGACGCTCCTGGGAAGCGTGGCCGTGACCGACGACGGCGCGCCGGTGACCGACCTCAACGAACTCGAGATCGTGGCCGGGATGATCTGGGCCAACGTCTGGCACGACGCGCGCATCGCGGTCATCGACCCGGCCACGGGCCGGGTGGCCGCCTGGGTGGACTGCGCCGCCCTGGCCCGCCCCATGACCGCGGGGGACCCCGAACGCGTGCTCAACGGCATCGCCCACGACCCAGCCACGGGCCGCATCTGGGTGACGGGCAAGGATTGGCCCGTGATCCACCAAATCACGGTTCCGGGGCTGCCCCTGGGGACGTTTCGGCCGGAAGCGGGAAAATAAGCACGTCCCAGGCCGCGCGCCGCGCGGGCCGCAGAGACGGAGAAGGAAGCGATGAAGCAGAAATGCAGGATGTGCCGGTACTGGAAGGGTCCCATCCCGGCCGAACACCGCTATTGCCCGCCCGAGGAGATGCTTTCGGGCGACTGGGGCTACTGCAAGCGCCACGCCCCGTCCCCGGCGGCCGCGCCCGTGGAGCAGGCCCGGGGCAAGACCTACGTGGCCGTGTGGCCGGAAACGCAGGCCGACGACCTGTGCGGCGAATTCGTGCTCATCCCGCTGCACCGGGAGTAGGGCGTCAGGGCTTGCCGGGCGCGGGCCGCAGCCACAGGAGCCAGGCCGCCAGGGCCGCCACCGGCAGGCTCAGGAGCTGGCCCATGGTCAGCCAGCCGAAGGCCAGGTAGCCGAGCTGGGGGTCGGGCACGCGCACGAATTCCACGGTGAAGCGGAAGATGGCGTACCACAGCAAAAAAACGCCGGAGACGGCCCCGGTCTTGTGTTTTTTGGCCGAATAGAGCCAGACGATCACGAAGAGCGCCGCGCCCTCGAGGCCGGCCTCGTAGAGCTGGGAGGGGTGGCGCGGCATGTCCCCGGCCCTGGGATCGGGGAAGACCATGGCCCAGGGCACGTCGCCGACCTTGCCCCACAGTTCGCCGTTGATGAAGTTGCCGATGCGTCCGGCCAGGATGCCGAGCGGCACCAGCGGCACCAGAAAGTCGGCCACGCCCCAGAAGCCCTTGCCGGTCTTTTTGCCCAGCAGCCAGGCCACCACGGACATGCCGATGATGCCGCCGTGGAAGGACATGCCGCCCTGCCAGACCTTGAAGAAGGAGAGCGGATCGGCCAGCAGCCCCGGCAGGTCGTAGAAGAGCTCGTAGCCCGTGCGGCCGCCGAGCACCACGCCCAGCACGGAATAGGTGATGAGGTCGTCCACCTGCACCCCGGTCCAGCCCGAATCCGGGCGCGAGGCCCGATAGCGGCCGAGGAACCAGGCCGAGCAGAAGCCGAACAGATACATGAGGCCGTACCAGCGCACGTGCAGGGGGCCGAGGCTTATGGCCACGGGGTCGAACTGGGGATAGGCGAGCATGGGGAGTCCTGGCGGTTTGCCGGTTGGCGTCCGGGCGAACCCCGGCCGCGACGGGCGCGGACGGACGGGGCTTGGGTCGCGTTCTCTTGCGAAGGGCTGCCGACGAGGCAGTCGCGAGGGCGGCGTCAGCGGTCCTGGCCGAGTTCGTCGAGGAGCGTCTTGGCCTTGGCGTATTCCGGATTGATTTCCAGGGATTTCTTCAGAAAGTCCACAGCCTGTTCCTTCTTGCCGTAGCGCCGGTAGACCGTGGCGATGTTGTAGCAGATGGCCTCGCCCGTGCGCCACAGGTCGGGGTTGAGCGTCAGCGCCCGGTCCAGGTACTGGTAGGCCTCGATGTACTGCCGGCCCTCGGTGTAGGCCATGGCGATGTTGTAGTAGAGGCCGCCGTCGTTGGGCGAGATCTTGAGGGCCTTGCGGTATTCGACGATGGCTTCCTGCCATTTGCCCTGGCGGCGCAGGGTCAGGCCCAGGCGGTTGAAGGTCTCGATGTCCGACCGGTCGAGCATGTTCTTGCGGGTGTTGAGCGACTGGCGCAGGTACTGCTCGGAAAGCTCGGGCGAGGCGTCCATGCAGCGCACGGCGATGGTCTGGGTGACCCGGCTGACCGCGTCCAGGGCCTCCTTGGTGGCGATGCGCACGGCCATGTCGAAGGCGCTCTTGGCCTTTTCGGCGTCGCCCATCTTGATGTAGCCCGTGCCGATGTCCACCTTGCGGTCGACGTTTAAGGGCGAGAGTCTGTCCAGGCGTTCCAGGAATTTGACTTCCTCGGCCGTGTTGCCTTCCTCGTGGTGCAGTTCGGCGATTTTTTTAAGCGGCTCCAGGAACAGCTTGGCCCCTTTCTCGGCCTGCGTGTAGGCCCGCAGCGCCTCTTCGCGCTTGCCCATGCCGCGCAGGGCGTCGCCCATGAGCAAAAGCCCCGACGGGCTGTTGGGCTTGAGTTCCAGCACCTGCTTGGCCAGCTTGGCCGCCTCCAGGGGGTTGCCCATGTCCAGGCACTGGCGTCCCTTGTCCATGAGCTCGCCGAGCTGGCCGCGCGGCTTGACCGTGAAGGCGATCTTCTCGATCAGCGTGTCCGGGGAAATGGGCTTGGTGATGATGTTGTCCGCACCGAGTTCGTGCAGAAGCACGAGCTTGTCCCGTTCGACCTCGTTGGTCAGGACGATGACGAACAGTTCGTTGGCGAAGTCGGATTTGAGGTAGCGGACGAGATCCGAGGTGTTGCGTCCGCTGAGTTCGCGTTCTATAAAGATGAGCAGTTTGTGGTTTTTTGACTGCAGCAGCTTTATCTCTTTGTGCAATGCCTCGATGGTGTCGGCATTGTGTACGCACTCGTCCTTGATCGTCAGGTGGCGCAGCAGCGTGCCGCGCAGGTTCTTGTTGAAGACGGGGTCGTCGCTGACGACCAGGAATACGCCGTTCGCCAGAGCTACGAATTCACGAACGTCGTCGTCATATTGCTTGTTTTTCATGTAGAACTCTTAATGCAGGGAGCGGGACGCGGGTCGGTTCATTCAAACGGAACCGCCGTCCGGCGTCTTCGAACCGTCCGGAGGAGAGCTGGCGGCAAGGGAAAGAAATGCGGCATACGCCTCGGGGTCCATCGAAAAGACATGCTCGGGTCCCGGGAAAGTGCCATTCCTAACCGCATCGGCCCACTGCGTCAACGCCCCCACGGCAAGCTCGCCGAGCTGGGCGTACCGCTTGACGAACTTGGGGAGAAAACGGTCGTAAAGGCCCAGCACATCATGAAAAACAAGCACCTGGCCGTCGCAGTCCGGACCCGCCCCGATGCCGATGGTCGGCACCGGCAGGCGCTCGGTGACCAGGGCCGCCACCTTCGCCGGAATGCATTCCAGCACCAGGGCGAAACACCCCGCTTCGGCCAGACGCATGGCGTCGTCCAGAAGCCGGGCCGCCGCCTCGGCCGTGCGGGACTGGACCTTGAAGCCGCCAAGGGCCGCCACGTGCTGGGGCGTGAGCCCCACGTGGCCCACCACCGGTATGCCGGCGGCCACGATGGCCCGCACCTGGGGCAGCACCTCTTGGCCCCCCTCCAGCTTGACCGCGCCGGCCCGGCCTTCTTTCAAGAACCGGCCGGCGTTGGCCACGGCCTCGGGGACCGAAACCTGGTAGGACAGAAACGGCATGTCGGCCACGACCAGCGCGTTCGTCGCCCCGCGCGACACCGCCTTGGTGTGGTGGAGCATCTCCTCCATGGTCACCGAAAGCGTGTCCTCGTGGCCCAGCACCACCATGGCCAGGGAATCCCCCACCAGCAGCATGTCCACGCCGGCCGCCTCGGCCAGGCGCGCGGCGGCGAAATCATAGGCCGTCAACATGGCCAGCTTGCGCGTGCCCTTGGCGGCCGTCACGGCCGGGGCCGTCATCTTGGTCATTTTTCCCTGCTCCTTCGGCCTTGCGCCGGCTTCGCCCTTGGCTTATGTGCTCCGGCCATGCGCATCTGCATCACCGACCGCCGGCTCGAACGCATCAAGGACGTGCTGTCCAGACGACAGACCGACCTGACGCTCGTCATAAACAACATCCACGATCCACACAACGTTTCGGCCATATTACGAAGTTGCGACGCCTTCGGCATTCACCGCGTCCACCTGCTCTACACCGACACCGCCTTCCCGGCGCTCGGCAAGAAATCCTCGGGCTCGGCCAAGAAATGGGTCGAAACCGTGCGGCACAAGGACGCCGACTCCCTGGCCGCCGCCCTCAAAGGCCAGGGCTTCAGCCTCGTCGCCACCAGCTTCACCGAATCGGCCAAGCCGCTGCCCCAATGGGACCTCACCGGGAAAGTGGCCATCATTCTCGGCAACGAACACCGGGGCGTGGACGAAGACCTCGCCCCCCACGTGGACGGCGCTCTCTATATTCCCATGCAGGGCATGGTGCAAAGCCTCAATGTGTCCGTCGCCGCCGCCGTCATCCTCTATGAAGGCTTCCGCCAACGCCAGGCCGCCGGCTGCTACGACGCCCCCTGCCTGCCAGGGGACGAGCTGGAGCGGCTCACGAACCTGTGGGCCCAGAAGTAGGAGCGCGGAAGAAAGGGAAGAGGCCTCCGGCGGCCGGAGGCATCCCCCCTTGTGCTCCCGTCCACCGCATCACGCATTTTCCCCTCGCCTCCTCACCTGCACCTCCGCCATCCGCCGCACTTCCGCTTCCTTCTCCAGCAGGTCGCGGCGCAGCATCTCCAGGTCGCCGCGCCAGAGCTTGTCGGCGTCGGCATCGGAAACCTTGTATTCGAGCTTGATCTTGTTGCCCATGATGTGGGCGACCTGGGCCATGTCTTGGGCCATGGCCAGGCTCGATCCCTGCTTGTGGGCCACGCGCACGGTCCCGTCGTACACGGCCGGGCGGCCGGCCAGGAAGGCGCGGATGTCGCGGTCGAGGTCGTCGAACTGGGTGGGGTTGAAGCGGATGTCGAAGCCGCCCACGGCGTCGAGGGAGGCGCGCGGCAGCAGGTGGCAGCAGCCCGAGACGGACAGGCAGGGGCGGGAGTAGGCGTAAAGGCCGAGGTCCGGCGCGCCCCGGCAGGGTTCGCACACGAACAGGCGTTCGTTGGTTTCGGGCAGGCTCTGTTCGCCGGCGTCCGGCGGGAAGAGGTTGAAGTCGGCGGACTGGTGGTCGTGGGGCGCGTCCCTGTCCACGATGGCGCAACCGATCGCCCCGGCCTCGGGGTGGCGGCGGCCCGTTTCCAGGAGCCGGGCCAGCCAGTCGGCCGGGGGGAAGGCGTCGTCGTCGAGAAAGGCCACGTTGCGGCAGGCGGCGACCTCGGGCAGGGCAAGCAGCCAGTTGCGCGCCCCGGGCGCGCCGATGTTGACCGGAAGGCGCACGGACAGGAAGCGGCCCTCGGGAAAGAGCCGGGCCACGTCGCCGAGGACGTCGGCCGTGTGGTCGCTCGATCCGTTGTCCAGGGCGACCACGATCGCGCCGCCGAGGTCGGTTGCGGCCAGGTGCATCAGGCATTCCCGGAAGAGTTCGGCCTTGTTCATGGAATAGAGGCACACGGCGGCTTCGCCGGCCTGGGGCGAGGGCGCGGCGGCCTGGGGGGCGGCCAGGGCGAAGGCGCGAAGGGTCAGGTTGACGTGCTGGGGCAGGGCGCGCCAGGCAGCCAGGCAGGCCCCGAGCGCCTCCTCGCGGCGGCCAAGCCGCTCCAGGCAACGGGAGGCGGCGACGGCGGCGTAGAGGCCCCAGGCGTCGAGGTCGAGGGCGGAAAGGCGCGTGAGGGCCGTTTCCGGGGGCAGGCGCAGCACGGCCAGTTCGGCGGCCAGCCGGTCGTGAAGGGGCGGCGGCAGGCTGCCGGCGAAGCCGGCCAGGAGGGCGGCGGCGACGTCCGCGTCCGGCAGCCGGCACAGGCTCCCGAAGGCCGGGGCGAGTCGGCCCAGGGCGTGGGCCTTGTCCTTGGCCGCCACTTCCAGGTAGCGCGCGACGAGGTCCGTGTCGCCGCCGGCCAGGATCTGGTCGAAGGGGATGTCGTCCGGGGCGGCGTCGAGGGCTCCGGCGACCAGGCGCATCGCGGCCGCCGCCCGCGGGGCGAGGAAGGGCCGCGCGGCCTGCGCCTCGCCCAGCAGGGCCAGGCTCGTCGCGTCGAAGGGGTTTTCCTGGAAGGCCAGGACCAGAAGCCCCCGGGCGGCCGCCTGGCAGTCGGCGTCGGCCTGGCCGAGCAGGATGCGGCAAAGCGACAGCCGCAGTTCCTTCTGTTCGCCGGTCAGCGTCCAGATGGGCAGGGCGTTGCAGATGGCGGCCAGGAAGCCCCGCGACGGAGCGGGGAGGGAAGGGGGCGTCGGAAAACCGGTCACGGACGGCATGGCGATCCTTTTCCCTTGGGAGTTCTGATGATAGGCTGCCTTCCGCACTACGGAAACCCCGGCCAAAAGTCCATGGACCGGAGTTCCGACAGCGTCCCCGATACGGGAGGTCCAGGAGGGGCCGCGCCCCTCCTGGCCGCCGGAGGCTTTTCCCCATGCATTCCATCGCTCTGCCCGTAGCGGCGGCGGCGCTTCGCGCCGGCGGCTGCGTGGTCTATCCGACCGAAACGTTTTTCGCCCTGGGCGCGCTGGCGACCGAGGCGGCGGCGCTGGCGCGCGTCGTGGCCGTCAAGGCCAGGCCGGCGACCAAGCCGTTGCCGCTGCTCGTGGGCGGGCTGGACCAGCTTTCGGGCGTGGTGCGGGAGGATTTCCTCGACGGTCCTTTGGGCGGGGATTTCCGGGAGCTGGCCGCGCTCTTCTGGCCCGGGCCGCTGTCGCTGGTGGTGCCGTGCCGGGAGGCGCTGCCCGGGCTGGTCAAGGACGGGCGGGGCTTCGTTTCGTTGCGCTTCACGCCGCATCCCACGGCGGCGGCCTTGTGCCGGCTGGCCGGCGGGGCGGTGGTGGCCACCAGCGCCAACGTGAGCGGCGCGTCCCCGGCGGCGGACGTCGCGGATCTCGATGCGGCGGTGGTGGCGGCCTCGGACGGGCTGGTGGCCGAAGGGCCGGCTCCTGGCGGGGGGTTGGCGTCGACCGTGGCCGGGCTTCTCGGCGGGCGGCGGCTGCGGATTTTCCGCCAGGGCGCGACGGCCTTGGCCGCGCTACGGGCGGCCGGGTACGAGCCCTGCCTGCCGCAGACGTGAAAGCGCCTCTTCCGGCGTGATGCCCGCCAGGCAGGGCAAGGGCCTCTGGCAGCCCGGGGCGAATTCGCCGGAGGTGACCGAGACGCAGGGCGCGCAGTCCAGGCCGGCGGTGACGATCTCCAGGCCGGGCTGTCCCCACTGGCGCGGGGAGGTGGGGCCGAAAAGGGCCAGGCCGGGCACGCCGTGCATGGCGGCCAGGTGCATGGGGCCGCAGTCCGGGCCGACCGCGAAGCGGCAGGAACGAAGGGCGCGCGAGAGTTCCCCGAGGTCCCCGGGCTCCAGGATTTCGCCCCCGGACGGCAGCACGCCGCGGTCCCGCTCCACCGGGCCGATGACGAAAACCGGGCGCAGGCCATGCTTCTGCAGCAATTGCGCCAGATGTTCCAGATTGGACAGGGGCCAGGCCTTGTCCATGTGGCCGGCTCCCGGGAAGAGCAGCGCCATGTTGTTTATCGGCGCATGTCCGCCGAAATATCCCTGGAACGCCGCCCGATAGTTTTCCGCAAAGGCGATTTCCCAGGCACGCAGGGCCTCGCGGTACAGTTCCAACGGCGCGACGTCGCGGCCCGGCACGACGCCCCGGACAAAGCGGAAGCCCTCCCAGTCGGGCAGAGTCGGACGGGAGGCCAGGCCCGGTCGGAAAACCAGCGCCCCCTCCAGGCCTTCGGGCCATGTCTCTCCGGCGAAACGGGCGTCCAAGGCGCGGCGCAGCACCGGCGGGCAGGGCGCGGCCAAGGGTGCGAGCCAGCGGCCATGTGAGGGCGGGGCAGCCCAGTAAACGGGAAGCCCCGGGAAATGGCGGGCCACGGACAGGAAAAAAGGCCAGGCCAGAAGAAAATCTCCAAGTGCGCCGGCATGTTCCAAAACGATCTTGTCAGGGGGCCGCATTTCGCGTAGTCTCTCGCATAAGAAAAAACTTATTTTTATAAACGCTTGAGACATCTTTCCCCGCGCGCCCGACCGGCGGGCGGCGCGGCGGGAGGCTGTCTTTGGCCCGTCCCGGAGCCGAAGACCCATGGCCCTTACCAAACCCTGTCCCCATTGCGGTCAGCCCGTGGTCCACTACCGCAATCCCGTGCCCACGGTGGACGCCCTCATTCACATCCCGGGGCGTGGCGTGGTCTTCGTCAAACGCCTCAACGAACCCCACGGCTGGGCTTTGCCCGGCGGGTTCGTGGATTACGGCGAATCCGCCGAAAAAGCCGCCGTGCGCGAGGCCAAGGAGGAAACCGGCCTCACCGTGGAGCTGACCGGGCTTCTCGGCGTGTACTCCGACCCCGCCCGCGATCCCAGGCAGCACACCATGAGTGTGGTCTACATCGCCCAGGCCCTGGATCCCGACGAATTGGCCGCCGGCGACGACGCCAAGGACGTCGGCGTGTTTCCCGTGGGCCGCTGGCCCAGTCCCCTGTGCTTCGATCATGAACGCATCGTAAACGATTATGCCATGTTGCTGCACAAGTTCAAGGTGTGATCTATAGTATTTATTAGCTTATTAATTATTCGGGCGGCGCAAGGCAAGCCGCGCAGAGCCCCGGAATGCGCGAAGATGCCGCGCGTCGATACGGGAATCGGGCGGGGAGCCGCCCGTGAACGCAACCGGCCAGGCCGAGGAGCGCGATGAAGTTTCATCACAAGGTCCTCTTTATCGCTTCGGAAATGTACCCGTTTTCCAAGACCGGCGGTCTTGGCGACGTCATGGGCGCGCTGCCCAAGGAACTCAAGCGGCAGGGCGTCAACGTCGCCCTGATCGCGCCGTACTACGGCCGGCTCAACACCGGCGACCACCAGTTGCGGCTCATCTACTCCAAGTGCCGCGTCGGCTATCCCTGGGCTCCCATCACGGCCGACATCTACACTGCCACCTGCGACGACGTGCCGGTGTATTTCGTGCAACGGGGCGAGTACTTCGACCGCCGCTTCTACTACAACACCCACGACGGCGACTATTTCGACAACTGCGAGCGCTTCATCTTCTTCTGCCGGGCCACCATGGCCTGGGCCAGCCGCCTGGACGGCGCGCCGGCCATCGTCCACGCCCACGACTGGCAGGCCGCCCTGGTGCCGGCCTATCTGCGCTTCCTGCGGCCCGAAGCGCCGTTCTGGCGCAACACCAAGACCGTCATGACCATCCACAACCTGGCCTTCCAGGGTCGGTTCGCCTCGCGGCTCTTCTGGGATTCCGGGCTGCCGCGCGAGGCCTGGAACATGGACGGGGCCGAGTTCTGGGGCGACTTCAACCTGCTCAAGGCCGGCATAGCCTACTCCGACATCATCACCACGGTCAGCCCCACCTACGCCCTGGAGATCCTCTATCCCCAGTTCGGCTGCGGCCTGGAAGGCATCCTGTCCAAGCGCTCGTCGCAACTGCGCGGCATTTTAAACGGCGCGGACTACACGGTCTGGGACCCCATCAACGACCGCTACCTGCCAAGCGCCTACAGCCCCGACGACCTGTCCGGAAAGGACATCTGCCGCCGCAACCTCGTGGCCGAGCTCGGCCTGGACCGGCGGTTCTTCAAGCGGCCCATCCTGGGGTTCATCGGCCGCATCCGCGACCAGAAGGGCGTGGATCTCCTCATCGACATCATGGCTCGGCTCATGGAGCAGGACGTGGCCGTGGTGGTCCTCGGCGAGGGCAGCCTCGACTACGAGGCCGTGCTCCTCGACATGATGGAAAACTATCCCGGCCGACTCGTGGTGCGCATCGGCTACACCGAGGACCTGGCCCACCGCATCCAGGCCGGCTCGGACATCTTCCTCATGCCCTCGCGCTACGAGCCCTGCGGCCTGACCCAGATGTACGCCCTGCGCTTCGGCACGCCGCCCGTGGCCACGGCCGTGGGCGGGCTTCGCGACACCATCGTGCCCTGGCCCGATCCCGAGGCCACGGGGTTCACCTTCCGCGAGCCCGACCCGGAGCTCTTCTACCGGGCCATCCTCGACGCCCTGGAGATGTGGAACCAGCCCGAGGCCTGGCGCGGCATGGTCAAACGGGCCATGCGCGCGGACTATTCCTGGGAGAAGGCGGCCAAGAACTACATCAGCCTCTACCGGGAACTCGGCGCGGATATTTAGCCCCGCCGGAGCGGCCGCAAGGGCAGGGGCCGAGCCGTCGCAAGGGCATGGCGCGCCGCCCCGCGGCTGCCCGCGACGCGACATTGTCGCGAAACCGGCCCGTAACCGTCGCCGCACGGCCCTCAAGGGAAGGCTTTCGCGACGACAGGAAAGGAGTTCGTCATGAAAGCCGCTCCCAAGCCCCAAACGCCGTGCCTGCCCGTGGCCATCGGCGAACTCGACGTCTACCTCTTCGGCCAGGGCCAGCACTGGGACCTCTACCGCGTGCTCGGGGCGCACCCCCACGACGGGGAGCAAGGCCCCGGCTACCGCTTCGCCGTCTGGGCTCCCAACGCCCAGTCCGTTTCCGTGGTCGGCGACTTCAACGCCTGGGAACCCGGCCTGCACAAGCTCCATCCCGTGGCCGCTTCCGGCATATGGGCCGGCTACATCCCGGGCTTCGCCCACGGGGCGCTCTACAAGTTCTCCGTGGTGCAAAAAGGCGGCGCGACGGTGGAAAAGACCGACCCCTTCGCCCTTTTCGCCGAAATGCGGCCGGGCGTGGCCGCCCGGGCCTGGAGCCTCGACGACTACGCCTGGAACGACGCCGACTGGATGGCGGCGCGCCGGGAGCGCGGCCTGCCGCTCAATGACGCCGTCTCCGTCTACGAGGTCCACGCCGGCTCCTGGCGCTGGAAAACCAGGGACTACGGCTCGTTTTTCTCCTACCGCGACCTGGCCGAGCACCTCGTGCCCTACGTGCGCGACCTGGGTTTCACCCACATCGAGTTCATGCCCCTGGCCGAGCATCCCCTGGACGAGTCCTGGGGCTACCAGACCGGCCACTACTTCGCCCCGACCTCGCGCTTCGGCACGCCCGAGGACCTGCGCGCGCTCGTCGACGCCTGCCACCAGGCCGGCATCGGCGTCATCCTCGACTGGGTCCCGGGACATTTCCCCAAGGACTCCTGGTGCCTGGGCCGCTTCGACGGCACCGGACTCTACGAGCACGAGGACCCGCGCCAGGGCGAGCACCCGGACTGGGGCACCTACGTCTTCAACTACGGCCGCCACGAAGTCCGCAACTTCCTCTTCGCCAACGCCCTCTACTGGTTCAAGGAATTCCACATCGACGGCATCCGCATCGACGCCGTGGCCAGCATGCTCTACCTCGACTACTCGCGAAAGGAAGGGGAGTGGATTCCCAACAAGTACGGCGGCAAGGAGAACATCGACGCCATCGAATTCCTGCGCGACCTCAACGTCGTGGTCCACGAACACTTCCCCGGCGCGGCCATGATCGCCGAGGAATCCACCTCCTGGGCCGGCGTCTCCCGCCCGGTCTACACCGGCGGCCTGGGCTTCACCTTCAAGTGGAACATGGGCTGGATGAACGACACCCTGGACTACTTCACCAAGGACCCGGTGTTCCGATCCTACCACCAGAACCAGCTCACCTTCTCCATGCTCTACGCCTTCCACGAGAACTTCGTGCTGCCCCTGTCCCACGACGAGGTCACCCACGGCAAAGGCGCGCTCATCTCCAAGATGCCCGGCGACCAGTGGCAGCAGATGGCCAACCTGCGCCTGTTTCTGTCCTACATGTGGGCCCATCCCGGCAAAAAGCTCGTCTTCATGGGCTGCGAGTTCGGCCAGTGGAAGGAATGGAACTCCCACGAGCCCCTCGATTGGGTGCTCACGGAATTCCCCGCCCACCAGGGAGCCATGGCCCTCACCCGCGCCCTCAACGCCCTGCAAAAGGCCTGCCCGGCCATGCACGCCCGGGACAACGACTGGACCGGCTTCGAATGGGTGGACCTCTCGGACTACGCCTCCTCAGTCATCACCTTCCTGCGCAAGGCCCCGGACGGCTCGCAGATCCTCTGGGCCTTCAACTTCACCCCCGTGGCGCGCGCGGACTACACCGTGGGCTGCCGCGTGCCCGGATTCTGGAAGGAAATATTCAATTCCGACTCGGCCTACTTCGGCGGCACCGACGCCGGCAACGACGGCGGCGTCATGGCCAAACCCGCCAGCATCGGCGGCTGGCCGCACTACCTGTCCCTGACCCTGCCGCCGCTGGCCGCCGTGGCGTTCACGCCGGAATAGCGGGAGGAGGCGTCGCCTCCTCCCGGACCCTCCTCCACTGGGGGGAGTGACTCCCCCCAGGCCCCCCGTCGGTGTGGTTGGGCGGGGGAGCTGCGGTCACCGTTGCCGTTGGCGTTGGCGGACCGAAGATGGGGCCGGAATTTTCCCTGCCGCTGCCGCCGCTTCGCGGCAGGCTCGGCAGGAAAAATTCCGGCCCCAGGCCGTCGCCCCTTCGGGGCGAAGTTCTTGGATTTTTTGCTTTGAAAGCCTCTGAAAGGCAATCCTTGGGAATGGGCGTTCCCGACAGGATGCTTTCAGCTTGCCGCCCTCCCGGGATTTCCCTACCTTTTCCCCGAATTCGGCTGTCCCTCTCCTTCGCTGCTCTACAGAAGCCGCAGGGGCGGGACGGGCCTTGGGCGCGGCGGGAGGCGCATAT
>JAEWCY010000018.1 GCA_023390395.1 Pseudomonadota bacterium | reverse complement strand
CGGCGGCATCGGTCGGGGAAATCCCGGCCTCGCCGACGCACTCCCGCCAACCGACGACCTTCCCACCCGCCTCACCATCCCCCACCGAGGGGGTCCGGGGGGCATCATGCCCCCCGGCCGCCGGAGGCTTCTTCCCTTCGCGCCTATTCGATCGCCGTATCCAGTTCCAGCACGCGCCGGATGTCCGTTTCCACGGCATCGGGGTCTTTGGCGGCGTCGACGACGCGGAAGCGGCGAGGGTGGGCGTTGGCCAGGGCGAGGTAGCCTTGGCGCACGCGCTTATGGAAGTCGAGGTGTTCGGCTTCGAAGCGGCCTTCGTTGACGGTTGCGCCGGCTTCGATGTTCCGGGCCAGGGCGCGTCGCAGTCCTTGTTCGGGGTCGATGTCGAGGAGGAAGGTGTGGATGGGCCAGGCTCCGGCCACGGCGACGTCGTTTAAGGTATTGAGCAGGGCGACGTCGAGGCCGCGTCCGTAGCCCTGGTAGGCGACGGTGGAGTCGGCGAAGCGGTCGCACAGCACGACGTGTCCGGCGCGCAGGGCGGGGCGGATGATTTCGGCCACGTGCTGGGCGCGGTCGGCCAGGTAGAGGAAGAGTTCGGCTCGGCTGTCGAGGTTTTTGGTCTTGGTGGAGAGCAGGATGGCGCGCAGGGTGTTTCCGAGGTCGCAGCCGCCGGGCTGTCGGGTGACGGTGACGGTCCGGCCCGCGTCTTCCAAGTGTTTGGTCAGGCGTTTGATCTGGGTGGACTTGCCCGAGCCTTCTACGCCTTCAAAGGTAATAAACACTGGGCGTCCTTTTCCCGTGGCCGGGGCGTTTTGTCGGAGGCCTCGCGCGGGGTGCGCCGGGGGTTGTAGAGGTAGCGGTCCAGGGTGCGGGCGAAGGGGGACCACTGGCCGGGCTCCTCGGATTCGAAGGCGTTTGAGATCTGGTTGATCTTGGCGTCGATGTTGTCGGCGAAGTGGAGCACGAAGGCTTCGGCGGTCTTGGGCCGGCGGGGGGAGCCGTATTCGTATTCGCCGTGGTGGGCCAGGAGGATGTGTTTGAAGTGCAGGCCCAGTTCCGGGTCGAGGCCGGATTTCTTGAGCAGCGGCTCCACCAGTTCCAGGGTGATGACGATGTGTCCGAGCAGGCGGCCCTCGTCGGTGTAGTCCCGGGCCGGGCCGGCGGTGAGTTCCCAGGCTTTGCCGAGGTCGTGGCACACGGCGGCGGCGACCAGGGTGTCGCGGTCGAGGTGCGGGTAGCGCTCGCAGATGGCGAGCACGAGCCGGGCCACGGACAGGGTGTGTTCGAGCAGTCCGCCCCGGTAGGCGTGGTGGACGTTCTTCGCGCCCGGGGCCTCGACGAGGCGGTCGCGGAAGTCGGGGTGGGAGAGCACCTTGGCGCAGAACTTGCGCCAGGGGGCGTAGGAGATCTCGGCGCGGCACAGTTCGGTCAGCTGTTCGAGGAGCGCCTCGGGCGGCTCGGCGCTGGTGGGCACGAACTGGGACAGGTCGGGCGCGTATTCCTCGGGCGGCAGCACCCGCAGCCGTTCGACGTTGACCTGCGGCCGGTCGCGGTAGGCTCCGACCTGGCCTTCGACGTAGACGAACTGTCCCGGGGCGAGGTCGGCGTAGTTGCCGGCGGCCGGGCTCCAGATCTTGGCTTCGATCTGGCCGCTGGCGTCCTCCAGGACGAGCGTCCAGAAGGGGCCGTTTTTGGCCTGGGCGAGCCGGGCCGCGCCGAGGCAGAACACGTCGGCGGCGGGTTGTCCGGGCGTGAGGTCTTTGACGTACTGTGTCTTCGCGGTCACGAGGCGGTCACCGTGGTTGGAGGAAAAAGGAAGGTGCACGGGGGCGGGGCGGATGTCAATCCCGGCCGCCTTGACATCCCGGCAGCCTCGTCCTAGGTCCACGGCCGGGGCATCCCGGGGAGGGAGCATGCGCATCCTGTTGACGAACGACGACGGCATCCAGGCCGTGGGCATCCGCGACCTGTACAAGGGGCTGACGGGCGCCGGGCACGACGTGCTGGTTGCGGCCCCCGTTTCCGAGCAGTCGGCCGTGGGTCATGCCATCACCATCGCCATGCCGCTTCGGGTCAAGGAATTCAAGGAAAACGGGTTCCGGGGCCTGGGCATTTCCGGCACGCCGGCGGACTGCGTCAAGCTCGCGCTCACGACCCTGTGCGACACGCCGCCCGACTTGGTGGTGTCCGGCATCAACGCCGGGGCCAACGTCGGGGTGGACATCCTCTATTCGGGCACGGTTTCGGCGGCCACCGAAGGGGCGCTCATGGGCTATCCGGCCGTGGCGGTCTCGGCCGACGATTATTCGCCCAGGGACCTCACGGAGCAGGGCCGCTACGTGGCGGATTTCATCGCTTCCCGGCCGTGGGAGGCCGCGCCGCCGCGCTGCGTGCTCAACCTCAACTTTCCGGCCGTGCCCATGGCCCGGGCCAAGGGCTTGCGGCTTTGCCCGCCCACGTCCGCCGTGTACAAGGATTGGTACGTCACCCGCCAGGACCCTCGCGGCCGCAACTACTATTGGCTGACGGGGGAGATTCCGCCCGAGGCGCTGTCCCCGGAGACGGACCGGGCCATGCTGAGCCAGGGCCACGTGACGCTCACCCCCTTGCGCTTCGACTTCACGGACCGCGAGACCATGGCCGGCCTGTCCGCCCGCCTGGGCGCGCCCGTCACGGGCTGACGGTTGCTTTTTTCCGGCATTAAGGCATGATCGCCACCGTAACGGACAGGGTTTCCGGTCGACATGGTTCGTATCGCGCCGTTTCGGGCGCCTGGGGATTCGGCCGGGAGCGCGGCGACCGCGCCGCTTGGACGTCGTCCAACAATGGCCAGGGAAGCGTTACCGGGATCGGCATGAACATCCTTATTGTGGACGACTCCGACTCCTCGCGTCTGCTGCTCTCCACCATCCTCAAGGGGGCCGGGTACGTCGAGCCCCTGTGCGCCGGGTCCGCCGGCGAGGCCCTTTCGCTTCTCGACGAGCGTTGCCGGCAGTACGACGTTCCGGACGTGGACCTCGTCCTCATGGACGTGGTCATGCCGGACATGGACGGCATCGACGCCACGCGGCTGATCAAGGCCGACGCCAGGCTTCGCGACATCCCGGTCATCATCGTCACGGTCAAGGACGACGCGGCCAGCCTCGAGCGCGCCTTCGAGGCCGGGGCCAGGGATTTCCTGGCCAAGCCGGTCAACAGCATGGAGCTGCGGGCCCGGGTCCGCTCGGCGCTCAAGCTCAAGGAAGAGATGGACCAGCGCAAGGCGCGCGAGCGGGAGCTCGAGTCGCTGACACGCAAGTTCGAGCAGCTCTCCAACCAGGACGGCCTGACGGGCGTGGCCAACCGCCGCTGCTTCGAGGACGTCTTCCGCAAGGAATGGCTGCGCTCGCGCCGCGAGGGCACCCCCTTGTCGGCGCTCATGATCGACATCGACTGCTTCAAGGATTTCAACGACACCTACGGGCATCTGCAGGGCGACATGTGCCTGCGCCAGGTGGCCGACTGCATCGAGGGCGCGCTCAAACGGCCCGGCGATTTCGTGGCCCGGTACGGCGGCGAGGAATTCGTGGCCCTTTTGCCGGGCACGGACCTGGCCGGGGCGCTGTCCATCGCCGGGAACATCCGCGCCAACCTGCGCGCCGCCGGCATCGAGCACGCCAGTTCCACGGTCGCCGACGTGGTCACCGTCAGCATCGGCGTCTCGGGCGTGGTGCCCAATATGGACATCGAGCCCGAAGCCCTGCTCGCCGCCTCGGACGCGGCCCTCTACCAGGCCAAGAGCGCCGGCCGCAACCGCGTGGAAGTCCGCCCGCCGGCGTAAGCGCCGTCCGCAGTTTCGCCTCCCTGGCAGACCGGCCTGTGCGACGGCTCGTGTCCCGCTCCTCGGCCCGGCTGGCCTGTGCGCCGTCCGTCGTTTCACCTCTCGGACAGACCGGCCTGAGCGCACCGTCCAGTGCTTCGCCCTTCAGACCGGCCGGTCGGCCGACGCGCCGCCAAAGCCGGCCGGGCGACGGCGCTAGCTTCGAGCCCGCCTCGCCTCGTAGTCGGAAATATAATAATATCAGTCTATTGTCTTCGAAAGGTGGTCGTTTTTCGAGGGCGCGCCCTCGCGTTCCCCTTCGACCAGCCGGGCCATGGCCTCGTCGGCGCGGTCCTGGCGCAGGCCTTGGGCCACGCCTTGCCGGTCGGCCTCGGCCCGGTTCTGGCTGACCTTCCATTTGCCCGCGATGGCGCGGATGGGGATCTCCAGGCCCACGACCTTGGCGAGCTGCGCCTCGACGAAGGAGGGCGGCGCGTCGTCGACCCGCCAGGGCGCGGCCCGGGAGGCTTCCTGGCGGGCGGTCAGGGCGTCGAGCTGCCCGCGCAGCCAGTCCCGGTCTTCGATCAGGCGGGGCGTGCCCCGGACCTCGACCGCGACGTAGTTCCAGGTCGGCGCGACCTTGCCGTCCACGGCCTTGGACGTGTACCAGGACGGAGTGACGTAGGCCTGCGGCCCCTGGAAGAGCACCAGCGCCTCGCCGCCGGCGCGGAGGGCGTCGAGCTGGTCGTTGGTCCTGGACAGGTGGGCGCGCAGCACGGCCTGGCCGTCGTCCTCGGCCAGCAGGAAGGGCGCGAGGTCGGCGCAAAGGCCCTCTTCGCCGCAGGTGACGAGGGTCCCCAGGGGATGGGCGCGGATCAGGGCGAAAAGGACTTCCAGACGCTCCTCGCGAAAAAGCGGGGGGATGAACATGGCCGGCCTCCGTGGCGGTTGGCGTTTCCCGCAGTGTTGGGGATACGCGTCCGCCGGCCCGGCGTAAAGGCGAAGCGGGAGCGGCCGCCAGGCGACCGCCGAGCCGGGAGGGAGAACGCATGCATGCGATGCTGCCGGCCATCCTGGCGATGGCCCTGGCCCTTTCGGGCTGCTTCGCCCCCAGGGCCGAGGTCGTGGCCCGCAACTGGCGACCCTTGGGCGGAAGCTCCCTGCCCCTTGGCCGGCTGATCGCCCTGTCCCCCGGCATAAGGACCGCCACCTGGGAATCCTTCGCCGGCGTGGACGGCCGGACCGTGGTCCGGCTGGCCGCCGAATACGACCCGACCCGGGCGTCGGCCGGTTGTCCGCCCCTGGAGGCGGGCCTGGCCCTGGCGGCCCGGAGCTTTCTCATCGTCGATCTGGCCGTGACGCCGGACGGCAAGGTCGATTTCATCGCGTCCAAGGCCCAGGCCTACAACGCCGACGGCTACTTCGAGGAGTACGGCCTGGACATCGGCGTGATCGCCGCCCTGGTCGCCCGGGCCAGCCCCATTCCCTGCGCCGACTTCGGCCTGCCGGCCTACCTGCGCTAGCGCGCCCTTGCGCCGCGAGGGATTATCGGGCATGCATCGCCGGTCGCGTTTCCGGCGGCGGAGGCAAGTTCCCGTGCACTTCACGGTCCTGACCATCTTCCCGGAATTTTTCGATTCCTTCCTGTCCTGCGGGCTCATGGCCAAGGCGGTGGAAGCGGGCGTGGTGTCCGTCGACCGGGTCAATCCCCGGGATTTCGCCACGGACCGGCACCATACCGTGGACGACCGCCCCTACGGCGGCGGCCCGGGCATGGTCATGGGCCTGCCGACCCTCGTTTCCGCCCTGCGCTCCCTCGAACGCCCGGGCCGGCGGCTCATGCTCTCGCCGGCCGGGCGGCCGCTGACCCAGCGCTTCGCCGCCGAGTTGGCCGGCGAGGAGGCGCTTACGCTTCTTTGCGGCCGCTACGAAGGCATCGACGCCCGGCTCTTCGACCTCTTTGACATCACGCCCGTGTCCGTGGGCGATTTCGTGCTCTCGGGCGGCGAATCGGCTGCCGCCTGTCTCATGGAGGCCGTCTCCCGCCTGGCCCCGGGATTTATGGGCAAGGAGGCCTCGGCCGAGGAAGAGAGTTTTTCCGCCGGGCTGCTCGAATACCCGCACTACACCCGGCCGGAGGTCTTCGAGGGGCTGGCCGTGCCCCCGGAGCTGCTGAGCGGCAACCACGCCGCCATCGCCGCCTGGCGGCGCGAGCGCTCCCTGGAGACGACCCTGGCCCGGCGGCCCGACCTTTTCGACGCCGCGACCATCACGCGCGAGGAAGCGGCCCGCCTGCGCCGCCTGCCCCGGGCCCGGGCCGGGCGCAACATGCACCTCGGCCTCGTGCACGGCCCGGTGGTGCTCAAGGACGGAAAAGTCGGCACGGTGTCTTTGACAAACCTCGACGTTCACGATATAGCGCGCGTTTCCCGTACCTATGGCCTGGGCGGGTTCGAGGTGGTGTCGCCGCTTCGGGACCAGCTGGCCCTGGCCGCGCGCATCGTGGGCCATTGGCGGGAAGGGCCGGGATTGGCCGCCAATCCCGACCGGACCGAGGCCTTGTCCCTGGTGCGGCTGCACGAGGGGCTGGATGCGGCCCTGGACGCGGTCGCGGCCGACCACGGCCGCCGGCCGGCGCTCGTGGCCACCAGCGCCAAGGGGCCGGCCACCCTGTCCTTCGCCGCGGCGCGGGAGCTTATCGGTTCGCGCCCGACGCTGGTGGTCCTGGGGACCGGGCACGGCCTGGCGGACGCGGTGCTCGAGCGGGCGGACGGGATATTGCCGCCGCTGCGGCCGTTTTCGGACTACAACCACCTTTCGGTGCGGGCCGCGGCCGGCATTCTCACCGACAGGCTGCTCGGCGACGCCCTCTAGGGGCGGCCGGCGACGACAACGACATTCCAAGGCCCCCCGGGACGCGGCGCGTCCGGCGGCCTTACCTGAGGAGAAAGCGTCATGAACGTGATCAAGCAGATCGAGCAGGAGCAGATGCGCCTGGACATGCCGGCCTTCCGCCCCGGCGACACCGTCAAGGTGCACCTGCGCATCATCGAGGGCGAAAAAGAGCGCATCCAGGTGTTCCAGGGCGCGGTGCTGCGCCTGCGCAAGGGCGGGGTGGACTCCACCTTCACCGTGCGCAAGGTGTCCGACGGCGTGGGCGTGGAGCGCGTGTTCCCCATGCACTCGCCGTTCATCGAGCGCGTGGAAGTGGTCTCCCAGGGCAAGGTGCGCCGCAGCCGGCTGTACTACCTGCGCAGCCTCCGGGGCAAGGCCGCCCGCATCAAGACCAAGACTGCCTGGGAATCCTAGGCCCCCGGCGCTTCGCCGTGGCCTGTTTCGGACCCCTTTTCCTGGCCGCCGCCTGCCTGTTTCCCCCTGGGGAAGCGGGCAGGCGCGGCCGTCTTTTGCCATGTCCGTGACCGACGTCGCGCTTGCGGCCGGCGTGGACGAGGCCGGGCGCGGCTGCCTGGCCGGGCCGGTGGTGGCCGGGGCGGTGATCCTGCCCCGGGACTACGACCTGCCCTACCTGACCGATTCGAAAAAGCTCTCCGCCGCCCGGCGCGAGGTTCTGGCCCCGGCCATCAAGGCGCAGGCCGTGGCCTGGGGCGTGGGCATGGCCTGGCCGACGGAGATCGACCGCATCAACATCCTCCAGGCCACCTTCGCGGCCATGGCCCGGGCCGTGCGGGCCATGGGGCTCGTGCCGGCCGCCCTGGCCATCGACGGCAACAAGTGCATTCCCGCCGGCCATCTGGCCATCCTGTCCGCCGCGCCGCGCCAGCAGGCCATCGTCGGCGGCGACGCCAGCGTGCCGGCCATCTCCGCCGCCTCGATCCTGGCCAAGACCAGCCGCGATCGGCTCATGACCGTTTTCGACCGCCAATATCCGGGCTACGGCTTCGCCGGCCACAAGGGCTACGGCGCGGCCGCCCATCTCGAGGCCCTGCGCCGCCTGGGGCCGTGCCGCCTGCACCGCCTGACCTTTCGCGGCGTGCTGCCCGAAACCTCGCGTCAACTCGGCCTGCCCGGCATCTGACCCCCATGCTCGGCCCGTCCCTTCCACCCCTGTTCTCCCCCATCGCCTCCCTTTCAGGGGGCCCGGGGGGGATGATCCCCCCCGGTGGGGAGGTCCAGGAGGGGCGACGCCCCTCCTGGCCGCCGGAGGCGCTCCCATGACGCCGCCTCGCGCCCCGCATCTCGAACTCGGCCGCGCGGGCGAGGCGGCGGCCGAGGCCCTGCTCGCCGGCAAGGGCTACGCCGTGCTGGCGCGCAATTTCCGCACGCGCGGCGGCGAGGTGGATCTCGTGTGCCGGGACGGGGACACGGTGGTGTTCGTGGAGGTGAAGACGCGAGGCGCGGGGAGCCTGGCCCGGCCGGACCAGGCCGTGACCGCGGCCAAGCGCGGCCGGCTCGTGCGGGCGGCGGCGGCCTTTTTGTCCGAGCGGGACTTGTGGGACCGGCCGTGCCGGTTCGACGTGGTGTCCGTGGTCGCGGCGGGAAAGGAGCTTGCGGCCAGCCATCTGCCCGATGCCTTCGCCCTGGAGGAGGGCCTGGGCACGGGGAATTTCTACCAGCCCGGCTGACGTCATGTCCCCGGCATCCGTGGGCACGGAAGCCGGGGACATGACGCCGCGACGATCAAATTTTCCTTGAACCGGGACGGTTGCCAGGAGTGTGGGCGGCCGGGCCTAGTCGTTGTCGTCGACTTCGGCGCAGGAGTCGTCTTCCGAGAGGGAAAACGAGGCGGCGGCTTCGAAGATGCGGGCTTCGACATAGCTGACGTCGTCGTCTTCGCCGGATTCGAGGTCGAAGCAATAGCCGTCCTTGGAGAGCAGGCCGCCGGGGATCAGGTCGCCGCGCTCCTCGGGGTCGGTGATGGTGTCGGCGTAGAAGCACACGGACAGGAAACGTTCGCCGTCGAGGCTGGCCACGTCGACCATGGCGATGACGGGGCGGCCGCGGGGCGGTTCGGCGCGCAGGCTGTAGGTCGCGGGCGGCCTGGGGACGAAGGAGACGGTGGCTTCGCACAGGCTTTCCAGGGCGGCCCTGAGGCGCACAAAGGCGGCTTTGACCCCGTTGGGGTCGTCTTGCCAGTCGGCGAGAAAGGCGTCGAGTTCGGACATGTGGGGTCTCCTAAAGGTAGAACAGGACGAAGAGATAAAAGGATAACCCGAGAAGGGAAAAAACGAAATCGCTTCGTGACATGGGAAACTCCAAAAAAAAGGTTGCCAAGCCCAAGGGCGTGGGATAAATACCGTCTCTCGCCGCGCCGAGGTAGCTCAGTCGGTAGAGCAGGGGACTGAAAATCCCCGTGTCGGCAGTTCAATTCTGTCCCTCGGCACCACAGAAATCAAAGGCCTATGGTTGCAAGACTGTAGGCCTTTTTTCTTTTGGTTCATGTGGTTCCGTCCTGGTCCCGCTGCCGGGGGTTGTGGGGAGTAGGCGGAATGAAAATAACCCAGGCCAGGGGGGATGAAAAGCGGCCGGGGACTGGCGCGGCTCCGGGTTGAGCGCGCTCCGGTTCGTCGCCGACGCGGCATTCGATGCCGCGGGGCCGCGCGGAGGACCGGGCGCAACGGAGCGCGCAAGGGCGTTGGCGGGCGTCGCAACGAGGTCGCGACGCCCAAGCCGTCAGAACGTGTACTTGAAGCCCAAGGCCGCCTTCCAGGCATCCTCGGCCTTGTGCGTCAGGCGGGCGCCCCACGCGCTCGCCTGGAACGCCCCGGGGTGCGCCCAGCCCGTTTCCAGGATGACGGCCAGATTGTCGTAGAGCAGGTACTTGCTGTCCCAGTTGAGCCCCACGATCCATTCGTTGACCGTCAGGTCGCGACCCATGACGAAGAGGGGATTGCTGCCGAGGATGGCGTTGGCGTCGCGGATGGCCTTGGGCGCGTTGTTGCCCCGCACGTACGCGGCGGTCAGGCGCTGTTCCAGCCTGTCCGCGAGCTTGATTTTGTCGAGGGAAGCGCCGAATCCCCAGTTGCCGGCCGGATTGACGGTCATGTTCGAGCCTTTGCCCAGCTCCTGGCCGCCGTCGAACAGGAAGCTGTTGCCCGCGTTCCAGGCCTGCGTGCCCTCCTTGTCGTCGGAGTGGCCCGGGAAATAGATCGGCAGGCGCTCGGAGCCGTTGCGCATGGACCGGTCCTCGCCCGTCGACCACCAGCCGAAGGCCCGGGGGACGAACCCGTCGAATCCCACGTACTCGGCGGCCGCGTCCACGAACCAGCCCCGACGCTGGTTCTTTTGGTATTCGTTGAGACCCACGTGGCCCCACAGCACGTCGGCGTAAAACCGGAAGGGATCGAGGACCGTCAGCTCCAGGGGCAGGCCCCCCCACAGGACGTTGATGAAATTGTCCTTCCACCCGGCCGGCGACTGGGCCAGCAGCCCGGCCGAGATGAGGCCTTCGGCCCAACCTCCCTCGGTGATGTAGTAGGCCCCCTTGCCCCCCACGGAAAAGTCGAAGAACGGCTTGGCGACGAAACCCGGCACGGTGACGGGCAGGATGAGGGCGTAGCCTTCCTGGTTGCGGTAGATCTCCTGCAGGTTGGGCTCGAAGGTCCGGGCGCTGGCGATGGTGCGGGTGTAGGCCAGGACCAGGGTCAGCCGCTCGGGCACGAGCGGCGTCGTCACCACCAGGCTCGTGGCCTTGGCGTCGAAGATCGGGCTGCCGTTGAAAAACGAACTCTGCGGGAACCCGCCGGGCTGGAGTCCGGCCGTGACATGTACATCGCTTTGCGGCCATTTGAATTGCAGATAAGCTTCGTAGACGTCCAAGGAGGCGGTCGGATTGGCGGCGGTCAGGGTGCCGTGGCCCCAGACGTCCTCCACCTTGACGCCCAGGCGGAACTTCACCGCTTCGTTGGCGCTGAAATCCGCGCGCAGGCGAAACCGTTCCCAGATCTCGAAGCGGTCCTCGGTCCGCAGGCCCGCGCCGCGCCAGGTCGGCGTCTCGCTGGTCCAGTACGGATTGTTCCAGCCGGTGAAGTTGCGGTTGGCGAAAAAGTCGCCGTAGACACGCGCGTCGCCCGTCATGCGCACTTCGGTCGCGGCCCGGGCGTCGCCCGCGCCGGCCGCGGCCGCCAGCACGAGAAAAACCGCCAGCAGTCCCATTCGTCGCATATCCCCCTCCTTTACAGGTTTTCATCCGTTCGGGACGGCCCAGGCGGCCGGCCTTAGGGGCCGAAGCCGCCGGTCGGGGCGTTGGACGCAATGCTCCCGCAGGCCGGTCCCGTACGGACAAGCCGGACAAACCCCTTCGAATCGGGTGCGCTCCATGGACTGTTCCGGGGGGGAGGTCCCCGGTCATGGCCGTGCCGGCGTCGACGCCGTGACCAGCCGCGTGCGCCGGCGCACGGGTGGGCGCAGGCCATGAAAAAAGGGCTCGTCCTTCACCGCAACGCGAACTTCGACCCATCGGTTGGCACCATGGCAGTCCGCCGGCGCGGCGATGGGACGAGCCCCTTTTTGATGGCGGGGCCTTGGCCCCGCTTCGGTCCGGCGGATGCGGCGACCCGCCGCATCCGCCGGAAACACGCGCGTTACAGCGCGCCGGTGTAGACGGCGGCGATTTCCTTGTCCGTGGCGCAGCGCGGGTTGGTGAACTTGCAGATGTCCTTCTGGGCGTTGGCGGTCATGGTCGGGATGTCGCCGGCCTTGACCTCCTTGCCGTAGCGTCGGCCCAATTCCACCAGGGTGGCCGGGATGCCGACGTCGGTGGAGAGTTGGCGGATGGCCTTGAGCGCCAGTTCGGCGGCGTCGCGCGGCGACAGGCCGGCCGTGTTCTCGCCCATGATCTCGGCCATGGCGGCGAACTTCTCGACCTTGGCGATCAGGTTGAACTGCTCCACGTGGGGCAACAGCAGCGCATTGCATTCGCCGTGGGGCAGGTTGTAGAAGCCGCCGAGCTGGTGGGCCATGGCGTGGACGTAGCCGAGGCTGGCGTTGTTGAAGGCCATGCCGCCGAGGTACTGGGCGAAGCACATGCCTTCCCGGGCCTCCAGGTCCTGGCCGTTGGCCACGGCCTTGCGCAGGTGCTTGAACACGAGCTTGATGGACTCGATGGCGCAGGCGTCGGTCATGGGGTTGGCGATGGTGGACACGAACGCCTCCACGGCATGGGTCAGGGCGTCCATGCCCGTGGCGGCGGTCAGCGCCGGGGGCATGCCGACCATGAGCACCGGGTCGTCGATGGCGATGCCCGGCGTGATGCGCCAGTCGGCGATGGCCATCTTCACATGGCGGGAGGTGTCGGTGATGACCGCGAACCGGGTCATTTCCGAGGCCGTGCCGGCGGTGGTGTTGACGGCCAGATAGGGCATCAGCGGCTTGGTGGCCTTGTCGATGCCTTCGTAGTCGTGGATCTTGCCGCCGTTGGAGACGATGAGCCCGATGCCCTTGCCGCAGTCGTGGGAAGAGCCGCCGCCCAGGGTGATGAGGCTGTCGCAGCCGCTTTTCCTGAAGATCTCGACGCCGTCATGCACGTTCTTGTCCGTGGGGTTGGGCACGGTCTCGTCGTAGACGACGTAGGGCATGCCGGCGGCCTCGAGCAGGCCCGTGACCTGCTTGCAGATGCCCACGGCCACCACGCCCTTGTCCGTGACGAGCAGCGGCTTGGAGCCGCCCAGGGCCTTGATCTTGTCGGGGATCTGCTTGGATGCGCCGATGCCGATGAGCGTCACGCTGGGAATGAAGAAACCGTACACTTGTTCCTGAACTGCCATGGCGTCCTCCGAAGTTTTCGATTACGGTTGTCGTAATAAGATCATTTCTCCAGCCGCCGTCAGGCGGAAACGTCGATCGTCGGATGCAATGCACGCGGAACCCGGTAATTGCGCCAGGTTTTCGCCTTTGGTGTCCGGCATCGTGGCGTCGAGCGTTTTTCCCCGTTGTAGCCGCAACGGAAATCAGATCGCCGGACATCGTGTCTTGCTTGTGCGCAACATCCTTCTTTGCAATCACGATTTTTGCAAAAGCCGGACCATCGCGGCGAGATCGGCGTTTTGGCTATATATTCATTATATTGCAGACAGATAGGGCGATTAGGCGATCATGAGGCTGGCGGAGGCATGTTCGAAAATTGGACATGTCAAGTTGGCATGTAAGGTCGCCGAACACTCGGGAGCGCAAAAGCCCGATCCGTCGCGCCAGGCGCTCGTCCGGCATCGGCCGGAGGGAGCCCCTGGCGCTGTCCGGACGGGGGCGCGGCGGCGGTCAGGACGCCCGGAAGGCGTCCGCCGCGATGCCGTACTGCTTGAGCTTGGCGTAGAGCGTGGTGCGGGAGATGTGGAGGATTGAGGAGGTGCGGCGGAAGTTGCCGCCGGTTTCGCGCAGCGTTTCGAGGATCAGCGCCTTTTGGATGCGCTTGAGCGACATGGAGGGTTCGCCGGCCGCGCCGAGGGGCCCCCGGGCCATGTCGGCCATGATGTCCTGGGGCAGGTCCGTGATGTCGATGCTGTCGCCCGGGGACACGTTGACCAGCCGCTCGATGCAGTTCTCCAGCTCCCGGACGTTGCCCGGCCATTGGTAGGCCTCCAGGGCGGCCATGGCCTCCCGGGACAGCCGGATCTGCTTCTTGTGCAGGCTGGTGGCGAACTTTTCCAGGAAGATCCTGGCCAGCAGCTGGATGTCGCCCTCGCGCCGGCGAAGCGGCGGGATGTGGATGGTCAGCACGTTGAGGCGGTAGTAGAGGTCGCCGCGAAAGGCGTTGTTGCGTATGGCCGTGGGCAGGTCCTTGTTGGTGGCGGCGATGATGCGCACGTCGATGCGCTTGGCCTGCTTGCCGCCAAGGCGGGTGACCTCGCTTTCCTGGAGCAGGCGCAAAAGGCTCACCTGGGCCTCCAGCGGCATTTCGCCGATCTCGTCGAGAAACAGCGTCCCCCCGTCGGCCAGCTCGAACTTGCCGGGGCTGCCTTCCTTGAGCGCCCCGGAAAAAGCGCCGGCCACGTAGCCGAACAGTTCGCTTTGCACCAGGTTTCGCGGCAGCGCGCCGCAGTTGACCACCACGAACGGCCCCTTGCGGCGGGTGCTGGCGTTGTGGATGGCCTGGGCGAACAGCTCCTTGCCGGTGCCGGATTCGCCGAGCAGCAAGGTGGTGGCCTCGCTTTGGGAGGCCGCCCGGGCCAGGCGCAGGGCCTCCTGCAGGGGCGCGGCGTCGCCCACGATGTTCTCGAAGGTGTACACGGCCTTGGCCCCGGCGACCCGCGCGGCGTATTTGCGCATGCGCCTGGCCTCGCGCAGGGTCAGGATCACGCCGTCGTCGCCGAAGGGGGCGCAGGACAGGGCGCAGGCGAGCCGTCCCTCCCGCGACTGGAAGGTGACCTCCCGGTCGTAGAACGGGCGCCGGTCGGCCAGCACGGCCTCGAGGACCTCGCTGTCCGGGATGTAGGCCTGGATGTTCCTGCCGAGGGGCTGGTCATCGAGACCGAGCATGTCGCAAGCCTGGCGGTTGATGCTGGCGATGCCGCCGTCGCGGCCGAGGACGATGACCCCGTCGTCGAGCAGTTCGAGGATGACTTTCTGGTTGCGCACGAGGCTGCGCAGCCGCAAATGCTCCTCGATGGCATGGGCGGCCGCTTCCACCAGTCCCATGGTGTGCTGATGAAAGCCTTCGGTGTGGATGGCCAGGTTCAGCGCGCCGATGAGTTCGCCGGCGACGTTGCGGATGGGGGCGGCGCTGCAGCTCAGGTAATGCAGCGAGGCGTTGTAGTGCTCCGAGCAGATGACGTGGACCGGTTTCTTCTCGATGATGCAAAGCCCCATGCCGTTGGTGCCGATGGTCGCTTCGTCGCAGCGCCGGCCCGGTATGCCGTAGGGTACGTTTTCCAGGTCCTGGCTCCTGGCCGAGGCGTGCAGGACGAGCCCGGCCGTGTCGACGAGGGTGACGACGCTTTTGGAGAGGTGGATGGACAGCACGAGCTTGTCCATCAGATGCTTGGCGCTTTCCACCAGGTCCCGGTGGCGGGTCGCGGCCAGTTCCAGGGCCAGGGTGTCGATGGGGCAAAGGGTCAGGGCGTCGCCGGGGAGACGGGCCTGGCGGCAACGTTTCCAGGAAGCCTGGATCATGGGGCGCACCGTTGACGGATCGACGTCGCCGCCGGCCTGGAAGCGCCTCCATTGCATGGTGATCTTCGCCATGCGCTCCTTGGACAAGGGCGGATAGATGGGGCGTTCCATGGGGCGGTGTCGTCCTGGTGCTGCGGCTTGGTCCGGCCGTTCTCGGGTTCCGTGCCCGGTCGTGGACCGGGGGAATGCATAGAGATGGAGATAGCCCAGGCGCAAGGGGATGAAAAGCGTGGCGTGGCGATTGTCTCCATAGCATCTGACACCTGGAAAATTGGTCTTGATCCATGTAACGGCGATGTTCCCGTGGCTCCCTCAAGAAATCTTCTCCCCGCTCTCTCCCCTACGTTCACGCCGAAATGGGATGCATCCATGTGGATCCGTCTGGGAAGAGAGCGAGGCCAGAGAGCTTAGCCAAGGCGACGCGGCAACGGGAAAGCCTTCCCGACGCCAGCTTCCGATCGGCACGGTCTAGAAACGGCGTCGGCGTCCATTGCCTCTTTCTTGTCGCACCCGGCCGCGAACCTGCCAAGTCGTGGGAAGCACACATCGGTCGTTCTCTTTGGCTGCGGTATTTTTTGAAATCGATGCGGTGGCGGAAGGGAAGGTCGGTCTTTTTGTTGTGGACAGCAACAATGAAATGTGCTTTTTTGAACTTGCGTATAACTGTCCGTTCCTCCATTGAATGACTTTGCGTACCGATTGAAAGTCGCGTTATTCGTTCGGCGTTTCGTGAACTTCAACAAGGTCTGGAGGTAAGGAAATGAGGATTGCGCTGCTTTTGATTTCGTTGTTGCTGTGCGCCGGCACTGCATTCGCCGCCGAGGATGCCGCCGATCAGGCGAACCGGGCGAAATTCGAGAAGGAATGCGCCGCCATGATCGCTCCGGGCGGTCCGTGCGCCGAGGTGAAGATGGGCGGCGGCGGCAGACGCGGCTGCGTGGCCCAGCCGGAAAACCTGGAAAAGGCCTCTGCGTCCTGCAAACAGGTCATCGACGAATGGAAGGCGCTCAAGAAGTAGCCTGACCGGCATCCACCGCTGGAAGAACATCGAGCCGCGTCGCGGGAACGCCATCCCGCGGCGCGGCTTGTTCCGTTTGGGATCCCACGATCGCCGGGCCAGCCGTCGGCGCTCCGCTCCCCCTAAGGCGCGTCAGGCCGCCCGGAGGCCGTCTCGACCCGTACCGGCACGTCCAGGCTGTTGGTCACGAAGCAGTAGTTTCGGGCCTGCTTGACGAGCTGGCCGAGCGCCTTCCCGTCCAGGGAGGACCGGACCGTGATGACGATCTCGCCGAAGCGGAACCGCTCGGGGTCCTTGGTCCCGCTGACCTCCAGGGACAGGTCCGCGAGGGGTTGGCGCCGCCTGGCGGCCACGTAGCGGATGGACTGGCCGAAGCAGGCGGCCACGGACCACAGCAGCAGCTCGCTCGGCATGGGGCCGAGCCCCTGACCGCCGTAGTCCGGCGACTGGTCCGAGACCAGGTCGTGCAGGTCCGAACGCAGGGTGAAGGCCGTTTCGCTCAGGCTTTCGGCGGTGACGATCACGGCTCCTCCTCGCGCAGGTTCTTCTCCATGAGCTGGTGCTTTTTTCCCTGCAGCAGGAAGGGCCTGCCCAGCCGCGTCCAGTGCAGCCGCTGGAAGAAGCGGACGTTTCGCCATTGCACCGTGGCCAGGAAGCGGCGCACGTCGGGCCGGGCGCGCATGAGGTCCACGGCCTTGCGCACGAGCAGGGCCCCGATGTTGACGCCGGTGCGAAATTCCGGGCGCACGGCCAACCTCCCGCCGTACCATACGCCGCCCCGGCGCCGGTAGCAGCGCACCACGCCGGCCACCTTGCCGGCCACCAGGGCGATGATCGGGATGGCCCCGTCGTCGTGGGCATCGCGGTCGCTGATCGGAAAGATGCCCTGTTCCGAGACGAAGACTTCGTGGCGCACCCGCAGGTATTCCTCGATCTCCTCCGCGCTTTCGGCCACGCGAAGCGTCACGGCCCCGGCGTCGGCCACGGCCTCGGGCAGGATCGGGGCGCTTTCGGTGAACTGGAGCAGGGAACAGGCACGGCAGCGCACGCAGCCGGCCGAACTCGCCTCGGCCGAGAGCCCCTGGTCCCGCAGCACCGTGCCGATGGCCCGGTACATGCGCCCCAGGTAGGCCGGGTCCACGGATTTGGCCTCGGCCAGGCAGGAGTCGAGCAGGGGGCGCAGGGGCACCACCACCGGGTAGACGCCAAGGGCCGCCGCCCGCCGGCAGCCGTCGAGCGTCAGGGCCTCGTCTTCGCCAAGCCCCAGGATCACGTAGGTGCTGACCTTGTTGCGCCCGAACACGGCCACGGCCCGGGCGAAGGCCGTGAAATAGTCTTCCAGGTCCACCTCGGCCTTGCCCGGCGTCATGCGCCGCCGCACGGCCGGATCGAAGCTCTCCACGTGGATGCCGACGTCGGTCGCGCCCATCTCCCGCAGGCGCGCGTAGAGCCCCGGGTCGCGCAGCGGCTCGAACTGGATCTCCACCGGCAGGCGAGTGGCGGCGGCCACGGCCGCGGCGCACCGGCCGAGGTAGCGCGCGCCGTCATCCGGGCAGGGCGTGGTGCCGGCCGTGAGCGTCACGTGGCGCACGCCGTCGAGGTCCCGGGCGGCCAGGGCCACCTCGGCCAACTGCTCGGGCGTCTTGGTGTGGATGGTGGCCTCGCGGTCCAGCGACGCGCCGATGGCGCAGAACCGGCAGCGGGTGCGGCGGCTGTTGTAGCGCGCGCACTCCTGGATGACGGTGGAGGCCAGGCAGTCCTGGCCGTGGAGCCGGGCGATCTTGGCGTAGGGCACGCCGTCGGCCGTCCGGCCGGCGTAGAAGCGGGGCGTGGGCACCGCCCGGGCCCGGCAAAGGGCCGTGCCGCCGCGTTCGAGGCGCAGCCCGTCGCCGTCCGGGACGAAGGCGTAGTCCGAAGCCTGCGCGGCGCGGCTCAGGGCCGGGATCATCACCGGGTGGCCGTCGATGAGGTAGGCCCCGGCGTCGGCCGGGCCGGCCCCGCCCCGCCGCACGGCCCCGCGGTCCGTGATTCTGGCCCCGTAACTTTGCAGGGCGACGTAGTCGGCGAGCGTCATGGTCATGGCGTGGCGTCCGTTTTGTCGGTTATGGCCCGGGGCGGCGCGTCCGCCCGGCCCGGACCGTTGGCGGGAAGCGCCGCCAGGGGGCGACGGCGCTTCCCGTAGGGGTGCGCGCGGTTAGACGCCGTAGAGCTTCTCGGCGTTTTCCCAGAAGATCTTGTTCTTCATCTCCTCGGAAATGCCCAGGCCCTCGAACTTGTAGTATTCGCTCCAGAAGTCGCTCCAGGGCTCGTCGGAGCTGAACATGACGCGGTCGTCGCCGATGCCCTGCTTTTCGATCTCGTCGAACAGGTAGCGGTTGCAAAAGCCCACCGACCAGGACGTGTCGGTATAGACCTTGTAGCCTTCCTTGATGAACTTCAGGAACTCGGGGATGAACTTGATGTGGCCGGACACGCCGCCGCCGCAGTGCACCACGTGGACCTTGACCCGCTTGCCGAAGGCCTTGACGAACTTGATGGCGTTGCCGACGTCGGAGCCGCCGCCGGGGCTGGTGTGCAGGTGGAAGACGTGGTCGTGGCTTTCGCAGACGTCGATGATGCCTTCCCACATCTTCCTGGTGTCCTCGTCCCACTCCTCGGGATTCCAGGTGCCGCCGAGCAGGCAGGTGGCCTTGAGCACCTTGATGCCCGGCTCGCCGGCCAGCTTCATGGCCGCCGCGTTGGCTTCCTGCATCTTGACCGAGGGCGAGAACCAGACGCCGCCGAGGATGCGCTTGTCCGGGTGGCCGCAGGCGTCGAGCACCACCGGGTTGAGGCCGAAGGGCTGGGAAGGGTCGGGGATGCCGTAGTTGGACATGACGATGGCGCGGTCCACGCCCAGGCCGTCCATGATGGCGATCTTGGCCGCACGGTCGTTGTCGCAGTAGACCGTGGGGTTCACCGGTTCGGGCAGGCCGTAGTACTTGAAGCCGTCCATGAAGCCGATGTGGTTGTGGACGTCGAAGACCTTGCGCTTGACCTTGTCGCCGTGGTTGAAGCGTTCCATTGGTGTCTCCTCGTTGCGGAAATGGGGCCGTGCGGCGGTTGTCGCCTGCCGCGCCGCCGGAATACGTCCGTATCCCTTGCGACGCCGTGAGTTCGCCTTTCTCGGGAAGCGGTCCTAGACGGTCCAGGTGGACAGAATCAGGGCCCCGGCGCGCTGGTGCATGAGGATGCAGTCCAGCACGTCCAGGGGATGGATGGCCTGGACGCCGGCGAGCAGGTCGGACTCGCGCATGCCGTACAGGGCGGACATGGCGAAGCGGCAGGCCACGACCTTGCCGCCCTCGTTCATGATGGTGGTGAGCTGCTTGTTGTAGGCCAGGTTGCCGGCGAAGCCCTCGTCGCCGACCTTGGGAAAGCCGCGTGCGGCCGAAGCCATGAGCACGCCCGGGCCGTAGAGCAGGAAGGTCACTTCGTAGCCCTTGCGCACCAGCCGGGTGGCGGTGAGCATGTTGATCAGGCCCACCGAGCCTTCGAAGGGCACGGTATGCATGCAGATCAACGCCTTCTCGCCGGGATTGGCCTTGATGTCCTCATAGACTTTGGGGCCGTGATTGACGATTTCGTCACCAATGGCGATGGGCGGGATGGCAACCATGGGCATGGGGAACTCCTTGGTAAGAGGTTTGAATGCCGAATTTTTTTGTAAAAAAGCAAACACCGTGCCGGGGGTTTCGTTTTCTGTTTTTGTAAAATGACGGCATGGTTGCGACGGATGGAGGCCAAAACGGAGGGAAGAATCGGCCCCGGCAGCGGAATCTCGTGGAAAACGGCGCGAGGTCTCACTGAAAACGACGAGATTTCGCTCTCGCCGACCGGGCGTTGCATCCGTTCGCATTGCGGACGGCCGTCCGCGCCAGGGATTCGGAGGGATTTTCCAGCCGCGCTTGAAGGAGTTGCGTTTTCCCGTGCAACAATCCGACCGGATCGGCCCCATGTTTGCTTCAGGGAGATCGTCCCGGAGCGTGGCGGAGAACGGTTCGCGCCGCGTTTTCCGGGAAGGGCGAGAAAGCCACGGGAAGCGTGCCGCATGAACTACGACACTTGCCGGACGGGAATGGGAAACGTGGGCGTGGGGCCCGGTCCCGGACAGGAGACCCTCTGCCGGCTTTTGGGCCTGGGCGGCCATCTGCCCGAGGGGGTGCTGACCAACGAGGAGCTGGCCGGCCGGTTCGGCGTCACGCCGGAGTGGATCGCCTCGCGCACGGGCATCCACGAGCGGCGCATCCTGCCCCCGGGGCGCGACACCTCGGACATGGGCCTGGCCGCCGCCCGGGCGGCGCTCGCCGACAGCGGCCTCGCGCCCGGGGCCGTCACGCACCTGCTGGTGGCCAGCTGCGCCCCGGACGGGCTCGTGCCCAACACCGCCTGCACCCTGGCCCGCAAGCTCGGCCTGTCGGGTCTGGCGGCCATGGATTTCAACGTGGCCTGTTCGGGCTTCCTCTACGGCCTGTACCTAGCCGCCGGCATCCTGCGCCTGGAGCCGCAGGCGCGCGTGCTGCTGGTCGCGGCCGAGGCCATGTCGCGGCTGTGCGCCCCAGGGGACCGCAACGTCAACGTCATCTTCGGCGACGGGGCCGGCGCGGCCGTGCTCGGGGCCGGGGAGGGCGGCGGCCTGGCCGTGACGGACATCCTGCTTTCTTCCGACGGGACCCACGGCGCGCTTTTGACCGCCGACGGCGGCGGCAGCCGGGCCGCCTACGCCTCGCCGGAAAGCCCGGTGGGCGAGGCCTACTTCCTCAAGATGCAGGGCCGCGAGGTCTTCCGCCATGCCGTGGGCCGCATGAGCGAGGCCTGCCTGGCGCTTTTGGCCCGAAACGGCCTGTCCGCGGACGACGTCGACGTGTTCGTGCCGCACCAGGCCAACGGTCGCATCATCGAGGCCGTGGGCGAACGCATCGGCCTTGGCCCGGAGCGGACCGTGGTGACGCTCGGGCACTGCGGCAACACCTCGGCCGCCTCGATCCCCCTGGCCATGGCCGAGGCCCGGGCCCAGGGCCGGTTCAAGCCCGGGCAGCGGGTGCTGCTCGCCGCCTTCGGGGCGGGTTTCACCTGGGGCGCGGCGCTGTTGCGCGTGGACGGGGACGGCGCGCCGTGACGGAGCGCGTCGTCACGCCCGAGGTGCGCGGCGAGTTGTCTCTGCCGCCGCGTCCCCGGGGACTCCTGCCGGCCGTGGTGATCCTGTCCAGCAGCGCCGGGGTCTGCGACGTGCGCGAGCGCTTCTACGCCCGCGCCTTCGCCTCCCGCGGCCTGGCCGCCCTGGTGGTGGACAGCTTCGGGCCGCGCGGCATCGTCGAGACCATGACCGACCAGAGCCGCCTGGCCGAGGCGGCCATGGAAGGCGACGCCTACGCCGCCTACGACGTCCTGGCCGCCGACGGCCGCATCGATCCCCGGCGCGTCGCGGTCATGGGCGTCTCCAAGGGCGGCCTGGCCGCCCTGGGCACGGCCCTGTGCGTCCGCCGGGCCTGGTTTTCCCGCCGCCGGCCGGATTTCGCCGCCCGCGTCGCCCTGTGTCCGCCGGCCCATTTGCAGCAGCAAGACGCCCGTAGCGAACCCGGCCCCGTGCTCGTCCTGCTCGCCGGCCGCGACGACTACGCCGGCCTGGCCCCGGCCCGGGACTACGTGCTGCGGCTGCGCGCCGCCGGGCGCGCCGACGTCTCCCTGGCCGTCTATCCCGAGGCGCACCACGCCTGGGAGCGCCCCGGGCCGCCCGTGTGGCTGCCGGACGCCGAGAACTACTCCCGCTGCCGCTTCCTCGTGGACGACGCGGGCGGGCTCGTCGAGCCCCTGTCCGGCCACCGGCTGCCCCTGGACGCCTTCTACCGCCGCCGCGAGGCCTTCCTGACCCGGGGCGGCCACGCCGGCGGCGGCGGCGAGGCGCTGAAGGCCCGCACCGTGGCGGACATCCTGCGCTTTCTGGCCAAGCAGGCGGATTTCCCCATCGCCCCCAACCCTGAAACCCAAGGAGCGTGAACCATGTCGGACAGCGACCGCGAGAATCAGGCGCAACCCGACCAGCCCGCGCCCCGGGCCGGGCAGGAAACCGCCCCGGGCGCGCCGTGCCAAAGCGAGGCCGGGGACGCCTTCCTCGATATGGAGGCCTACATGGCGGCCTTGTCGGGCCTGGCGGGGGGGCCGTCGCCGGCGCAGGCCCCGGCCGGGGCCTCGCTGCCGGCCCTGGCGGCGCGGCTTGCGCGCCTGGAGGAGCATTTCGCCCGGATCTGCACCCTGGTCGGGCGGCTCGAACAGGAAGTGCGGGCGCTTACGGCGGAGGCGGCCGGCCGTGGACGGTGAGGCCGCTGGCGCGCCGCCGCGCCGCGTGCTCCACGTCGACCGGGAGCGGTGCCTCGGCTGCGGCCAGTGCCTGGGGAGCTGCCCCAGGGGCTTGCTCGCCGTTCGGGAGCACTGCGCCTGCCTCGTCGACGCCGCGCGCTGCGACGGCCGGGGCGCCTGCCTCGGACATTGCAGCGCCGACGCCCTGTCGTTGCACGACCGGCGACCGGGCCTTGCCGGTTGAGGCGCACGGCGGTATGGCCAAGCCTTTCCTCGAATGAAACAAACGGACAAGCGGGGTCGTATGCTGCGTTCGGTCATCGCCCGGGGCGGCCTGCCCGGGCGGATCGTCAAATCTCTTGGGCAGTTCGGCGTGCTGTGGGGCGTGTACTTCGGCTGCGCCCGGCTGGTGGATTGGCTCGGCTGGCCCGTTCCGGCCAACGTCCTCGGCGTGGTGGTGCTTTTCGCCCTGCTGTGCCTGGGCGTCGTCCGGCTTGAGCACGTGGAGGGCGTGGCGGATTTCCTGCTGCGCCATCTGGTCTTCTTCTTCGTGCCCATCGCCGTGGGCCTCATGGACTGGGGGGAAGTCTTCGCCAGGCACGGCGCGGTGCTTTTGGCCGCCATCCTGGTCAGTTCGCTGCTGCCCCTTCTGGCCGTGGGCTTTCTCACCCTTTTCCTGCACCGGACGCGCTGATGGAGCGCCTGCTTTTCCTCGCCGGCTGCGTCGGGGCGACCCTGGCCGCCTACCTGGCCGTCAGACGCCTGTACCTGCGCTTCAACCATCCGCTGCTCAACGTCGTGGCCTTAAGCGCCGGCGCGGTCATCGCGCTGCTTATGGCCTGCGACATCCCCTACGCCGCCTACGCGCCGGCCAAGGACCTCATGACCGCGCCGCTGGGGCCGGCCACGGTCGCCCTGGCCGTGCCGCTCTACCGGCATCGGGACATCCTGCGCCGCCACGGGCCGGGGCTTGTGGCCAGCGTCGCCCTGGGGGCGTTTCTGGCCATGTTCTCGGCCGGGCTCACGGCCAAGGCCGGCGGGCTCCCCCGGGAGGTGGTGGTCTCCATCCTGCCCAAGGGCGTCTCCATCCCCTTCGCGGTGGAGATCTCCCGCCTCTACGACGGGGTTCCGGCGCTCAGCGCCGCCTTCGTCGTGGCCACGGGCACCCTGGGCTCCCTGCTCGGCGGGTGGCTGCTCACCCGCACCGGCATCGGCCATCCCGTGGCCCGGGGCCTGGCGCTCGGCACGGTGTCCCATGCCCAGGGCACGGCCACGGCCCTGATGGAGGGCGAGCGGCAGGGGGCCATGGCCGGACTGGCCATGATCCTGGCCGGCATGCTGACCGCGGCCTTCGCGCCCCTGGCCGTGCGGCTGCTTGGCCTTCTGTGACGCCCTTTCCCCTGCGCGGGGCGGACCGCCAGCCTACATCTCCTCGGCCTGGGCGCGCGGCTGGTAGATGCCGAGCTTCTTGAGGCGGGAGATGAGGGTGGTGGGGTTTATGCCAAGGAGCCTGGCCGCCCCGCGCGAGCCGTAGATGCGCCAGTTGGTCTGGCGCAGCGCCTCTTCCATGTTGGTCTTTTCCATGTCGCGCAGCTCGGTTTCCGTGAGGATGCGCTGGGGCAGGGGTGCGGCCGCCTGGGCCGGGGCCTGCTCCCGGGCCGCGCCCGGGGTCCGGTCGAGCTCGAGCAGCACCTGGTCGGGCTGGGCGGTGATGACGATGCGCTCCACGATGTTCTGGAGCTCCCGGATGTTGCCCGGCCAGTCGTAGGCCACGAGGCGTTGCAGCTGCTCGTCGGAAAGCCGCACGCGCGGCCGGTTCATCTTCCTGCTCGACAGCTTGATGAAATGCTCGGCCAGAAGCGCCACGTCCATCTTGCGTTCGCGCAGGCTCGGCACCACCACGGGAAACACCTGGAGGCGGTAGTACAGGTCCTCCCGGAAGCGGCCGGCCTGGATTTCGGCCTGGAGATTGCGGTTGGTGGCCGAAATGACGCGCACGTCCACCTGCCTGACCGCCTCCTCGCCCACGCGCTGGTATTCGCCCTCCTGGAGCACGCGCAAAAGCTTGCTTTGCAGGTAGACCGGAATCTCGCCCACCTCGTCGAGGAACAGCGTGCCGCCGTCGGCCGCCTGGAAATAGCCGATGCGGTTTTTCACCGCCCCGGTGAACGCCCCCCGGGCATGGCCGAAGAACTCGCTCTCGAACAGCTCGCGGGGGATGGCCGAGCAGTTGATCTTGATCATGGGCTTGTCGCGCCGGTCGCTTTGGTTGTGGATCTCCCGGGCGATCATTTCCTTGCCCGTGCCCGACTCCCCGTAGACGAGCACGTTGGCGTCGGTGGGGCCGACCATGCGGATGAGCTTGCGGATGCGCTCGATGCCCTCGCTTTTGCCGATGATCCCCTTGAAGGAATGGACCTCGTTGATCTCCTGGCGCAGGTAGGCGTTTTCCAGCTCGATCTGCTGCTTGAGCTGGGCCACCATCTGGAAGGCCCGGGCGTTGGCGATGGCGTAGGCCAGATGGTCCGCCACCATGCGCAGCATCTCCAGCGTGCCCTGCTCCAGGGGGGAGCGGGTGAAGACCGACAGCACCCCGAGCACCTCGTCGCGGCAGATCAGCGGCTGGCCGACGAAGCCCACGATGCGCTCGCGCTTGATCCAGCCCGGATCGGCCAGCCACCCGTCGCGGACGTTGATCTCGGCCACCTCCAGGGGCGTGCCCGAGGCGGCGATCTGTCCGACCTTGCGGATGCCGAGGGGGAAACGGCTGAAGGCGGAACCCTCGACGTAGTCCCAGACCTTCTCGCTCGCCAGGGACTTGCCGGCGCTGGCCTTGAGGTGCAGGCAGCGGCTCTTGTCCGGGCACTGGAAGGCGTCCTTGCAGGCGGCGCAGACGTCGCCGGGCTCGATGAGCCAGGCCCGGACCAGGGCGACGCTGGACACGCTGCCGAGCGTCTGCACGGCGATGCGCAGCACCTCGTCCACGGAGTGGTGCTGGGCCAGTTCCAGCAGGAGCCTTCGGACGTTGACGAATCCCAGTATGGCCATGGCGGCGGCATCCTTTCGGCGCGTGGCGTCATCGGCGAATCGGGCCTGGCGGACGCGCGGCGGACATGCCCTTGCCCCCCGCGGCGATGCTCCTTTCAGGCGACCATACGGAGCCGTGGCGACCCGGGTCAACGCCCCTCGCGGCACAACCGCCGCAGGATCGCGACGATCCTGGCGCGCAGGGCGTTGACGCCCGCGTCGGTGCGCACGCGCGGGCGGGGCAGGTCCACCTCCAGCACTTCCTCCACCCGGCTGGGCCGGGGCGTGATGACCGCGATGCGGTCGCTTAAAAGCACCGCCTCCTCGATGTCGTGGGTCACGAACACGATGGTGTCCCGCCGGCGCTTCCGGACGTCGAGGAGGAAAGCCTGCATCCGGCTTTTGGTCTGGCAGTCCAGGGCGCTGAAGGGCTCGTCCATGAGCACCGCGCCGGGCTCGGCCACGAGCGTGCGGGCGATGGCCGCCTTCTGGCGCATGCCGCCGGAAAGCTCCCGGGGATAGCGGTCGCTGACGGACGAAAGGCCGAAGGCTTCCTCGTATTCCCGGGCCAGTTCGACGCGCCGGGCGGCGGGCAGGCGGCGCAGTTCGAGCCCCAGCGCGATGTTGCCCCGCACCGTGCGCCAGGGCAGAAGGGCCAGCTCCTGGCTGACCAGGCCCACGGCGTCCGGGCCGCCGGGCGCGGGCGGACGGCCGTCGATGCGGATGCTCCCCCGGCTCGGCGCTTCGAGTCCGGCGATGACCCGCAGCAGCGTGGTCTTGCCCGAGCCGTTGAGCCCCACCACGGAAACGAGGGAACCGGCCGCGACGTCCAGGTCGATGCCGTCGAGCACGGGCGTTTCCGGCCCGCTCCCCTTCCCCGGGTAGGCCTTGGCCAGGCCGCGTATGGAAAGCGTCGCGGCCATGGTCATTGCCAACGCAGCAGGCTTGCCGCCAGACGCTTCATGCCCCACTCCATGGCGAGCCCCAGCAGGCCGATGACCGCCATGCCGGCCATGACCATGTCCGTGCGCTGGAGGTCCCGGGCGCTCATGATCATGTAGCCCAGGCCATAGCCGCCCCGCACGCCGGTGAATTCCGCCGCGACCAGGGTCATCCAGCCGATGCCGAGGCCCACCCGCACCCCGGTGAGGACCGACGGCAGCGCCCCGGGCAGGAGCACCTTGGCCCACACGGCCGCCTTGCCGCCGCCAAGCGCCCGCACCGCGTCCACGTAGAGCGCGTCCACCCCCCGCACCCCGGCGCAGGTGGACAGCACCACCGGGAAAAGCGCCCCCAGGAAGATGAGAAAGGCCGCCGAGGCCAGCCCCAGCCCGAACCAGAGGATGGCCATGGGCACCCAGGCCAGGGGCGGAATGGGGCGCAGGAAATCCACCAGCGGCATGCAGGCGGCGCGAAAACGCGGGCTGGCCCCGAGGGCGAGCCCCAGCGGCAGCCCCAGGGCCACGGCCAGGCCCGTGCCGGTCAGCACGCGAAGAAGGCTGTGCCAGGCGTGCAGGGGCAGGGTTTTCCCCGGCGGCATGCCCCGGGTCCACAGTTCGCCCAGGGCCGCGCCCACGGCCACGGGCGAGGCGAGCATGGCCGGCGCGACCAGGCCCGCCTGGCAGACCGCCTGCCAGGCGAGAAGGGCCGCAAGCGCCGGGACCAGGGCGCGAATGGTCATTGCCCGGCCGCCTCCCGCAGGGGGCCGGCGATGAAGTCCCGGGTGAAGGCCGCCTCGTCCGGGACCTTGATGACCCCCAGGGTATTGAGGAAACGCACGTATTCCTCCTCCCCGGCCACGCTCGGGGTCTCGGTGTAGGTCACCCGGCCAAGCGCCCGCCGGACCACGGCCTCGTCCATGCCGGTGTGCTTGACGGCCACGGCCACGGCTGCGTCCGGGCGCTCGTGGATGAAGACCGTGGCCTTGCGGTGGGCGCGGATCAGGGCCTGGGCCGTCTGGGGGCGACGTCGCACCAGGGCGTCGCTGGCGGCCAGCACGCAGCAGGGGTGCCCGGTCCAGATGTCGGCCGAGGAAGCGAGCATCTGGCCGAGGCCCTGGAGCACGGCCCGGGAGGGGTAGGGCTCCCAGGCGATGAAGCCGTCGATCTGGCCGGCTTGCAGGGCGGAGAGCATCTCCGGCGGGGAGAGCACGATGACGTCCACGGCCTCGGGGGCCAGGCCCAGCCTGGGCAGAGCCTTTCGCAGCAGGAAGTCCTGGACGCTGCCGTTGCCGGGCATGGCGAGGGTCGGACGCTTCACCTCGCCGGCCGCCAGGGCCTTGGAGCCGACCAGGGCCGAGCCCTCGGTGTTGGCCTGGGCCAGCACCTTGACCCCGGCCGTGCCGCGCACCGCGGCGATGGTCGCCGGCGCTTCGCCCACATAGGCGGCGTCGAGCTCCCCCGCGCCGAAGGCGGTCATGAGTTCCGGCCCGGACCGGAACGTGCCGGCCATTTCCACGGCCACGCCTTCTTCCTGGAAAAAGCCCTTGTCCAGGGCCACCCACAGGGCCAGGTGGTGGAGGTCGTTTTGCAGGGAGGCCATGCGCACGGGCTTGTCCGCCTCCGGAGCGGCCGGGCCGGCGGCGGGCGCGGCGACCGGCGCGGACGCGAAGAACAGCGCGGCGGCCAGGGCCAGGGCGGCGCGGGACAGGGGACGGACGGGGCGTTTCGGTGAAAGGGTCACGGCGTGGCGCTCCTTGGGGCGTCGGGGACGAGAAGGTGTATGGTTCCGGGACGGTTCCAGGGCGCGCGCAGGGTCGGCGAGCCCAGGGCGCGGTTTCGCGCGTCAAGGGCGGCCGCGTCCGGGTGCGCGGCGAATCCCGCCCGCTCCCAGGCCCGGCGCGCCGCGTCCCGGTCGGGGCAGGCGCTGGTCAGCAGCAGGTAGACCGGGGCCTCGTGACGGCGGCAGGCGGCGAAAAGCCCGGCGAGGCCGGCGGCGTCCAGGTAGTCGGGGACGTTGCTCAGGGCGATCCAGTCGTGCCCGGCCGTGCCGGCGAGATGGGCGGCCACGTCGCCCTGAACGACCTCGGCGCGTCCGGCCGCCGCCTTGGCCCGGGCCAGGGCCGCGGCTTCGAAGAAGAAGGCGATGCCGAACATGTTTTCGAGGGCGTCGAAGACGCGGGGCAAGGGGTAGTCCCGGCCCCGGGCCAGGTAGTGGGCGCGCAGTTCGGGGTGGACGGCCGCGGCGAACCAGTCGCGCAGCTCCCTGGGCGTGCCGGCGACGCGCACGGCGTCGAGCAGCCGCCTGAAGTAGGCGACCTGGAAGGGGGCGACGTCCACGAAGGTGGCGGATTCCAGTTCCGGCAGCGCGCCGGCCGCCTCAAGAAGGGCCATGCCAGAGCCGCCGACGAAGACCGGGCGGCGCGCCCGGTCGCCCAGGCGGCCAAGGGCGTCCCGCAGCACGGCCGCGTCCTCGTTGGGCAGGTAGAAGCGGCTGGCCTTGCCCCAGTCCGGGCGGGGCGCGCTCATGCGCCGCCTCCGGCGAAGGGCCGCGCCTCGAAATCCCACAGCACGGCCCGGCGGTCCCCCTGGCGAAGCGAGGCCCGGCGTTCCCGGCCGAACTCGCCGACAGGCGCGGCGGCCAGGCCCCGGGCCGCGAAGAGCGCGGTCAGGGCGGCCAGGTTTTCGGGCGAAACGGCCAGGAGGAAGCCGTAGGACATGAACGCCAGGAGCCACGGGGCCAGGGGCACGCCCTCGGGCGGGCGCAGCCGGTCCAGGTCGAGGGTCACGCCCAGGCCCGACGATTCGGCCAGCATGAGGGCCGTGCCGGAAACGCCGGCCATGCTGACGTCCTTGCCGGCGGCGGCCAGCCCGGCCTCGGCGCAGGCCGGGAGCAGCTCCAGATCGGGCAGGAGGCTTCCGTCGTCCTCGGGCAGGGTGGCGTTCCAGAAGCCGAGGTCGGCCAGCCAGCGGCCGTTTTTGCGGGTCGCCAGCACGAGGTGGTCGCCGGGCCTGGCGTCGAAGCTGGTGAGGCAGCGCCTGGCCCGGCCCAGGATGGCCAGGGCCACCGAGGCGTCCGTGGTCGTGCGCAGCAGGTGGCCGCCGACCACGGGCACCTTGTAGCGCTCGGCGTTTTCGCGCATGCCCCGGCAGATCTCCCGGGCGGCCTCGCCGTCCGGCGTGCCGATGACGTCCACCATGGCCACCGGGCGGCCGCCCATGGCGTAGATGTCGTTGACGTTGGCCAGGACGGCGCATTTGCCGGCCAGGTAGGGGTTCTGGCGCACGATGGAGGCGACGATGCCCTCGGCGGCCAGGAGCAGCCAGCCGTCGCCGTCCGGGATGGCGGCGGCGTCGTCGCCGTTGCGGATGCCGCTGGCGCCCGTGAGCCCGGCGAAGGCCTCGGTCATGGGCCGGATGCGGCATTTGTTGTCAAAGGCCTCGGAGTCGCGAAGCTCCCGCGCCAGCGCCTCCAGGTTCAGTCCTCGATCCATGTCGGCCCCCCCGTGTCGGTGACGGTGCGCACCGCGAGCCACATGCCCGACAGGGCGTCCAGGCCGCTGGAATGGCCGAGGCCGGCCAGGGCGGCCACGGCCCGGCCGGCTTTTGCCGCCTCGCCGCCGTGCGCGGCGGCGAGCCAGTCGCCGACCGGCCCGGCCACCAGACCCCGGGCGGCGCAGCGCAGCAGGAAGCCGGAAAAGGGCGTGGTGCGCCCGGCCAGCTCCCCGGCCAGGTCCGCCAGCGACTGCCGGGGAAAAAGCGGCGCGCCCGAGCTTTCGCCGTGGAAGCGAAGCGCGGCCAGCACGCCGGCCAGGAAATCGTCCCCGGCCGGGGTGAGTCCCTGGCCGAGTCCGGCCAGGTCCCGGGCCGCGCCGGCGAAATCCTCCCAGTCCCCACGGGCCAGCGCCCGGGCCAGGCGCGCGCCAAGCCGGCGCTCCAGGCCGCCTATGGCCCCGGAGAGCCGGCCGGTCGCTTCCGAGGGAGCAGGCCCCGGAAAGTCGTGCAGAAGATCGTGGAAGCCGCCGCGCCGGGGGATGGCCCGGGCGGCTGCGGCGCTGGCGGCCAGGGCCCTGCGGATGCGCGGCGGCCCGGCCATGGGCCGGCGGGAGGTCGGCGGGGAAAAGGGCGCAAGGGAGGCGGCCGCAACCATGAGCCCGCCCCTGGCGAAGACCCCCTCGGCCGTGACGGCGACGGCCTCGCCCACGCGCCAGCCGCCCGGAAAGCCCTGCCACAGGATGGAGTAGGGGTGGGCGGGCAGGCTTTCGTCGCCGAGCGTCAGGCAGCAGTCGTCGCAGGCCGCGTGGACGCAGCGCGCGAACACGGCCCGGATGCGCCCCCGGCGCGCCGCGCCTCCGGCAGGCGCGGCCAGGCAGCCCACGGTCCCGAGGGTCATCGCGCCTCCGGCAACGAGGCCAGAAGCAGCTCCTCCAGGCCGCAAAGCCCGATGGAGGCGTCCGTTTCCTTGATGGCCTGGCTGAAGCTCCCCTGGCAGAACGGGCACATGGTCACGAGGGTGTCCGCGCCCGTGGCCACGGCCTCTTCCAGCCGGTCCTTCGCGATGGCCGCGGCCATCTGCGGATAGTTGGCCTTGACCCCGCCCCCGGCCCCGCAGCACCGGGAGGATTCCCGGCAACGGGGCATCTCCACGAGCTTGACCCCCGGAATGGCGGCCAGGATCTCCCGGGGCTCGTCGAAAAGTCCCTGGGAGCGGCCCACGTGGCAGGGATCGTGGAAGGTCACGGTCTTTTCCACCGAAACGGTCGGCCGGATGCGTCCCTGGCGCAGCAGGTCCACGTAGACTTCGCTGAAATGGCGCACCGTGATGTCGAAGGGCTTGCCGAGCCTTCGCGCCCACTGCGGATAGTCGTGCTTGAGGGTCTTGGAACAGCCGCCGCAGGGCGTGACGATGGTGCGCGCCCCGGTGCGGGCGAAAAGGTCCAGGTTGCGGCCGATGAGCTCCCCGGCCACGTCGAGCTGGCCCGTGCGCAGAAGCGGACTGGCGCAGCAGTTTTCCAGGCCCCCGGCGTAGGCGTAGGGGATGGCGAGGCGCGTGAGGATGGTCACGCCGGTCTGGAGCATGGACGGCATGCGGTACGAGGCGGTGCAGCCGCCGAAGACGAGGATGTCGGCCGCTTCCGCAGGCTTGTGCTCGGGCAGGAGCCACTGGGACTGCTTGTCCGCCGGTTCGCCGTAGGGATTGCCGTGGGCCTCGGCCAGGGCGCGCAGCTTCTTGTGGGCGGGCATGGGCCCGAGGCCCCTGGCCACCACGTCGGCCCGCACCGCCTCCCACAGTGGCACCAGGGGAATGGCCGTCTGGCAGACGGTTTGGCAGCGTTCGCAGGTGGTGCAGCGGTAGAGCCGGTCCACCCACTCCGGGGTGAGCACGTCGCGGCCCTCGAAATAGTCCTTGAGAAAATAGACCTTGGCGCGCGGGGAGAACGTCTCGAAGCCGCCGCCGAAGGGGAAGGTGGGGCAGGCGACCTTGCAGAAGCCGCACCGCGCGCAGCTCGCCACGGCCTCGGCCAGCTCCCTGGCCGGGAAACGGTCGGGCGCGACCGGGGAAAACGCCTGTGTGCTCATGATGGTGCTCCGAAGGCCTTACGAGGCGCGGCGGGGTTTGAAGGGCAAAAGGGCGGCCAGCGGCCCCAGGCAGGCCGTGGCCGCCAGGATGCAGCGGGAAAGGCTCACGAAGGGCGCGAGCGGCAGGCCGGGGCCGGAGAGCTTGCCGGGGTTGAGCAGGCCGCGCGCGTCGCGCTCGGCTTTCGCCCGCCGGACCCGGGCGAGCTTGTCCGGTCCGAAGACCGCCCCGGCCAGGGCGGAAAACCACATGCCCGTGGCGTAGGGCCGACCGCCATGGCGGGCGGCCAGGCGCATGGGGAGCATGGCCTTGGCCATGCGCAGCGGGTAGAGCAGGGCGCGGGCGTCGTCGAGGATGTAGACCAGCACGGCCAGCCCGCCGCCGCGCACCCCGAAGGCCTCGACGCCCAGGGCGTCCCGCTTCAGGGCGGCGGCCAGGGCGGCGTGGGCGGCGGGGAAGCCCTTCATGGGGATGAGGTATTCCCCGACCAGGGCCGACGGGCCGATCTTGCGGATGCGCATGGGATAGTAGCGGCCGTTCCATTCCGCCTCGGCCACGGCGTCGTCGAGGAGCGCGCCGCCGCACAGGGCGGCCAGGCGCGTCGCCTCGCCCCTGGCCGTCTCCTTGGCGGTCGTGGCGAAGGAGACCAGGAAGCCCGAGGCAAGCGCCGGGGCATGTCCCTCGGCCGCGGCGCGCATGGCGCAGTAGCCGGCGGACTGCAAGCTGGCCGAGTAGACGTCCGGCCAGGCCTCGAGCAGTTCCAGGAACCGCGCGGCGGCCGGGGCGTCGGGCAGCCGGGCGGCCAGGGGCAGCAGGGCTTCGGCCTTGCGGCAGGCCAGGCGCAGCCGGGTGACGACCCCGAGGCTGCCGCAGGTCTGGGAAAAGGGCTCCATGGCCTCGCCGCGAAAGGTGCGCACCGCGCCGTCGAGGCCGGCCACGTCGATTTCGAGCACGTTGTCGCGGATGGCCCCGTGGCGCAGGCTGCCGATGCCCACCCCGCCCATGGCGAACCAGCCGCCCACCGTGGACGACGGGGCGCTGGTGGGGCAGACCCGGTTGTCGAGGCCATGGGGAGCCAGGGCCCGGGACAGGTCCTCCCAGACCACGCCGGGTTCCACGTCCACGGCGGCGTTCGCGGCGTCCACGGAAAGGACCCGGTTGCAATTGCAAAGGTCGAGCACCAATCCGCCCCGGCAGGGGATCGCGCCGCCGTAACCCGAGGAGGCCTGGGCGCGCGGCGTGACCGGCAATTCGTGCTTGCCCGCCAGGCGCAGGGCGTCGGCCACGTCCCCGGCGCTTCGGGCGACGATAACGACGTCCGGCCGGTGGCGGATCATGGCCATGAGCGGACGCGGCATCTCGCCCAGGTCGTGGTCGTAGCTGCGAAGGATCTGCGCATCGAAGGACACGGCCTCGCCGAACCGCTGGGTGAACTCTTCCTGATACGTCATGGACGGCCTCCTCGCCGGCGCGGGCGGGCTTTGCTCAAAGGGTTCCCGCGACCACGGCCAGGGCGGCCCTGGCCGCCTGGGCGTTGGTGGGGAAAAGAAACGCCCCGGCCTCGGCCAGCAGGGCTTCCTGGGTCTGGAGCTGCTGGGGATCGGCCTGCGTGCCGCAGACGTGGACGAGCGCCACCGGGCCGCCGTCGGCCTGGCCCCGTCGGGCGGCGACGAGGGCCTCGGCCAGTTCGGCCGCCGGGTTGCGGTGCGCGCCGTAGCCGATGACCACATCGAGGAGCACGGCCTTGACCGTGGGGTCGGCCATTTCCTCGGCCAACCGCTCCAGGCGCAGCCCCAGGTCGATGATGGGATGGGGCCGGCCCTGGGTGAATTCGTCCTCGCCGAGGTCCACGCAGCAGTGGGCCGTGCCCTTGACCGGATAGGCCAGCTTGAGAGCGGGCCGCACGGCCACGTTGGACTGGATGTCCATGGCGTCCTTGAGCAGGAAAAGCGTCTCGTAGCAGAGGGTGCCGCCGCTGTAGAGGCCGCGCAGGTAGCGCCGGTCCGGGGAGAGGGCGGCGGCCCGGGCGCGCAGGGCTTCGGGGAACTGGGATTCCGGGACCTCGCGGCCCATGGCGGCGAAGGCCGCCTCTTCCAGGGTGGCGACGCGGGTGATCCCGTCCTCCCCCGCCGCCGCGCCGTCGCCGCCGAGCAGGCAGGCCACGACCTCCAGGCCGCTGGCCCGGGCCTCGGCCATGACCTTCTCCATGACCTCGGGCGCGCCCGGCTTGGACAGCACCACGAGCTTTCTGGTGGCCGGGTCCTGGGCCAGGGTGCGGATGGCCTGGACCATCATGGTCCCGCCGATCTCGCGGCGCAGGTCGCGCCCGCCGACGCCGATGGCGTGGGAGACGCCGCCGCCGAAGCGGTCGATGAGGCAGGTGACCTCCTGGATGCCCGTGCCCGAGGCGGCGGCCAGGCCGATGTCGCCCCGGCGCACCACGTTGGCCAGGGCCAGGGCCACGCCACCTACTATCGCCGTGCCGCAGTCCGGCCCCATGAGCAAAAGCCCCTTTTCCGCGGCCCGGGCCTTGAGTTCGGCCTCGTCGGCCAGGGAGATGTTGTCGGAAAAGAGCATGACGTGAAGCCCCCGCTCCAGGGCCTCGGCCACGTCGAGCTTGGCCATGCTCCCGGGCAGGGAGATCATGGCGAAATTGGCCCCGGGCAGGCGCGAGACGGCCTCCTCCAGGGACCGGGGCCTGGCCTCGGCCGCCGTCTCGGCCGTGGCCCGGCTGCGCAGCCGCGCGTCCACGTCGGCCAGGGCGGCGGCGAAGGCCTCCTCGTTTTCGGCCTCGATGCAGATGACCAGGTCGTTGGCCGTGGCCGCGGCCACCGTGTCCTCCAGCAGGCCGAGGTCGGCCAGGACCTTCTTGTTGCTGTCCGTGCCGAGCAGGGCCAGGACCTTGGCCACGCCGGGCAGTTCGCCGGCCTGGCGGGAGATCTGCATCAATCGGACCGAGTCCTGGTACTGGTTCTTGCGTACGATGGCTTGCGCGTGCATATCTTCGCCTCGATCGGTGGTTTGAGGATGCCTATTTGACGATCCGGGTGCATTTGCCGGTGCGCTGCATGGCCGCCATGAGATTGTCCTGGGAGGTGATGACGGCTTCCGTGCCGCCCTTTTCCACGTATTCGACGGCGCTTCGGATCTTGGGTCCCATGCTGCCGGGCGGGAACTGCCCCTCTTCGAGCCACTGCCGGGCCTCGGCCACGGTCACCTCGTCCAGGCTGCGCTGGGTCGGCCGGCCGTAGTCCAGGCAGACCTGCGCCACGCCGGTGAGGATGATGAAGAGTTCCGCGCCGATGTTGTAGGCGAGCAGGGCGGCCGTGGCGTCCTTGTCGATGACGCCGTCGGTGCCCACCACCCGGTCGGTCAGGTAGTTGACCGGGATGCCGCCGCCGCCGCAGGTGATGACCACGGTGTCGTTTTCGGCCAGGTACTTGATGGTGCTCAGTTCCAGGACCTTGCGCGGCTGGGGCGAGCAGACCACCCGCCGCCAGCCCCTGCCGGCGTCCTCGGTCACGTGCCAGCCCTCGGTCAGGCGGTAGTGCTCGGCCTGCTCCCGGGTGTAGAAGGGGCCGATGGGCTTGGTCGGGCGGGAAAAGGCGGGATCGTCGGGGCTGACCACCACTTGCGTCAGCACCGTGGCCACCTCGCGCTGCATGCGGTCCTCCTCGAGCACGGTGCGCATGCTGATTTCGAGCATGTGCCCGAGCAGGCCCTGGGACGAGGCCACGGCCACGTCCAGGGGAGGGACCGGAATGATGTCGCTGGCCTTTTCGAACTGGATGAGCAGGTTGCCCACCTGCGGCCCGTTCCCGTGGACCAGGATGAGCTGGTAGCCCTTGTGCAGGATGGCCAGCATCTGGCGGCAGGCCGCCTTGGCCTTTTCGAGCTGGGTGGTGAAGGAGCCGTCGTCTCCGGCGTCCAGGATGGCGTTGCCGCCGAAGGCCACCACGGCGATGGGTTTGGTCATGGTCGCGTCTCCTGCCTGTGAAAAGTTCTCTGGCGGCCGGCTTCAGCGGGGGAGGGGCATGGCGGCCAGGGCCTGATGGAAGGCGGCCATGGGGGCGCGGGCGATGCCCGTGCCGATCTGGCCCACGCCCGAGGCCTTGTGCAGCACGCCGGTGTCGATGATGGGGGTGACGCCCAGGCGCACGACCTTGCGGACGTCGATGCCCAGCGGCGCCGGGGTGAAGTCCACCGCGCCCGGGGCGAAGGCCGGGTTCTCCCCGGCGCAGATGGAGCGCATCACGGCCATGGCCTGGCGGGAGTGGCGCATGGAGCCGCCGACGAAGGAGCTGATGCTGGGGGCCGCGCCGATGATCATGCCGCCAAGCCCGGCCGTTTCCACGATGGCGCTGTCGCCGATGTCGCCGGCGGCGTCCTCGGGGCCGTAGCCGGAATAGTAGATGGCCTCGTCCATGGGCGCGGTGGGGCTGATGCACCAGGCGTCGGGCAGGCCGCCCACGCGCAGGGCGAAATTGACGCCGTTGCGGCTCATGGCCGTGACCACCGTGGAATGGGGGATGCCGTGGGCGGCGTCGGCCGCGGCCTTGCAGGCGGTCAGGGTGAGGCTCAGGAAGGAATGGTTGTTCTGGCCGATGAAGTCCACGATGCGGGCCACGGTTTCGCGCGAGGCGTCCGAGGCCAGGAGCAGGGGCGTGAGCTGGCGCAGGAGCAGCAGGGTGCAGGCGGCGCTTCGGGCATGCACCTCGTCGCCCATGAGCGTGCCCTCGGCGATGATCTTGAAGATGTCGAGTCCCTCGCCCCGCACGCGCAGCGCGGCGCGAAGGCTCGGCCCGAGGACCTCGCGCATCCAGCGCAGCCGCTCGATGGTGCCCGCGTCGTAGGTTCCCATCCAGATGACGTTGCCCTTGCCCTCGTTGAAGGTGGACCAGGAACGGTTGCCGTAGGTGGCGTTCTCGGTGACGATCACCTGCATGGACGGCGAGATGACGCCGCACATGGCCCCGACGCTGCCGAAGGCGTAGTTGGGCCGCAGCCTGATGTCGCCGGAGCGCAGCTTCGCCTCCAGTCCGGCCCGGTCGGTCGCCCAGCCCTCGAAGACGGCCGCCGCTTCCACGGCGCGCTGCTGGGGGTCGCACATGTCGCCGAAATCGATGGGCGGGCCGGAATGGAGCAGGAAGTTCCCTTCCATGCCGGGGATGGCTTCGATGGCCGGTTGGACGTCGATCCACAGCGGCCGGCTGTCCTTCAGGCGGGCCACGGTCCTGGCGTTGGCCTCCTCGACCTCGGGGCATTGCAGCCGGGCGAGCTTGTCGATGAGGCCGGGATCGCCGCCGGCCGGGGGACGCCAGTCCACCTGGACGCCGCTGACGCCCTGCTCCCGAAGCTCGTTGTAAAAGCCCTCCAGGCCGATATTGATGACCTGCATTTCCTGGTTGATGTCCGTCATGGCTCCGCTCTTTCCGGTTGGTTGTTCGGCGGCCCGCGCATGGGCGGCGGCCCGTGCCGACGCGTTGCGGCCTTTGGGCGGCCGGGCCGCTTTCGCCGCAGAAATGTTGCACGCCTGGCCTCGCGGTTGCGTGGAACGTATTTGGCAAGTCCTGTGCCAGGAGGAGCTGTTGAAAATGACTTGTTGTTACGGGCTGTTGCAGGCCGAGAAAGAAGACGGGAACAGGAAACGACGAAAAATCGTTGTTGACGATGATTTTCCGCTGTTCCGTATGAAAGATCGTTTTCTCTCTAAAAATACAAGAATTACAATGAGATGTCCGGTATTTTTAAGACGTCGGCCCGGATGGGAGCAGATTTCGAGGACGGGTTTTCGCCCGTGTTCGCGGCGTCGGCAGCCTATGCAAGAGGCCGGCCGATGCAGCGGGGCTTGAGGATCGCGGTCATGTAGGCAACGGCGAAATCGACGAAGGCGCGCACCCGTGGCGGCAAGCGGCGCTGGGCCGGGTAGACCGCGTGGGCCGTGAGGTCCGTGGCCCGCCAGTCGGGCAGGACGCGGACCAGGCGGCCGGAAACAAGGTCCTCGCCGATCAGCCATTCCGGCAGCGTCGCGACGCCAAGGCCCAGGCGCGCGGCCTCCCGCAGGCTGGTCACGCCCTCGGAGACCATGACGGGCCGTATAGCCAGGGTCTGGGGAGCTTGCTCCGCATGGAGGAAGGTCGCCGTCCTGGAGCCGCCGAACTGCTCGCCCGAAAGGGCCAGCCAGGGCCACGCGCCGAGGTCCCCGGGCGTCGTCGCCGAGGGGCGCTCGCGCAGGAATTCCGGCGAGGCCACGGCATGGCGGCGGATGGGGCCGAGGGAGCGGGCCACGACGCCGGCCTCGCCGGGGCTGCCCGCCACGATGCCCGCGTCGCAGCCTTCCTCGATCATGTGCAGGGGGCGGTTGGAATAGGCCAGGGCGACCGTGACGGCCGGGTGGGTCTGGAGGAAGCTGGCGATGAGGCGGCTGACCACGCTCTGGCCGAAGTCGATGGTCGCGAACAGGCGCAGGGGGCCGGCCACGGCCGCCTGGTCTCCGCGCAGGCGGCCTTGCGCTTCCTCGGCCAGCTCCAGCATGGCCCGGGCGTCCTCCAGGACGCGGCGTCCGGCGTCGGTCAGGCCCATGCGGTGGGTGTCGCGGCGCAGCAGCACCGCGTCGCACTTCTCCTCCAGCGCCCGCAGGCGGCGGCTCAAGGTCGGCTGGGTCAGGCGCAGCTTCCTGGCCGCCGCCGACAGGCTGCCGCTCTCCACGATGGCCAGGAAGCTGCGCAGCAGGGACAGGTCGTCGAAAATGGTCATGCGATTTCCGTATAAGGCATATTCCGGCCATGCGTCTACCGTTGCGCTCCGGGGGGGACTAGATGGAGCACAACAACACCCGTCTTCCCACAGGAGGCAGACATGAACGGCAATACGCAACAACAGGGCGGCAAGGTCGCCATCGTCACCGGGGCCTCGCGCGGCATCGGCGCGGCCGTAGCCAGGCGTCTGGCCGCCGACGGCTTCACCGTGGTCGTGAACTACGCCGGCCGCAGGGCCGACGCCGAGGCCGTGGTGGCGGAAATCGAGTCCAAGGGCGGCCGCGCCGCGGCCTTTCAGGCGGACGTGGCCGACCCGGGGCAGGTCGCGGCCCTGTTCGACCAGGCCATCACGCTCTTCGGCGGGGTGGACGTGCTCGTCAACAACGCGGGCATCATCCAGCCGGGCCTGGTCTTTCTCTCCGACACGGACGACGCCCTGTTCGACCGCATCGTGGCGGTCAATCTCAAGGGCACCTTCAACGGCCTGCGCGTGGCGGCCAGGAAGCTGCGCGACGGCGGACGCATCGTCAATTTCGCAAGCAGCGTCAGCCGGCTGGCCCTGCCCGGCTACTCGGTCTACGCCGCCACCAAGTCCGCCGTGGAGACCATGACGCTGATCTTCGCCAGGGAGCTGCGCGGTCGCGACGTCACGGTCAACGCCGTGGCCCCGGGACCCACGGCCACGGAGCTTTTCCTCAAGGACAAGACCGGGGCGCAGGTGGAACACCTCTCCAAGATGCCGCCCCTGGAGCGGCTGGGCCAGCCCGAGGACATCGCCAACGTGGTCGCCTTCCTGGTCGGCCCGGACGGCGGCTGGGTGAACGGGCAGACGCTCCCCGCCAACGGCGGCATCGTCTAGGGTCGCCTCCTCCGTGAAACCGGCGGCGGCGTCCGGAAACGGGATGCGCCGCAAGGCGCGGCGTCCGTGGCATCCGCGCGCAGGCGCTCCACGGACGCCGCGCGAGCGCCCCGGCCTTTCCGTCCCCGTCGCGCGCCGTTGGATTTCAGTATTTCCAGGTTGTCTTGTTCCGCCCGCCCCCATGGATTATAAGGACGGATGCGAGCCTGACTCGCGGGAGGGCAGTTATGGGATTGTTCGAGCCGATGCACCTCATCGTCATCCTGGTGATCGCGCTGGTGATCTTCGGACCCGGCAAGATCGGCGACCTGGGCGGGAGCCTGGGCCGGGCGGTGCGGGACTTCAAGAAGGCCATGCACGAGGAGACGCCCCCGGCCGCGGCCCAGGCCCCCGAGGTTCAGCCGGCCGCGCCCCGGCCCGAGCTGGCGCAGCCGGCCTCCGCCGAGCCCGCGTCGCCCACGGCGGCCATGGCCCGCGAGGACGCGCCGGTCCATGACGCGCCCGTCGGGCCGGCGGCGAAGACCGCCTAGCGTCGCGCTATGTGGACTTGGCGCAGAAGCGCTCCCAGCCCATGAGCGCCGCCGCGCCGGCCACGGTGGTGCCGAAAAAGACCACGGGCCGGTCGGTGAGGAAATCGCCGATGGTGTCGTTGGCCAGGGTGGAGCCCGTGACCACGAGCAGCTCGGCCCAGGCCAGCGTCTCGTCCCGCATCTGCGGCCCCAGGACGGCCGCCCCGTGCTTCACCGTGCCGATGTTGTCCGGGTCGAGGTCGAGCACGCGCACTTCGAAGGCGGCGGCCAGGGCCTCGATCATCTTGGGCTGGAACCCCACCTGGGCGATGCGCACCTTGCCGTAGCGCTCCCGGATGTGGTCGCGGAACTTGAGGGCGCACTCCCCGGGCTCCTTGTCGCGGCAGTGGATCGTGCCCTGGCACAGTCCCAGGCCCCGGGTCACGGCGTTGAGCGAGGCCACGAACACGGCCCGGCGGAAGTTGTTTTCAAGCGGCATGGTGGCCACGTCGGCCAGCGTGCCGGAAAAGTCGCCGAAGCGGTCGGTGAAGGCCTGTCCCCGCGCGCCCCGGAACACGGCCTCCATGAGCTGCTCCTTGCCCTTTTGCAGGGGGAAGTCGTCTCCCTCCGGATCGCCGATGGCCTCGCGCACGGTGAGCGTCCTGGCCGTGACCGCGACGGGCTCGCGCAAGAGGTCCCGCCGTTCCCAGAGTTCCACGGCCCTTCGCCGCACCGTTTCCAGCATGCCGGTTCCCATGGCTGCACTCCTTGCTACGGGTTTTCCCCGTCGTCTTCCGCGCCGGCCAGTTCGAAGTGGCCGCCCTCGATGCGAAGCGCCGCGCCGGCGACCAGCGCCCCGGCCACGGCGGCCCGGGCCTCGGCCAGCACCCGGCCGAAGGTGTGGCGCGACACGCCCATGCGCCCAGCCGCCTCCTCGGCGGTCAGCCCCTCCAGGTCGGCCAGGCGCAGGGCCTCCAGGCCCTCGACCGGCAGGCGCACCTCGTCAAGCGCCCACAGCGGGATGCCCAGGGGCTTGAAGTAGGCGGCCTTGGGCAGGCCGGCCACGAAACGGCGCAGGCGCGTGCGGGGCATGGCGAATCCTCTGTTTGCTCAAAAGAGCAAAACAAAGCCCCGCCGCCGGCGTCAAGGAAAAAAGGCAGTTCAACACGATGCGTAGTTGCGACGCGGCGGCGCAACTACGCCGAGCTGCGCCATCTGCGCGACAAGGTCCGGGGCCTCGGCGAGCCGCGTTTTCTCCCGGCCGGGCAAGGCCCGGGGGCGTCGGCTTACCAGATGTTTCGCGAAAGGACGGGAAAGAGCTTGAGCCGCGGCTGCCCCGCCTCCACGGGCAGGAGCCGGCCCAGGTTGCCGAACTCGCCCTCGGGCACGGCCATGACGCCGACCAGGAAGGCCGGCGCGCCGCTGGGCGGTTCCCCGGGGAGCAGGACATCGACGTAGCCCTCGTCGCGCAGGCGGCGGATGAGCGGCGTCTCGGCCGCGGCCTGCTTGACGAAGATGGCGTTGGGAATGCGCAGGACCTTTTTCAGGTACACGGCCGGGCTGACGACGAGTTCGTCGTTGTCCGTGTCGCCGACGACCAGGACCAGCGGCCTGTCCGGCGCGCCGGACACGGCCGCGGCGATCTTCTCCAGGGTGGCGACGTAGGCCGCGTTGGACTGGCCGAAGATGCGGATGAAGTCCCTGGCGAAAAGGGGCGCGGTCAAAAAGCCGTAGGCGCACAGGAAACCGACGAGCATGCCGGCGGCCGTGCGCGCGGTCCTGGCCGGGGCCAGGGCCGTCGTCTCCAGGAAGTACCGGCCGGCGAGCAGCCACAGCACGGCGGGCGTGGCGGAAAAGGGCAGGGAGTAGTGCTGGTTGTCGACTTCGCCGTGGTAGAACACGTACTGGGACAGGCCGAAGAGGAAGACCCAGGCCGTCGCCAGGCCGTAGCCGAGGGTCCGGGTCCGAAAGGCGGTCCGGCTTTCCCGCTCCCGGCCGAGAAAGAGCCGTACGGCGACCAGGGCGGCCAGGGCGGCCGCGTACCACGGCCAGCGGATCAGGCCGCCGAGGGCGCTCAGGTACTCGCCGAGCGACGTGCAAAGGCTCGCCACGCCGACCTCCCGGCCGTAGACGTCCGCGCCCGTGACGGACAGGGCGGCCCAGATGCCGAGGAAGACGTACAGGTCGCACAGCAGGATGAGGCCGAAAAAGACGAGGGCGCGCCGCCGTTGGCCGGCCGGTCCCCGGCGGCAACGGGCGAGGAGGAAGACCAGGGGCAGGGCGCAGGCCAGGACGAACGTCTCCTTGGTCCCGAGCATGACGAGGTTGCCCAGGGCGAGCAGGGCGTAGGAGCCGAGGGATACGCTCGGCCGGTCGAAGTCGCGGGCGATGCGGTAAAGGACCAGGGCCAGGCCGAACAGCCCGTAGACCTCCACCACGCCGGTGTCCCGGAAAAGCCAGTGCCACTGGAGCTGGGTGAGCAGCACGCACCCGGCCAGCACCGCCGTGATCCCGTCGAAGCATTGCCGCAGCGCCAGGAGCAGCAGCGCCGCGGACGCCAGGAACAGGCAGCCGTACCAGACGTACCAGGCCGTGATGGAATCGCCGAAGAAGAAGGCGTCCAGAGCGTACATGAGCACGAACACCGGCTGGAACCGGCCGGAGGCGTTGTCGAAGATCACGGACAGCGATTCCGTGCTGGCCAGGCGTCTGGCCAGGTCCCCGAGCCCCATGCGGCCGGAGGGGCCGAGCATCATGGGGATGACGTAGTCGTCGGCCATGCTCCAGGTGTAGCCGGCCAGGGGCAGGCAGGTCAGGACCAGGGCCAGGAGGACGCCGACCGTGCCGCACCGGAAATAGGGGGCGTCGTCGCCTTGGCGCGTCGCGAATCCGTAGGAGACGACGACCAGCAACAGGGAGAGCAGCGCGGCATATTGGGCGCTGATGAAATGATCCTTGTGATACAGGAAAAAGGAAATCGCGGCAGAAAAAAGCAGCGCCAAGCACCAGCGCAACCCGTTGCGGTCGACGGCGGAGGCTTCGTGCGTTTCGTTCTTCGTATCGTCCCGGCCAGATGACAGCAAAACATCCTCTCGGCTGTTCGCCAAGATGCCCGTAGGAGTGATCCCCTCGAAACAACAGGGGCCCGAATAGCCGGGCGCATTGGCGGTTTGGCGCGATGCAGGCGGTCCAGCGGTCCGCCGCCGCCGGGGCCGGCCCCAAGCAGGCCGTCGCCCCGGGCGGGGTTCGCATGCCGCTGCATACATCTTCGGCCTTGCCGCCGTCCAGACCGGAATGCGTTCCTCCGGTCGGGAGATGCGGGCCGGCCGGGCCTAGGGGAAGACCAGGGGGTCCGAGACCAGGCGGGCGTCGCGGGGGATGGGGCGCAGACGGTGCCGCCGGGCGAGCTGGTCTGTCCACCAGCCCCGGTAGTCGGCGACGCCCTGGACCTCCATGGCTTCGTGGTCCACCTGGCCGGCCGTCTCCAGGTAGACGTCGAGGTTGGCCAAGTCCGGCCGGGGGAGCCGGCCCTCAAGGCAGTCGCGCCACATGGCGGCGTAAAGCCCTTCCAGTCCGCGCACGAGCCCCGGCATGTCGAAAAGCGCGCACTCCGCCCGCCCGTCCGCCAGGCGCGCCCGCAGGGCGGCCAGGGCGTCGCGGTCGCTTCCCAGGGCCACGGCCCGTTCCACGTATTCCTCGGGCGTGGCGCACACGAGCTCGGGCAGCCCGGCCGCGCGCACCAGGCTGCCGCACACCCGCGAGGCGAAGGAGCGCCCCGAGGCGGTCAGCACCGGCACCCCGGCCCACAACGCGTCCGAGGCCGTGGTGTGCGCGCCGTAGGGCGTGGTGTCCAAGAACAGGTCGGCCAGGGGATAGCGGGCCAGGTGGGCCGGGTTGGCCGCCTTGTCCGCGAAGACCAGCCGCTCGGGAGCGATGCCGCGCGCGGCGGCGTAGTCCCGCAGGCGGCCCATCGTGGCCTCGGGGCCGCCGAGGAGCCACAGCACGCTCTGGGGCACGCGGGCCAGGATGGTCAGCCAGCGGTCGAAGGTGTGGCGGTGGATCTTGTGGCTGCCGTTGAAGCAGCAGTAGACCACGCCGTCCTCGGGCAGTCCGGCCTCGGCCCGGGTGGGCCGGGTCGGGGAGACGACGCGGTCGCGGTTGCTCGGCTGGTAGCAGGGCAGGCGCACCACCTTTTCCGAGAAGTAGATCTCGTTCTCCTCGGGGATGATCCAGTCGTCGGCGACGAGGTAGTGGTGGTAGGGGCTGGCCATGGTGCCGGGGTAGCCCAGCCAGTTGACGATGACCGGGGCCGGGCGCAGGGCCACGAGCTTCAGGCGCGCGTCCCGGGTGTAGCCGTTGAGGTCGACCAGGATCTGGATGCCGTCGTCGGCCATGCGCCGGGCGGCCGCGGCGTCGTCGAGGTCCGTGATCACGGTGAAGCGGTCGGAGGTCTCCTTGAAATGCCGGTGCAGGGCGTCGTCGGTCGGGATGCCGCAGTAGTAGGCGTGGACCTCGACCTTGTCCCGATCGTGGAGCCCGAGGACCTCGGTCATGAGGTAGCCCACGGCGTGCTCGCGCAGGTCCGAGGACAGGTAGCCCAGGCGAAGCGGCCCGGTGTGGGCCATGGCCGCCGGCCATTCGGTCAGGGCGCCCTGGGGCGAGCCCACGTCGCGGCGGTTGTAGCGGTCGGCCAGGGCCAGCTGCATGAGGGGGTCGTCGGCCAGGGCCGCGGCGGAAAGGGGCGACATGTCCGTAAAAAGCGTTTCCCGGGACACGCGTTCGCTGGGCAGAAGCACCGGCCATTCGCACTGCCGCTGGCGCAGGGCCACCAGGTGCTGCACCACCTCGCGCTGGTCCCGGTCGAGCTCCAGGCTTTCGCGCAGCATCTTCTCGGCCGCCTCGTCCTGGCTCACGGCCTCCAGGGCCCGGGCGCTCTGGTTGAGCGCCGTGGTCTTGTGCATGACCGCCTGGCCGCTTACCGCCGCCATCCGGGTCAGCCCGGCCGACCACTGGATGATGGCCAGGCCGATCTTGCCCAGGCGTTCGAGGATGCGGCCGAGGTTGATGTAGGCCGGCATGAAGTCCGCGTTGAGCGCGATGGCCCGCTCCAGGCACTCCTTGGCCGTCTCGAGCTTGCCCGTGTCCGTGAGCGCGATGGAGTAGTTGAAGAGCACGGCATAGAGCAGCGGGTCGTTGGGATTGGCCGCGACCCAGGCCGCGTAGGCCGCCTCGATGGAGGCGAGCTGGCCGCTCTGCTTGAAGGTCTCGGTGGTCCGGATGAGGTCGGACACGCTCAGGTGCCCCACCATGGAGGCGATCAGGGCCGGGGAAAGAATGTCGGTGGCCATGGCGGTTGGCGTGCCCTCCTCGTGTTGCGTCAGGATTGCGGGGCCGGCCGCCTGGGACGCGACCGGCCGTCAGTCGCCGGAATAAAGCATGCTTCGCCCGTGCATCAGGCCAGCGCGGCGGCCAGGGCGTTGAGCTGCTCCGTGGTCATACTGGCCAATTGCGTCGTTGTAAACGCGCCGATCTGCGTGGCGTTGAGGCATTCCATGTCCGTTGTGGACAGACCGTCGATGGCTGTTTCGGACAGGGCCGCGATGGTCGTGGTGGTCACTTGCGACCATTGGGTCGCCGCGATGTTGGCCAGTTGCGTCGTGGTGAACAGGTCGTACTGGCTGGGGGTCAGGGCGGCGAACTGGGTGGGGGTCAGGGCGGCGAACTGGGTGGTGGTCATGGCCCGCAGTTCCGTGCCGGAAAGGCTCGCCACCTGGGTTTCCGTGAGGGCGGCGACCTGGGTGGCCGAGAGCGCGCCGAACTGCTCGACGCTCAAGGACCTGAGCTGGAGGCGGTCGAGGCCCACGATCTGCGTGGCGGTGAGCGCCGCGATCTGGGTGGTGGACAGCTCGGCGATCTCGGTGGTGGTGAGGGCGCCGATCTGGGACGAGGTCAGGCCGGAGAGCTGGGTCAGGGTCATGCTCTCGATCTGCGTCTCGGTCAGGCCCCTGATGCCGTCCGAGGACAGGGCCGCGAGCTGCGTGGAGGTCAGCGTCTCGAACTGGGACCGGCTCAGGGCCGCCACCTGGGCCGCCGTCAGGCCGCTGACGGTCGTGGTGGTCAACAGCTGGATCTGCGACGTGGTCAGGCTGGCCAGCTGCGTCGCGGTCAGTCCGGCCACGCCCGTGGCCGACAGGCTCTTGAACTGGGTGGTGGTCAGGCTGGCCAGTTCCGTGGTCGTCATGCCCGAGATGGCCGAAGCGGAAAGCGCCCCGATCTGCGTGGCGGTCATGCCCGCCAGCTGCGTGGTGGTCAGGGACGCGACCTGGACGGCGGTCAGGCCGGACACGGCCGAGGTGGACAGTTCCGCGACCTGGGTCCTGGTCAGGGCGTCGAGCTGGGTGACGGACAGGGCCGCGGCCTGGGAGGTGGTCAGGCCGCCGAGTTCCGTGGCCGTCAGCACGCCGAGCTGGGTGGTCGTCAGGGCGGCGACGACGGCCGTGGACAGCGCGCCCATGCCCGTGGCCGACAGCGAGGCCAGCTGCGTGGTGGACAGCGCGCCCACGTCCTCGGCCGTGAGGCCCGACAGGGCGGTGGTGGACAGGGCGGCCATCTCGGCGGCGGTCAGCGCCCCCACCTGGGTCGAGGCCAGGCTCGTGATCTGGCTGGCCGAGAGTCCGGCCACGCCTGTGGTGGAAAGGGCGGCCACCTGCGTGGTGGAAAGGGTCGCCAGTTGGGCGGCGGTCAGCCCGGCCACCTGCGTGGAGGTCAGGCCGGCCATTTGCGTGGTGGAAAGTGCCGCCACTTGGGCCGTGGTCATGTCCGCGACTTGCGTGGCGGTCAGGGCGGCGATCTGGGCGGCGGTCAGGGCCGCGAACTGCCGGGAGGTCAGGGCGGCGAATTCCGTGGCGGTCAACCCGGTCACGGCCGTGGTCGCCAGATGGGCGATCTGCGTGGTGGTCATCGCCGCCAACTGGGTGGTGGTCAGGCCGGCCACCTGGGTGGACGTGAGGCCGGCCACCTGGGTGGCGGTCAGGGCGGCCAGGCGCGTGGCGGAAAGCGACGCCGTCTGTGTGGCGGTCAGCGCGCCGACCTGGGTGGCGGTGAGCCCCGCGAACTGGGTGGCCGTCAACTCGCCCAGGCGCGTGGCGGACAGCGACTGGATCTGCGTGGTGGTCATGGCCGCCATTTCCGTGGCCGTCAGGGCCCCGAGCTGGGTGGTGGAAAGGGAGTCCAGCTGCGTGGCGGTCAGGCCCCGCACCGCGCCCGTCGACAGCGCGCCGATCTGCGTCTTGCTCATGGCCTCGAGCTGGTCCACGGACATGGTCGCGATCTGCGTCTCGGTCAGGCCGCCGATCTCCGTCACGGTCAAAAGGCCGAGCTGGGTGCGCGTGAGCGCCGCCGTCTGGGTGGTGGTGAGCGCTCCGATCTGGGTCGGGGTGAGCGCCGTGAGCTGCTTGGTGGTCAGGGCGGCGAATTCCGTGGCGGTAAGCCCGGTTACGGCCGTGGTGGACAGGCCCGCGATCTGTGTGGCGGAAAGGGCCGCCAACTGGGTCGTGGTCAGGGCGGCCAGGCCGGTGCTGGTCAGGGAGCCCATCTGCGTGGCCGAAAGCGCCCCGATCTGGGACGCGGACAGCGCCGCCAGCTGGGTCGTGGTCAGGGCCTCGATCTCCGTATGGGTCAGGCCGCCGATCTGGGTGGTGGAAAGCGCCCCGATCTGGCCGGCGGAAAGTCCGGCGAACTGCGTGGTGGTCAGTGCCCCGATCTGGGTCGAGGTCAGCTGGCGCAGTTGGGTGTCGCTCAAGGCCGCCAGCTGCGTGGCCGTCAGGCCCTGGACGCCGGTGGTGGTCAGGGCGGCCGTCTGGGTGGCGCTCAAGGCGGCCAGCTGGGTCGTGCCCAGGGCGGCCACCTGGGATTCGGTCAGGCCGCTGATTTCCGTGGTGGTCAGCACGCCGATCTGGGCCGTGGTCAGCGCCCCGAGCTGGGTGACGGACAGCGCGCCGAACTGGGTGGCGGTCAGGGCGGCCAGCTGGCGGGTGGTCAGCATGGCCAGTTCGGTGGTGGTGAGTCCGGCCACGGCCGTGGTGGAAAGCGCCGCGACTTGCGTGGTGGTCAGGGCGGCCAGCTGGGTTTCGCTCAAGGCCTGGACCTGGCCGGTGGTGAGCGCCCCCATCTGGGTGGCGGTCAGGGCGGAAATCTGGGTGGCGGACAGGGCCGCGACCTGACTTTCGGTCAGGGCGGCGATGCCCGTGCTCGTCATGGCCCGCAGTTGGGTGGCGGACAGGGCGGCCAGTTGGGTGGCGGACAGGGCCGCGAGCTGCGTTTCGTTGAGCGACGCCATCTGCGTGGCGTTGAGCGCCGCGATCTGGGTCGTGGTCAGGCCCCGCATGGCCGTGGCGTCGAAGCCGTCCACGCCGGCCACGGACAGGGCGGCCAACTGGTCGGCGGACAGGGCGGCCAACTGGTCGGCGGACAGGGCCGCGATCTGGGTCGATTCCAGGCCGCTGATCTGGGTCAGGGTCAGGGCGGCCATGCGGGTCGTGGACAACCCGGCCAACTGCGTTTCGGTCAGGGCCCCGATCTGGGTGGAGGTCAGCGCCGCGAACTGGTCCGTGGTCAGGGCGGTCAGTTCCGTGGCCGTCAGCCCGGACACGGCCGTCTCGGACAGGGCTCCGATCTGGGTGGCGGTCAAAGCGGCCAGCTGGGTCGTGGTCAGGGCGGCCATCTGCGTGCTGCCGAGAACGGCCAGGTCCGTCACGGACAGGGCGGCGATCTGGGTCACGGACAGGCTGGCCATGGCCGTGGTCGTCAGACCGTCGATGGCGGTCGGGGACAGGGCGGCGATCTGGCTGGCGGACAGGGCGGCCAACTGGGTGTTGGTCAGGGCGGCCAGCTGCGTGTCCGTGAGCCCCGCGATCTCGGTGGTGGTCAGGGCCGCCCACTGGGAGGCGGTCAGGGCGCCGATTTGCCCCGTGGACAGGGCGGCGACCTGGTCGGAGGTCATGGCCGCCACCTGGCGGGTGGACAGGGCGGCGATGGCCGTGTCCGTGAGCCCGGCCACGGCGGTGGTGGTCAGGGCGGCGATCTGGGTCGTGGACAGGGCGGCGATCTGGCTGGCGTCGAGGCTGGCCACTTGCGTCGAGGTCAGGCTGGCCATGCCGGTGGCGGTCATGCCGGCCAGTTGGGCCGTGGTCAGGGCGTCGATCTGCGTGGTGGTCAGGTCGCCGATTTGCGTCGCGGTCATGGCCCGCAACTGGGTGATGGTCAGGCTCTGGATCTGGGTGGTGGACAGGGCGGCGATCTGGCTGTCGCTCAACGCCCTTATCTCCGTGGCGTTCATGGCCGCCAGTTGGCTCGGCGAAAGGGCGGCCACCTGGGTGGTGGTGAGTCCGGCCACGGCCGCGGCCGACAGGGCGGCCACCTGGCTCGTGGACAGGTCGGCCAGTTGGGTGGTGGTCAGCGAGCCGATCTGGGCCGCGTCGAGGCCGGCCAGGGCCGTGGTGGAAAGGGCCGCCAACTGGGTCGCGTCGAGCGTCGTCAACTGCCGGGTGGAAAGGGCTCCGAGCTGGTCCGCCGTGAGCGCCCCGAGCTGGCTCGTGGACAGGTCGGCCAACTGGGTGGCGGACAGGGCGGCCACGGCCGCCTCGGGCAGGGCGGCGATCTGGGTGCGGGACAGGGCCGCCAGCTGGGTCTGGGTCAGGGCGGCGGCCTCGGTCGCGGTCAGCCCCGACAAAGCGGTGGCGCTCAGTGCCCCGATCTGGGTTTCGGACAGAGTCCCCAACTGGGTTTCGGACAGCGCGCCCACGGCCGTGGCCGTCAGGCCCCGGACCTGCGTGGTGGTGAGCAGCGCCATCTGCTCGGTGGTGAGCCCGGCCACGGCCGAGGCGGTGAGCGCCGCGAACTGGGCGGCGGTCAGGGCGGCGAACTGGGTCGTCGTCAGTTCGGCCACGTCGGTGCTGGTCAGCCCGGCGATCTGCGTGGTGGTCAGGGCCTTGATCTGGCTGGTGGACATGGCCGCGATCTGGGTGGCGGTCAGGGCGCTGACGCCCTGGCTGTCGATGCCCTGCACCTGGGCGGTGGTCAGGGCGGCCAACTGCGTGGTGGACAGGGCGGCCACGGCCGTGGAGGAGAGCCCGGCCACCTGGGAGGCGGTGAGCGCCCGCAACTGGGTGGTGGTGAGCGCCGCCGCTTGGGTGGCGGTCAGGCTGCCGAGCGCCGTGGCGGTGAGCGCCGCCATCTGCTTGTCGGACAGGGCGGCCAGTTGGGTGACGGTCAGGCCGTCGAGCTGCGAGCCGGCGAGTCCCCGCAGGGCCGTGGTGGTCAGGGCGGAAATCTGGTCGGCCGACAGGGCGGCCAATTGGGTGTCGGCCAGGCCGGCCACGATGTTGCTGGAAAGCCCCTTGAGCTGCGTCGTGCTCAGGGCGGCGGCCTGGGTGGGGGAGAGTCCCTCCAGGGCGGTGGCGGTCATGGCGGCGATCTGGCTGGAGGTCAGGGCCGCCAGTTCGGTGAGGGTCAGCTCGCTTATGTCCGTGCTGGTCAGGCCCTTGATCTGGGTGGCGGTCAGGGCGGCCAACTGGGTGGCGGAGAGCGCCCCCATCTGGGTGGCGGACAGGGCGCTCACGTCCGTGGCGGTCAGGCCCCGCAGTTGGGTGGTGGTCATGGCCGAGAGCTGCGTGGCGGTCAGGGCGGCCGCGGCCGTGTCGGACAGGGCGGCGAACTGGGTGGCGGTCAAGCCGGAGAGCTGGGTCGAGGTCAGCCCGGCGATCTGGGTGTCGGTCAGTCCGGACAGGCCGGAGGTGCCCAGGCCGGCAATCTGGGCGGCGGTCAGCCCGGCCAGTTGGGCGGCGGACAGGGCGGCCGCGGCCGTGCTCGCCAGGCCGCCGAGGGCGGTGGCGGTCAGGCCGGCGACCTGGGTGGCGGACAGGGCTTCGATCTGCTCCGTGTCGAGGGCCGCGGTTTGCGTGCGGGTCAGGCCGGAAATCTGCGTCGGCGACAGGGCGGCGATCTGTTCGGTGGTCAGGCCGGAAAGGGCGGTGGCGGTCAGGCCGGAAATCTGGGTGGAGGTCAAAAGGGCCAGTTCGGTCAGGCTCAGCTCGCGGACGTCGTCTTCGGTGAGGCCCGAAAGCTGCGTGGACGTCAGGGCGGCGATCTGCGTGGCCGACAGGGCGGCCATCTGGGTGGAGGTCAGGGCGCTGACCGAGGTGCCGGACAAGGCGCGCAGCTGGGTCACGGTCAGGGCGGCCAGTTGGGTCTCGGTCAGGCCGTCCACGGCGCCGGAAGACAGGGCGGCCATCTGGGTGGTGGTCAGCCGGGCGAGCTGCGTGGCGGACAGGGCGGCCAGCTGGTCGTCGGTCAGGTTGCCGAGCTGCGTCTTGGTCAGGGCGGAAATCTGCGTGGTCTGCAGGGCGGCCAACTGCGTTTCCGTCAGGTTGGCGATCTGCGTGGAGGTCAGGCCGCTGATCGCCGTGGGGGAGAGCTTGCCGAGCTGCGTCGCGGACAGGGCGGACAACTGGGTGTCGGCCAGGCCCGAAAGGGCCGTGGCGGTCAGGGCCTTGATCTGGGTGTCGGAAAGGCCGGCCAGTTGCTCTTCGGTCAGGCCCGAAGCGCCGGCGGCGGTCAGCGAGGCGATCTGGGTGGCCGTCAGGGCCTGGACCACGGTCAGGGGCAGTTCGCCGAGGTCCGTGGCGGAAAGGCCCCGGATCTGGGCTGGGGTCAGGGCGGCGATCTGGGCCGTGGACAGTCCGGCGAGCTGGGTCGTGGTGAGTTCGCCCAGGTTGGAGCTGGTCAGGCCCCGCAGTTGCGTGGTGGTCATGCCCGCGAGCTGGGTGGCCGACAGGGCGTCCACGGCCGTGGAGGTCAGGGCCGAGACCTGGGCGGCGGTGAGGGCGGAAAGCTGGGCGGTGCTCAGGGCCGCGGCCTGGGTGGCGGTCAGGCCCTTGATCTGGGTGGCCGTCAGGGAAGCCACCTCGGTGGTGGTCAGGGCGGCGAACTGGGTGACGGTCAGGCCGCTTACGGCGTTGCTGCTGAGCCGTTGCAGTTGGCTGGTGGTCAGGGCGGCCACCTGGGCGGCGGACATGGCCGCGATCTGCGTGTCGGCGAGCCCGGCCACGGCGGCCGTGGACAGCCCCCGGATCTGCGTGGTGGACAGCACGCCGATCTGGTCCTCGGTCAGGCCGGCCACGGCCGTGCTGGTGAGGGCGGAAATCTGCGTTTGGCTCAGGCAGGCCAGTTCCGTCAGGCTCAGTTCCGCGACGTCGGTGCTGGTGAGGGACTTGAGCTGGGTGGTGGTCAGGGCGGCGATCTGGGCCGCGTCAAGGACCGAAAATTGGGCCAGGCTCAAGCCGCTCACGGACGCGCCCGAAAGGCTCGCGATCTGCGAGGTCGTCATGGCGTCGAGCTGGTCGCCGGTCAGGGCCGAGGCGGCGGTGGCGGTCAGGGCGGCGACCTGGGTGGTCGCCAGCGCCCTGATCTGGCTGGTGGACAGCAGGGGAATCTGGTCGGCCGTGATCCCCTTGATCTGGGTGATGGTCAGGGCGGCCATCTGGGTCGTGGACAGGGCGGCCAGCTGCGTTGCGGTCAGTGTGCCGATTTCGCCGGCGCTCAGTCCCCGCAGGGCGGTGGTGGTCAGGACGGCGAGCTGCGCCGCGGACAGGGCGGCGATCTGGGTTTCCACCAGGGGAGTGGACGCGGTGGCGGTCAGGGCGGCCACCTGGGTGGTGGACAGGGCGGCGATCTGGTCCTCGGTGAGCCCCTTGGCCTGGCTGCTGGTGAAGGCGGCGATCTGCGTCTCCGTCAGCAGGGCCAGGTCGGTCATGTTCAGTTCGCTGACGTCGGTGCTGGTCAGGCCGCGAATCTGCGTCGTGGTCAGGGACTGGAACTGTTCGGCGGACAGGGAGGCGGTCTGGGTCTGGTTGAGGTTGCTGATGAAGGTCACGCCGACCGAGGCGATCTGGGTCGTGCTCAGGGCGGCGAGCTGTTCGGCGGACAGGGCGTCGATGCCGGTGGTGGAGAGCGAGGAGAGCTGGGTGCCGCTTAAGGCCGCGATCTGGGTGGTGGACAGGGCGGAAACCTGGCCGCCGTCGAGGCTCTTGAGCTGGACGGCGGAGAGGGCCGCGATCTGCGTCGTGGACAGGCTCTGGATTTGCGTCGCGGTCAGGCCGGCGAAGGAAAAGGTGTTTATGGACTTGACCTGGGTGGTGGAAAGGGCCGCGAGCTGCTCGGTCGAGAGCCGCTGCACCTGGCCCGTGGACAGGGCCCCGATTTCCGTGGCCGTGAAGCTGGCGAGTTGGGTGGTGGTCAACTGCCCGACCTGGTCCTCGGAGAGCGCCCTGATCTGGGTGGCGGCCAGGGAGGAAAGCTGCGTCGTGGTCATGGCCGCCAACTGGTCCGTGCTCAGGGCGGCGACGCAGGTCGTGTTGAGCCCCTTGAGCTGGGTGGCGGTCAGGGAGGAAAACTGGGTGGTGGACAGGGCGGCGACCTGGGAATCGGAAAGGGCCCGGACCTGGGTGGACGTCATGCCCTGCAACTGGGTCGTGGTCAGGGCGGCCAGTTGGGTGGCGGTCAACTGGGAGACCTGGGTGGTGGTCAGTTCGGTGATGTCTCCGGCCGTGAGCCCGGCCAACTGGGTCAGGGACAGGGAGGCGATTTCGTCCGGGGTGAAGACCGCGATCTGCGTCTTGGTCAGGGCGGAAAACTGTGCCGCGCTGAAGGAGACGATCTGGTCCACGGTCAGGGCGGCGGCCTGGGAGGTGGTCAGGGCCGCGAGCTGGGTGGCGGAGAGGGCTGCGACCTGGGCGGCGACGAGTGAAGAAAAACCAGTCGCGCCGAGGCCTTTGAGCTGGGTTGTGGTCAGCGCCGCAATGGCGTCCGGAGTGTAGGCGTCTATGGTGGGGACTGTCATGGAACGCTGCTCCTTGCCTGCCCGTCATCCTTTCCAATGGGAAATTTTTGCCGAGACGACCCTGGCTGGGAGTGCTCAGGCAAGAAAAGCGCCAAACCTTCACGGCCGCCCGGTGGGGGGCTTGGGAGTCCGGATTGCGCGGGCGGGGGGATTCCGCTATTTGGACGAGCATCGGAGGGCCGATGACTCGCAAGCACATCCTCGTCGCCTGCCTGGTGTTCGCGCTGCTGACCGTGGCCGTGGCCGGGATGGGGTATCGGGCCAAGACCGATGTCGAGGCCCTGGTCACCGAGCAGTTCAACACCCAGCAGTTGCTCCTGGCCCAGAAGATCGCCGAAGACATCGTCGACCACGTCGCCTTTCTGCGCACGAGCCTCGAGGACATGGCCCCGGGCTGGCGCGACGCGGCTTCGGACGGCAAGCCGTGGCTTCCCGGGCCGGCTTTGTTGGGCCCCCTGGCCCGGTGGAACGTGGTCGCCCTGGGCGTGCAGACGCCGGGGGAGGCCCGGCCGCGCTTTTTCGAACCTTCAGGCGCGGCCCTGGACGCGGCCGGCCTGTGCCCGGCCGCCTGCGGCGACGTCCTGGCCGCGACCGAAGGGCCCGGCCACGTGGCCACGGGCCGGGCCTTCACGCCGTCCGAAGGACCTTTCGCCGGCCGTCGGCTGCTCCCCATGGCCATCTCCCTGGACGACGCCCGCGCCCGCCCGGGCGGGGTGATCCTCGTGGTGGACGCCCTGGCCGTGGCCGCCCGCTACGCCCACGGCGTGCAGTCCGGCCGCACCGGCTACGCCTGGGTCGTGGACGACAAGGGCGTGTTCCTGGACCACTACGAAACCGACTTCATCGGCCGGGATTCCCTGGACGTGCGCCGGGAACGCAATCCGGACATCGACTGGTCGCGGCTGCGCTGGCTCATCGAGAAGCGGGTCATGGCCGGCGAGCGGGGCACGGACTGGTACGTCTCGGGCTGGCACCGGGGCCGGGTGGGCGAGGTCAAGAAGTACGCGGCGTTTTGTCCGGCCTTCCTGGACCCGGGCCGGGACGCGGGCAACCGCTGGGCCGTGGCCCTGGCCGCGCCCCAGGACGAGGTCGAGGGGCTCATCGGCCGGCTGGTGGTGCGGCAGTGGCTGCTGGTGGGGCTGTTCGAGCTGATGGTGTTCGCGGGCTTCGCCACGGTCATGCATTTCGCCCTGCGCTGGAACACCACCCTTTCCCGCGAGGTGGACAAGACGGCCCGGGAACTGCTCGGGGCTCAGGAGAAGCTCATCCGCTCCGAACGCTTCGCGGCCATCGGCGAGGCCGCGGCCCGGCTCTCCCACGAGATAAAAAATCCCCTCATGCTCATGGGCGGCTTCGCCGGCCAGGTGCGTCGCCACCTGGCCGAAGACGACAAGGACGCCGAGAAGCTGGCCATCATCGAGGCCGAGGCCAAACGCCTGGAATCGCTTTTAAACGAGGTGCGCGATTTCACCCGCCCGGCCGCGCCGCACATCGAGGCCCGGGACATCAACGAAACCGTGCGCGGCTCCCTGGCCGTGATGCGCCCGGCCCTGGAGGCCCGGGGGATCGTGCCGGAGGTCCGCCTGGACACGTCCCTGCCGCCCGTGCCCCACGACGCCGACCGCATGCGGCAGGTGCTGCTCAACCTCATGAAGAACGCCGCCGAGGCCATGGAGGGCGGCGGCCGGCTGGTGATCGCGAGCGAATCCGTGGCCGGCAAGTTCCGGCTCACCGTGGCCGACACCGGCGGCGGCATCCCCGAAAGCGTGCGCGCCCGGGTGTTCGACCCCTTCTGCACCACCAAGGAATCCGGCACGGGCCTGGGCCTGGCCGTGTGCCAGCGCATCGTCGAAGACCATCGCGGCGATATACGCTTCGTCACGGGCGACGCGGGCACGACCTTCATCGTGGAGCTGCCCCTGGCTCAGGAGCGGACGCCCGATCTCCCTTAGCGTCACGACCGCGAAAGGCGTCTTTGCGCCTTTCGCGGTCATGACGCTTGAATGATCTTCTCCCAAACAATGCTGATGTTACGGGACGTCGCACGAGGGCCGAGGCGGGGGCGCAAGCGCCGTTTTCACGCAGGCCAGGATGTTGGCGTGAGTCTCGTCGTAAAGCATGCTGTCCGGCTCGGCCGCGTCGTAGTAGCCGCTCCAGGCCTCCTCGTAGAGGCTCCGGGGCAGGCGCGACAGGTCGCCCGCGCCGATGCGGCAGATGACGGGCCGGCCCTGCCAGACGGCCCGGCCCTGGTAGCAGTGCCGTCCCTTGTGGTCGGCCACGGGCCGCAGTCCGTAGCCGGCGAGCAGGGTCCGTATGCAGGCCGCCTCGTCGCCGAAGGGAAAGCGCATGTCGGTCATGGCCGCATCTCCCGTGCCGGCGTGGCGCATCCGCCTCGCCGGGCGTCGCGTTTCATTTGGTTTCCCCGGGTTCCGGGCTTCGCGGGGCCGGGGTCCGGTCGAACTCCGAGGGCTCCCGGCGGGCGGGCGTTTCGGCGTTTTGGCGCAAGGGGCCGAAAAAGCTCTTGGCCCAGCCCCAGGTCTGGCGGCGCGAGGAAATCGAGGAATGCGACAGCATGGCGGCTCCTTGTCGCCCGGTAAAAACGGCCGGGCGGGTTTGCTGGAACCAGTCTATAGCGATAATGAAAATCATTGTCAATTGATTCGTGCGCGAAGCGTCGGCCGGGTTCGCCAGAAGATGGATCGGATTGGGAAAGGGGCAGGCGTGGCCTGGCCTGGCGTCCGGGGCTGTCGCGGGCCGAGGCCGTCGGGGAGGGGGAGCAGGTCCCGACGGAAGCGGGAAAATGGGCGCGGCGTCGTCGCTTGGCTCGCCGCCCGGGCAGCCTGCCTTGGTCGGCGTATCGGGCGGTTGCCGCCGGCGGCGAGACGGGCTAGATGTTCGAGCGATTTGGGGAGGGGAAAAGGAGGCGGTCATGGCCGGTTTTCGCGTGATGCTTTGCCAGTTCAATCCCACGGTGGGGGACGTCGACGGCAACGCCGCCAAGGTGCTGGCCGGCCTTGAGGCGGCGCGCCGGGCCGGGGCCGACCTGGCGGTCTTTCCGGAAATGGTCCTTTCGGGCTATCCGCCCGAGGACCTGCTCATCAAGCCCGATTTCGTGGCCGCCTGCATGGAGCGGGCCCGGGACATCGCCGGGCGCTGCCGGGGGATGACTGCCGTGTACGGTTGTCCGTGGCTGGAAGGCGACCTGCAAAACGCGGCCGTGGTCGCCCACGACGGGGCCGTGGCCGCGGTAGTGGCCAAGCGCTACCTGCCCAATTACGGGGTTTTCGACGAGAACCGCTATTTCGCCGCCGGGCGGGGGAGTTGCGTCTTCGACCGCGACGGCTTCGTGTTCGGCGTGAGCGTGTGCGAGGACATCTGGTATCCCGGCGGCCCCCCGGCCGAGCAGGCCCACGGCGGCGGGGCGCGCCTGCTCGTCAACATTTCCGCCTCGCCCTACCATCGGGGCAAGGGCGCGTCCCGGGAGCGGATGCTCTCCACCCGGGCCTCGGACAACGGCGCTTTCGTGGCCTACGCCAACATGGTCGGCGGCCAGGACGAGCTGGTCTTCGACGGCCACAGCGTGGTCTTCGGCCCGGACGGCGCGCTGCTGGCCCGGGGCCGCCAGTTCGCCGAGGACACGGTCGTGTGCGACCTGGACCCGGGGCTGCCCACGCGGCGGCGGCTTCTCGACCCGCGTTGCCGCAAGTGGGAGCCGGCCCTGGAGGCCTGCCCGGGGCGGATGGTCCTGCCCGCCGTGGCCGCGCCGGCGCGGGCGGCGCTTCCTGTCGCGGCCATCCCGCCGCTTCTTTGCGACGTGGAGGAGGTCTACCGGGCGCTTGTGCTCGGCACGGGCGACTACGTGCGCAAGTCCGGTTTTCCGGGCGTGGCCATCGGGCTTTCCGGCGGCATCGACTCGTCGCTGACGGCGGCGATCGCCGCCGACGCCCTGGGGCCGGAGAACGTGCTCGGCGTGGCCATGCCCACGCGCTTTTCCTCGGACGACAGCCTGGAGGACGCGAAAGCCCTGGCCGAGGCGCTCGGCATCGAATTCCATGTGGTGGCCATCGAGGAGGTCTTCAAGTCCTTTCTCGGGGCGCTGTCCCCGCTTTTCGGCGACCGTCCCTTCGACGTGGCCGAGGAGAACCTCCAGCCGCGCATCCGGGGGACGCTCCTTATGGCCCTGTCCAACAAGTTCGGCCGACTGGTCCTGACCACGGGCAACAAGTCCGAGGTGGGGGTGGGCTATTCGACGCTCTACGGCGACACGGCCGGGGGCTACGCGGTGATCAAGGATGTGCCCAAGACCCTGGTGTACGCCCTGTCGCGCTGGCGAAACGCCGAGGCCGGCCGGGACCTCATCCCGGCGCGAGTGCTGGTCAAGCCGCCCACGGCGGAACTGCGCCCCAACCAGAAGGATTCGGATTCGCTGCCGGAATACGACGCCTTGGACCCGGTGCTGGCGGCCTATGTGGAGGACGGGTTGTCGCCGTCGGCCATGGTGGCGGCGGGCATGGACCCGGCGGTGGTGGACCGGGTGACGCGCCTTGTGGACCGCAACGAGTACAAGCGCCGGCAGAGTCCGCCCGGCCCGAAGATCACGACGCGCGCCTTCGGCAAGGACTGGCGTTTGCCCATCGTGAACCGCTACGCGCCGCCGCGCGGCGGCTCCTGAGGCGCGGCCGCGAACCCGCGCGGGGCGCTTTGGCGACAGAGGGCCGCGACCAAGCGCCGAACGCGAACGTATTGTGTTGAAAACGTTCGAATTCGGCCAGCCGTCAAAACCCCTTGACGCCCTAGAAGCCCCCGTGTATCAAGCATTTCCTCGCCGTTGCCAGCATAGCTCAGTTGGTAGAGCAGCTGATTCGTAATCAGCAGGTCTGGAGTTCGAGTCTCCATGCTGGCTCCATAATTTCAAGGGGTTAGGATCGATGGTCCTGGCCCCTTTTTCGTTTTGCAGCGGGCCATGCCTGTTGGCATCGTTGGCGGACCCGATTTATCCGCAATCCCAAATCCCCCTGTCATCCGGTCCACCCCACCCGTTTCGTCCCACCTTGGCCGGTGTCGGTGCTGATATTCTGGAATAGTTCAGAATTTCAGCATGTTGAAAGAATTTGAACGATTTTGAACGCGTATCTCGAGTAGATCGTCTGCGATTTCAGTGGGATGCGTCATATTTTGCAAAATTTGAAATTTTGGGATGCCGGGCTGGGCCGGGCCGTGTGGGCGAAATGAGCTGGAAAATGAGGGCGTGGTGAGGCGCTACACAATGCGCAGAGGCCTGCGCGTGTGGCAGGAAGGATCGGATGGGTGATGTTTCGTGTCGGTGTCGGGCAGCACGGGTAAGCTGATAGCGCCATATCTGCTGCCCAGGTCGAACCGGCACATAATTCTCCTGACTTTCCATCAGATCATCAATTTTGGTTACCCCTACATCCCATCTCGTCGGAAATTAAGAGCCCCTTTAATCCTAGGGTTGCCTTCTCATCTGCTGTCAATCTCACCTTAATTCGGTCGGCACAGAGCCTGTTATTGAGCTACGTCTGCATCAACAGGGTCAATGACAGTCTTCGCCTGAGTCGGCAGGGTGATTTGGGTCCCAACAGGAACGATGATGATCTCGAAGGTGTCGCCGATCTGCTCGCGTAAAGCCTCTAGAAGTTCCCGGGTCGTGGGTCTGGGATTCTGTTCGGGAGGCGGAGAAGTAGGCGTTACCTTGATCCCAGTCGTCGGATTTTCCCGATTTAAGTGCTCAACCAGATACGGATATTCGGCTTCGCCCAGAATCCAGGAAGGATTTGCACCATAACACCTAAACAGCGTGACCAACCAACCATCAGGGATTACCTGCCGCCGCTTTGCGTCGGAAATGCTGGACTGCTTAATGCCCAGGGCATTTCCCAATTCTGTTTGCGTTCGGCACCCGGTAATGGCCTGGATGCGTTCCATAGCTAGCTCAAAATCCATGCTGCCCTCGCTGGTCGTTTACCTGAGCGACCCCATTGATGGGCCTAACCCCAGGTGTCGATGGGAGAGGTCTGTTAGGTCTTCGTGTGCGCAGTTGTTAGAAAATAATATATAATCATTAGGGCGTTGTGGATCGGATCGACGTGGCGTCCACTACGGTGAAAGAAGTTGTCGCCGTCCCGCTGGGTATCAGCCAGCCAACGAATGCCACTCAGTTTTGCTTTTCGTGGAAAATTTATGTTGCCCAACCGGGGATCGTCAATCCTCACTCTCCAGTGCTTTAACCACCTATTTTCTTGGAAATTCTGAGATTTTTTCAGGTAAGTTGAAATAACTCATGCTGATATGCCATCAAAAAAACTAATTTTACTTTTTATATCTATGTATTTACTAAGTCAGTGTGGGCATAAGGCTATTTATATTCAAAGTAGAGGTGAATTTTAATGAATGCTACTACTAATAGCCACCGTGTTTTGACTCATATGATTCAAAAACTTAAAAAAAATATTTCGTACAAATCTAAAAATTATGAGACGACAACAGTTGCTAGTTCGTCAATAAGCACAGGATACTTAGACGGTAAGCAGGTTAAGAGAATAATTTTCTATTTAAGAGGGGTTGGGTGCTCGTGGTGTAAATTAGACTATGGCGGATGTTCCATGTGTGGGCATTTTCATGGGACAACAAAAGGTGATCTAATGCCAGAAGGTGCTCACCTACAACAGTTTAAAACAGAATACACTAAGTATGATTTTAAAGAATTTCCGATAGTATGTATTTACAATGCAGGATCATTGTTGAGTCGAGAAGAGATAAGAGATTACGATTTTGCAGAAATTTTGAAAATAATAGATGCTGATGCGAATATAAAACACATCATTGTCGAGAGTAGGCCAGAGTTTGTTACTGAAAGCGCAATGCAAGTCATGAGTAGTTTGTTGAAGTCAACATCAGTTGAGGTTGGAATTGGTTTGGAGTCTGGGTCAGAAATTGTACGAGATCTCTGCATTAACAAAGGATTCTCGTTTGGTGATTATGTAAGGGCTGCCGAGTTAGTTAAGAAATATAAGTTTAAGCTGCTGACATACATTACTGTGAAACCATTGTTTTTGACGATTAACGAATCCATTGCCGATGTGGTTGAGAGCCTGAAGAAGCTAAAACACTTGACTGATGTGGTTTCTCTTGAGCCAACTAGTATACAGAAATGGACGCTAGTGGACTATTTTTATTCACAAGGTATCTACAGAATACCAAGCGGGTGGATATTGAAAGACATTATTGCAGGTATAAAAGATGATATAAATGATTTTGGATTTGAATTGCGGATTGGAGGATTTGAGTTCTATCCAACGCCACAGCTTTACGTTAGCAACTGCTACCGATGTAATGGTGATTTATATAATGCGATCAATGTTTTTAACGTAAATAAAAGTATTGATGAAATGTTAAAATTAAAGTGTGAGTGTGTAAAGACTTATGAAATGGAAAAATATAATGAGCAAAATTTGAGCATTGCCTCATCACTGCATGCCAGAGTGTCGGAAATCATCGCAGATAAATTATTGTCAAATTATTTAGGCAAAGGGCATGTTGTATAGTTAAGCTAGATACATAGCAAGATAAAATGGAGGATTGTATGTCAAAACTCGATTCGCAAATGCCTTTCGTGGTGAAATTTTTCCATCCGTGTATTTCACCAGAAATGAAAATGGTTTTGTTGCGGTTTGAAAATGATGATGGAAGCATGGGATGTATTGGAGTGCATGAGGAGTCTTTAGAGTCGTTGTGTGCTGTCCTCGTAGAAACATTAAAAGAGATAAAGTCTTTCCATGATGCGGAAGGAAATGTTGCTAGTACGGTTTTAAAATGTGCTTTGACTGCTCAGTTAGAGATTTTGTAAATTTTTTTAAAAAACGGAGATCAATATTCCAGTAGTGCCAGTAAAGATTAATATCGATATATATCCCTGGGAAAAGGTCAACAAGCTCACCAGTTTTAAAGTAACCTTCAGCTTGAATGCTTGGCACTGCTCCGTAGCCTAGTCCGCATTTGACTGCTTGCAATAGTTGCTCGGAGGATGGAATGAAGTGTGTATTAAATTTTGGAGGGGATTTCTGGAAGATATTTTTGAATAATTGATGATGAATAGTGTCTTTTGTGTTGTAATTTATGGTAGGGGCTTCCGCTGCATTATCGTATTCAATTCCACTGTTAAACCACGTTTGACAAAAAGAAGGATTCGCTGCAAATTTATACTGCATTGCTCCGAGGTAATCGCATGAACATCCTTGGACAGTAGTATCGCTTGAGCTTATGCACCCGACGACATCGCCATCTGTAAGTAGCTTGTGTGTTTCGTCTTGATCATCTACGATTAAATGGAACAATACATTGTTATCTTTGTAGAAATTACTAACAATATTAAAAAACCAAGTAGACAGGCTGTCAGCATTAACGCCCAAATTGAGAATAGTGTATTTTTTCCCCGCGCCAGATATTAATCTTGATAAAACATCTTCTTCGAGACACTTAATTTGCTTGTAATATTTTAGAAGTTGTCGACCGGCAGGAGTCGGTTTGGGTGGAGATGTCCTCACGATAAGGACTTGCCCCATATACTCTTCTAGCTGCTTGATGCGCTGAGACACCGCCGATTGCGAAATAAATAAAGTCTTTGCGGCTTTTTCAAAACCACCACACTCGAGAACTGAGCCAAGAGCTTCAAGCATGTTGCCGTCTATCATAAGGTGTCCAGATAATATTTTGATTTGATTAGTTTTGCTTATGGATTTTAGCGTGCCAACATTTTCCGCAGTGATAAAGACGATACTAGTTAAGATGTAAGGGATGAAAGCTCAGTTATAATGTGGGAAGATTGCGTTTAGCCAGGATTGCAGAGTTTTGGAGTCATTGGGCGCACTAACTTCCCTTTACTTCTCTGTAGCAATAAATAAATCAAAGTGCAATATGCTTTTTTAGGCTGAAGTGCGTGTTTTTGGAATAACTGTAGATAGGTATCAAAAATCTTCAGTTATGGGGAAAAATCGAAGGCTAAATATGCTTCATAACCTATGCTGTAAAGCAACGCATGGTTGTTTGTGGCGGGTATGTAGTGTAAAGTTGATGTGCAAAGGAGATGTTAATGGGAACATATTATATGTCAATTGCGATAGTTGTTTTGTCAAATCTGTTTTATCATGTGTTCCAAAAATCCATACCGCAACAATTTAACCCGTTTATTTCTCTCGTTATAACATATATTACAGCTATAGCATTTTCATTAGTACTGTTTCCGTTTTACAATACTAATATAACGCTCGTCGAACATCTAAGGCTTTCATTGTGGCCGAGCATTGCGTTAGGTTTTGCAATAGTTGGTCTAGAAATTGGCTTTTTACTTGCCTATAGAGCGGGATGGGATATAAGTATCGCTGCTGTTTTTTCAAATATCGCTGTTGCGATATTCCTCCTTCCGGTGGGGTTGTTAATATATAAAGAAAATTTTACGAAAACTAACTTTGTCGGAGTTGTTCTTTGCATTATAGGATTAGTGTTAGTTAAGAGATAGGCAATTGTCTTATGTAGTAAATATTTAATATGAGTCGGATTAATTGAAAAAAGCAGATGTAGTGCTTATAGTGTTAATGATGTGGTGTTGCTGGTTATGCTGAAAAGGCATGGATCATACTTGATCTAGTTGCATGTCCCGCGCATCCAGTAGGCTTTCCAAGTCTTGGAAGTCTTCACATAGGCCGCTTTAGCAAGCTTGCTTTCGATCTTCCGGCTGGCTCCATGAAATAGGGGCGGATTTTGAATAGCTCCCATGTTGGCATCGTTGGTGGACCCGATTTATCCGCAATCCCCCCCCCTCGCTTTTTTGTCCCATCTTGGCCGTGTGTCGGCGCTGAATTTCTGAAATAGTATAGAATTTCATAGTGTTGATAAGATTTGAATGAATTTGAATGCAGATTTTTCGTGGATCATGTGTAAATTCAGTATAATACATCGAATTCGTCGAAATTTGAAATTTTGAGATGCCGGGGCGGGTCCGGCCGAGTGGGCGAAATGAGCCGGAAAATGAGGGCGTGGTGAGGCGCTACACAATGCGCAGAGGGCTGCGCGTTGGGGGTAGATGGCTCATCGGTGGTTCATTTTATCGGTGTTCCCGTCGTGCTGACCGAGTTGAGGGTGGACCTGGAAACTGCTTGATCAGGGAAATTGTTATGATAGATGTATGCAGCCACTAGCGATTAGGCTGGCTCGAAAGACTTTTAGGGTGCTTTTTCGGGGCAAGAATATTGACTGAGCATAGTATTTCATGAATGATATTTTTAAAAAAAAGGGTGAACCGAGTGGGTAGTCAAGTAATTAGCAATCCGGCAAGTCCAGAAATACCTCCAAAGGCTGTCCTCGCTTTAAAGCGTTGTATGGTTTCAAAATTCGATTCCGAAAATTGGGACGAGGTAACATACCTAATAAATGGGAGAGACATTATAAATTCTCATCCAAGACTCCTTAGAAGTCTTAGTTTCGGAGATGACGATTATCCAGGTTGTGTTTTGGAAGTCCTTGGTCGATTGATCGATCTCGACAAAGGCAACTTTAATATTCTTGTTGATTATTGCAAATTTCACGACTGGCTTCGAGACCAGGAGCCGCAGTTGTTTGAAGAATTGTTTGGCCACATTCATCCTAGCATTTCGGTTACAGAAAAAGTTGCTCTAGATAATTCATTCAATTTGTCAAAACATATACAAAGAATTCGCGAATCGATAGAGGCAGATCCAGAGCTGGCAGTTGGCTCTACAAAAGAAATGCTCGAAAGTGTCATGAAAACAGTGTTAATGAGATTTGGCGATGGCGAGTGCAAAGAAGACCTTCCGAAATTACTTAAAAAAGTGCAAAAAAAATTAAAACTCGACCCATCAGAAATACATGAATCGGTCAAAGGCGCAGAGATTGTTCGCCGCGTTTTAAGCAATCTTGGACAAGTTGTTACAGGCATATACGAACTGCGCAATATTTATGGCACCGGTCATGGCAAAATCCGACACTCTGGGATATCACCCCGGCACGCGAGATTAGTCGTTGGAGTCGGCGCAGCACTTGCAAGTTTTCTTATTGAAACAAATGGCTTGCGAAACATTGGCCAAAAAAACAAATGAACTTTTCGGGACAAAGGAAATAATAATGTTGCTAGAAGATGCAGAAGCATCCTTAAAATGGATGGAAACAATGCCAGATTCTGACAAAAGCATTGCAAAATATATATTGCAAACACTTTCCCTTGTCTCTCACGACGACTTTTTCTCATCTATCTTTAAGATTATTGATGAAATTTCGAATAACAGCAGCTCAAATCGAGTTGCTGTTATTCCTTTGCTGAAAGATATTGCGAAAGTAAATATTCACCAAAGCAATGATGTCGACGGCATCCCAAAAAAAGAACGAAGAGAGCACTTTTCAAGTGGCCATATGCTTGGATACTTTTTAGAGAATTTAGAACGAATGAATAACAAAAAGTTTCAAGTCCAGCCGACAATTGCACAGTTAAGGGCAGAAAAAATTAAGCAGATTTTAATTGTTGACGACATAATTGGATCCGGCGAAAGCGTTGAGAAGTTTTACAAACATTTTTTGCATAAGAGCATAAAAAGTTGGGTGTCGTATAAAAAATGCCACATCTGGGTTGTCGCATACGCGGCTCATCCACAAGGAATTAGACATATTTTAAACGCAATCCCTTGTTTTTCTGAAACAATTCGCTTTCACATCAAACTGCCAGTCGAGCCAAGCCTTTGGGACGATCCTAATATTATGGATTTTTTTCGGAGATACGGAGAACGTTCACATAGACCGAACGCTTCGCTTGGTTACCACGGCATTATGACATCTATGATTTTTCAACATAGCTGCCCTAACACAACGCCTTCTTGCCTTTGGGGAGCGTACAAAAGCTACAAGCCACCATTTCGGGAACGATCTGTTTCTCCTGCGTTGTATAAATACTTCAAATCAGGAACCATAAGATCTTATTCAGAAATATTATGGTCGAAACGACAATTTCAACTCGCATTGTCTTTGCTAGAAAAAGAAGAAGCAATAAAAACAAAATTGTTAGTCATGGTCTTGGGGTTGATATCATCCAGGGTTCGCTTGGAATCAATAAAAGAATTGTTGTTAATTTCTGAATCTGATTTTACGAGATTACTTGAAATAGGAAAAAAATTTGGACTACTAAATGATTCTTGCGAGCTAACTTCTTTTGGAAGAGATTTTCTGCATCGGAATAAGATCAATCCCAAAGAGAATGTTAAATTTGTTGATCAATGCGTCAAAATGTACTACCCAGTACAACTCGGAGGGGCAAGTCGAACTCCTAGGGAAGACTGACTATGGTGGCAACCCACTGTACTCAGGGCTGTAGAGTTCGTAGTTCGAACTCGTAGAGAAAGCTCAAGATTAATCAAGGTCTCAATAACCTTTCCCTTTCCTTCGTTGTCTACGGGGTAAAGGTCATTGAAACCTCGCTAACGCGAGGTAAAGTAGGTTATGGGCTTCCCCCTCCATTCATATAGTCTTCAAGGACAAAAAGCTGGATATTCCGAGAGATATTTACGGATATTGCGCGAACGTCTTGAGGCGTTGTCACCTAATGCCCCGCAATTGCTTACCTTGAATCACTTGGCTATCACGACAGACACTCCATTTGAATATTTGCATTCTATTGTTTCAAGAAGAAGAGATCCATATAGAACATTCAACATGACAAAAATGTCTGGAGGCTTTCGCGTAATAACTGTCCCAGAAACTCTTTTAATGCATATCCAGAGGTGGATACACAAAAACATTTTGTCGTTGCAAACCTTGCATCATTCTTCGACTGCCTACGCCCCCCGCTGCACTCCGTATGGAAATAGTGCCGCTCATTGCGGTGCAAAGTGGTTGGTCAAGATGGATATTGTGAACTTTTTTGAATCCATTAGCGAGATTCAAATATTTAAATATTTTAAAGGTCTTGGCTACTCTCCTCTCCTGGCGTTTGAATTTTCAAGGCTGTGCACAAAAACACATAAATGTTCACGAAAATATTATAAGAGCAAGAGATGGGTAGCTAACCGGAAGTATAAGTTTTATTTCAATGAACACAATCTTCGCAGTTGGCATATAGGGCATTTGCCACAGGGAGCGCCTACCAGCCCTATGCTTGCAAATATCTGCTGTAAAAATCTCGATGAAGAATTGTATGCACTGGCTAAAAATCATGGCTGCTGCTATACACGGTACTCTGACGATATTACATTTTCTTCAGTCGATCTAGGACGGGAGAGGTCCAAAAAAATTATCAAAGACGCATCAATTGTTCTTGCTAGGTTTGGTTTTTTAAATAATTTACGAAAGACCAAAATCATTCCTCCGGGAGCAAAAAAAATTGTCACTGGCCTTCTTGTGGATACTGACAAACCAAGACTTACCAAAGAATTTAAAGCAAATTTAAAGAATCATCTTTACTATGCTGGAAAGTTTGGCGTTGCTGATCACTGTTTGAGAGTTGGATTTAAATCTGTAATTGGTTTTAAGAATCACATTTTTGGATTAATTAGCTATGCCGAATCTGTAGACAGCGAGTTCGGACAAAGGTGCCTGTCTCTCTTTAAAAAAATACAATGGCTAGACAAATATGAACCCATGTAAAATCTTGAATAACACCTTCCGCATGTTCGCTTCGTGATTTTTGACACAGCATCTGACACCTTAAGACAAATATTTGAGACTATATTGGCGGGATTTTATTCTTGCTGTAAATCATTATTTGACCAAAGCAAGCATTGCTTAACTTGTATTGTTTATCACCCAAAAAAACAATGATACTCATCTTCTTTGACAGTTTTTAAGAACTCTTCAATCGTCTTCACTTTCGGGCATGGATCATACTTGGTCCACTTGCCTGTCCCGCGCATCCAGTAGAGTTTCCAGGTCTTGGAAGTCTTCACATAGGCCGCTTGGGCAAACCTGCTTTCGATTTTCCGGCTGGCGTCCATGAAATAGGGGCGGATTTCGAATAGCTCCACGGTTTGCAGCACAGGGTCGATTCTGAAGCCCCATTGAAGCTGATCACGAATATGGGCCGGTGGACCCTGCTCGTCGCAGAATTTCTTCAGGATGCTTTCTAGCCGGTGCTGTTCGAATTCGGTGATGGCCATTTTGTCCTCAAGGTTGATTAGCTCCTCGCCTGCGGGAATCTCTAGCCGGCATAGGGCACGGCCAGCAAGTCTTACTCCGGCCCCGAAATAAATCTGGCAGTAAAGCAGCGGGCACTGGGGAGCATGATAGGCTTAGTGGACGCCGTCGGCTCGTCTGGATTGATGATTACTTTTTTGCGGGAAATGTAACCACGCTCGCATATTAAATTTTTCAAGCATTTCTCCGGGTCGTGGTATAGAATTATCGTTTTTAATACAGGAAATTGCTTGACTAAATCCGCCCAGCGCTATTAAGCCGTTACCATTGAAACGTTAAAAGGAAATGAGGTTCACGATGGAAGGCATAAGAACTTTAAACAAAAACGACTCTATCCAGATACATCTGCACAAAACTTTTTATGAACCAGAAGCGATAAAGAACGCGGCCTTTGGCTTTACCAAACATTGCTATATATTTATCAAGCCTTATGACATGGAAGAAAATCTAGTCCGCTTTGAATTAAAAGAAGGTATCGAGGTGGATCTCGAGTTTATAGCTAAAGAATTTTGCAATGCTGTGCTTGACCATCAAATTCGACTTGATTTGGAAAAAATGAATTCTAAAATTAAAAATCTTATTGTCAAGCAAGCTTTTATGCCTGTAGAGAAATTAGTGATTGGCGATTGATATGAGCAGTGATTATTTAATTCTCCCACATTCTTTTCGTCGACTGGGTGGGGATAGGGTGTTGCTAGTTAATTACGCGGGTGATTTTAATTTTTTAAGAGACGCGAATTTTAAGCAATTTATTAATCACGGGCTTAATCGAGGGGATGATCTAACCTCGGACCTAGAGAGTAAGGGATTTTTGAGCTTTACGGACCATGATCTGGCAGTAAATCTTGCATCTATCAAATACAGGACAAGAAAAGCTTTTTTGAAAAATTTTACTTCTCTCCATATGATGGTAGTGACAGTTCGGTGCAACCAAAAATGTGAATATTGTCAAGTGTCCTGCGAGGGGGAAGAAGCTCTACAATATGACATGGACGTCAATACTTCGCGAAAAATTGTAGATTTCATATTTAATTCACCAAACAAAAATATTAAGATAGAATTCCAAGGCGGTGAGCCTCTTTTGAATTGGGATGTCATTCAAGCAGTTGTTGAATACGCTAAAGAAAAGAATATAGTCGCGAGGAAAGATCTTTCATTGGTAATTTGCACAAATCTTACTCTTATGACACCGGAAAAATTAGCTTACATAAAATCCGAAAATATCAAAATTTCAACTTCGCTAGATGGCCCTGCGTCTATTCATGACCATAATAGAAAGCTTCGAACATTGAAGAGTTCTCACGAGTTGTTCGCTGAAAGGTTAAGAGATTGTTCCTGTCGAGGCGTGCCAGTGTCTGCATTGATGACAACGACAAGGAAAAGTCTGAAATATTTTCCTCAGATAGTTGATGAATATATGTCAAAAGGATTCGAAGGAATCTTTTTTAGACCGCTCAATCCTTACGGTTTCGCACATGAAAGAATTGAAGAGATTGGCTATAGCCCCAATGAATTTATTCAGGCTTATAGGTCAGGATTGGATTATATTATAGAGAAAAATAAAGCCGGTCAATATTTCGTTGAGTACTATGCTCAATTGCTTTTAACAAGAATATTGACATCTTACCCCACAGGTTTTGTCGATCTTCAATCACCTGCGGGGGCAGGGATTAGTGGTGTGATCTACGACTACAATGGGGATGTCTATCCGTCGGATGAAGGCCGAATGCTGTCTAGGATGGGAGACTACCATTTTAGGTTGGGTAACGTTTGTCAAGACAAGTATGTTGATGTTTTTAATGGTGAGAAGCTTAAGCGGATCGTAACTGATTCTTGTATTGAAACAACGCCTAGTTGTGCGTGGTGTGCGTATCAGGTGTATTGCGGAGTAGATCCCGTTAGGAATTACTTGGAAACCGGTGATGTTGTTGGATTTAGACCTGGAAGTTTTTTTTGCGATATGCATCTTGCATTGTTCGATATGCTTTTTGATATGATAGCTAAGGCTGACCCGAATGACTTAGATGTATTTTGGTCTTGGGTGATTCCTAAGAAGGCAAATAAAGATGCTTAAGGCTTTCGGAAAAGCAAAACATATCCGATCTCCTTTGATTGGGGTGGCGAGTCGAACCGATATTCCTTTTTTTGATCGGCAGTCATATGTTTCGATCGATGATAATCGTGGATTTGGCTACTTGGCTCATGTAAGAAATAATTCTTCTGAAGCCCCATTACTGTCTCCTTCTATTTTGTTAGATCAAAAAAACAACGTCGACATCATTCAAGATGGTGACATACTAAGATTGAGGAAAGATGGAGTAATTGAATTTTTGTGGAGAAAAGGCAGCACGAGTAATTGTCTGTTTGTTACTTCCAGGTGCAACTGTGAATGCTTGATGTGTCCTCAACCTCCCGCAAATGATGCTGAAAATTACGATGCTGTGATTATGCGAGTGCTGTCTTTGCTGGATAAACAAGGGGAAGAGCCAGTATGTATAACTGGGGGCGAACCGACTTTGCCTCGGAAACGATTTATCAAGTATTTGTCTGTGTTGAGACTTGATCACAATAAGCGCAGAGTAGACGTTTTGACTAATGGTCAAACATTTTCAGATTTAGACTTTGCATCGGAAGTCGCTGCTGAGTGTCCTGACAAGACAACATTCTGCACATCCCTTCATGCGGACACTGCTTCGATTCACAATCGTATTGTTTCTTCAAATATCGCATTCAAAAAGACGGTCTATGGCATTCAAAACTTAGCTAGATTCGGACTTCCTGTTGAGATTCGCTTCGTTTTGACAAAGCTCAACGCTCGTAGAATGGTCTCTTTTGCTGAGTTTGTTGTTAAAAACTTTCCTTTCGTTTTCCATGTTGCCCTGATGAGCCTGGAGGTTGTTGGCCTTGCTGCTAATAATTTTGATGATGTTTGGATAGACCCTGTTGAATGTAGTAATTACTTCTCAGAAGCTATTCAGGTGCTTAGCAGGGCTGGTATATCTGCTTCAATATACAATACGCCGTTATGCTTGCTTGACGAAACACTTTGGAAATATTGCAGGCAGTCTATATCGGATTGGAAGAATTCTTATATTGAACTTTGTACCCCGTGTGTTTTGCGTGATCGTTGTTGTGGTATATTCACGACATCAGCACGCTTAAGTCCAAATTTGCGGCCTAAACTTTAACTTGCGGAATGGAGGTGCTATGAAAGATTTTGTGAAAAAACTAGTTTTTTTCTTGAGCGTCGCAGTGACCGCTTTGGGTTTTGCCCCAATGACTTCCTCTGCCAATAATGGTAATATTGTTGTCGGCCCCAGCATTTCCAATTCTGGAGGCGTTAAAGAAGTTAAGCCTCTTCAGTTGGACAAGGCTGTTGAAGATTCTAAATCTGGGTCTTTTTTACAACTGGCTGGGCATTATTCGCATTCTTCTCATGCGTCGCATGCTTCTCATTCTTCGCATAGATCTGGGTATTAAGTCCGAGGGGCTGAATGGTGGTATATCATTCGGCCCCTTTGTTATTTTCGCCACAACAACCAGTAGCTGGTGATTATGAGAACGGCCATGGCCATGATCCGATCTTTTGCCTTCCTGCTGATCTTTGCTCTTTTTCCTATCCCCTCTTTGGCGGCAGACTCCTGGCAGGGAAAGGTCGTCAACGTCCTCGACGGCACAACCTTGGACATCGCCAAGCCAGATGGGCAAATCGAACGGATCAAGCTCTACGCGGTCAGAGCTCCTGTCCCAGGGAGTCCACTTGGAGATGCTGCGCGGCGGCGGACGGCCTCATGGTGCAACCAGTGGGGAGACGTAGCCGAGGTATTACCCATCTACCAAGAGCCAAACGGCCAAGTCATCGCGCGAGTGCTTGTCGGGCAGGAGGATTTGGCCGATGTCCTGACGAAAGCCTGCCTTGCCTCAGTTGATGTCGCCACATGCCGAAAGCGTGGGACGATGGAATGCGTGTCTTGGCATGCCTGGGAGCTTCAATGCCGGGACGAGAAAAAAGGATTATGGGCAGATAAAAGTCAATAAACTTAGGGCGGTATTATGAAGAGACTTTTCTTGACGCTTGCCTTGGTTCTGGTCCCTGCCTTATCCTTCGCCGTCACGGATCAAGAAATCCGAGACATGATAATCAAGGAGTCGATCAGTTCGTACCCTGGCAATTGCCCATGTCCCTACAACACCATGCGCAACGGTAGGAATTGCGGCGGGAGAAGTGCCTACAGCCGGCCGGGGGGCCGTTCTCCACTCTGCTACCCAAAGGACGTCACCGACCCAATGGTCAAGGCGTACCGTGCGCAGCACAATTTCAAATAGGCTGGGGCAGGCGTTCTCCCCTTTTCAACCCTGAATCCAGGAGAATTCCCCGTGAAGAAAGCGTATTTGCTTATCGTTGCTCTGCTGCTGGTTTGCTGCATGGCTTCTGCAGGCATTGCCGGGCAGAAAGCCAACACTCCGAGCACGGCCTCCCCGGCAAAAGTCGAAGCTCCTGCCGCCAAGGCCGAGCTTATTGACCTGAATTCCGCGACCGAAGATCAGCTTAAATCCCTGCCTGGCATTGGTGACGCCTACTCCAAGAAGATCATTGAGGGCCGCCCCTACGCCAAGAAGGATCAGCTTGTTTCCAAAAAGATCATCCCTGGCGCGACCTACGATAAGATCAAAGACAAGGTCATCGCCAAGCAGAAGTAGGCAAGCCAAGTAAGCGGGGGTAAGGCATGCTCTTGCCCCCGCAAAGGTGCTCCAATGAAATTTTGCCTTTCGGCTTTGATTGTGTGCTTCTGGCTTTTTTACCCAGGAGCCATCCAAGCCTACGACTTAACCCTTCATGACACCCCTGTTAGTGTGTACTTTTCTCCAAAGGGTGGGGCACAGCAAGCAATCGTTGATGCCATTGGGCAGGCTAAAGAATCTATCTTTGTACGAGCTTACAGTTTTACTTCTGCTCCAATAGCCAAGGCCCTTGTTGATGCCTCTCGGCGGGGAGTAAAGGTCGAAGCCATTCTCGATAAAAGTCAAAGAAAAGCTACCTATACTGGGGCGACGTTTCTTAAGAATGAAGGCATCCCAGTCTGGATTGACGACAAGCATGCCATCGCTCACAATAAGGTGATGATCATCGACGGAGCCACTGTGATCACAGGGTCGTTTAACTTCACCAAGGCAGCCGAAGAGAAAAACGCTGAGAATCTGCTGATCATTCGGGATGAGACTTTGGCTAAGCTCTATTTGGTAAATTGGCGACAGCACAAAGAGCATTCAGAAGAATTGTGATACGTTGGAAGAAATTGTTTGTGGAGGACGTATGCGTACAAGAAATCCTGATTTCGATAAAGAATCTCTGGACTCATGGAATCGCATGCTATCGGAGCTGTTTCCAGTCGGTGTGCCTTTGTATTGCGAATGGGTCGAGCCAAACGACATTGTTAGCGTGTTAGATTTTATTGGAAAATTTAAGATTTCTAATCATTCTTTTTTTCCAAATGGCGGCGGACTTGATCTTGAGGGTTGTCGTTTTTCTGGCTTGGAAACTGATTGTATAGAAATAGATTTTTCTTCAATCCCACATATTGCTAAACCACGATGTCTTTCCTTCGATTCTATCGGGACAGAGCAACAGCTTTCGTATTTTCGATTAGAACTCGATAATCTTGAGCCAACAGGTGTTTATGGCCAGCATCCCAATGATTTTGAGGAGTTGGCCGTTGTTAACGGTAAGTATGTAGATAGGTCTTTTTATGATGCAGGTGAGCATGGCGGAAAACCATTGCCAAAGGGCTCTCGCGTAATTCGGCGTGAATGGGGAGGAGCTATTCTTGTTTTTTGCAAAGTCTCTCCCTACAATAAGATCTCAATGACGTATGATGAGGAATATGCCAGAATGAACAAACAGGATTTTCACAAGTTAATCGTGTCAATCAATTCTGAGCTTGCAAAGAAGGCATCTTCCTGAATTTTGTTTTATTTACCACTAGAGAAGTTGCTACTTGGCTTCTTGTTGATAGTTGAAGATGAAAAAAGCCCACGCCATCCACTTTAACATGGACGACGTGGGCTTCAAATTTTGAGCCGGAGCTATTTCTTGTTGCCCTTGGCTTCGTTGGTTTCAGCAGGAGCTTTCAGCAATTCAAGAATGCCGACATTCTTTTCGTTTGCGGCGGCAGCAAGCGATTTCATGTCGTCAAAACCATTGTCCTTGACAAACTGAGTGACATCCCCGCGCTTAATCTTGAATTCCTTCATGATCATCTGCATCTGCTTGAGGGGATTGTTTTCGCCAGTCAGCGTTTTTCTGGCAATCTTGACAGACATATCTTTCTTGGCAACGCCATACTTTTCCATGTACTCTTTACGAGTCAGGTCATGAGACTCAAGATGTTTCGTGCCTAAGACCTTAAATTCTTTGCCACAGACGGCACATTTGACACCTTTCTTGGTCTTCACATGCTGCGCAGCTTCGATTTGCTTCATGGGCTCGGGCTGAACGTCGATAATCGGGCCGGCGCTGAGGGCAGTCAGTTTTTCGTAAATGCTCTTCGTAACGACTTCCAGTTCGCTGAAATGAACTTTGCCGTGGCGAAGTTGGTCTTTCGCCAGATTTAAAGCCTCTGCCCAAATTTCTTTATCGATCATGGTGAACTCCTTTATAGCTGAATGATCTTTTCGGCAGATAGCTTTAAGGTCACTTTCTGTCAACGTGAAATGAAATTTATGTTCATGAGCTTTGCTCAGTAATTGATCTTCTGTTGTCCCATGAGGGCGTGGCGGCCAGCCTCCCCTCTCCGGCCACCCAGGACACCCCTTGGATTCGCGCCCTACGGCCCCGTCCTGGGGCTTTCCTCGTGTGGGCTAGATTGCCCTGGCCCCTCCCCTCAAAAACGCAAGGGTGGGCCGCCTAGGCCCAAAGTCCGATTCGGCCGGCGGCTATGCCAATTGCCTCGGCCTCCCCGTCAGCTGCTGTCGGCGGGCGCGCATATGGAGCCAAAGCCGGGGCGGGTTAATGAGGCCACCCCATGGGCGGGCTAATGGAGCCAGCCTCGGGGCGGGTTAATCGAGCCACCATCGTTTCCAGCCTTCGCTCGGACTTCCGCGACGGGCTATCCACTCCACGAGCAACATCGTGGAGGAAAGGATGGCCAACCGGAGGTTCGCAGTGCATGAAATTCGTCACGTTATCGCCAGGATGCGCCTGGGTGAGTCCGACCGCCAGATTGCCACGGCCGGCCTTATGGGCCGGGCCAAGGCGGGCAAGCTCCGTCTGTTGGCTCAGGATCAAGGCTGGCTGAACAAGGATTCGCCGCTGCCCGACAACGAGGTCATCGAGCGGCTGACCAGAAAGACGTCCCCAGCAAAACGCGGACAATCCCAGGTCCTCCCCTTTGCGAACCAAGTCCTGGCCTGGGCGGGACAAGGCATTGCCTGGACGACGATCCACCAGACGCTGGTCAGGAAGTTCGCCTTCGCCGGCAGCTACGACGCGGTCAAACGCTTCTTGCGACACCACAAGCAGGAGCGGCCGGCCACGGTTATGCTCGACCACACTCCCGGCGACGTGGCTCAGGTGGATTTCGGCGCAGGACCGAAGATCATCGACCTCGGCACGGGAGAAGTGCACGGGACCTGGGTCTTCGTCATGACCCTGGCCTGGAGCCGGCACCAGTACGCCGAGGTGGTCTGGGACCAGAAGGTCGAGACCTGGCTTGGCTGCCACCGCCGCGCTTTCGAGTTCTTCGGCGGCGTCCCGGCGCGGATTGTCATCGACAACCCCAAGTGCGCCATCACCAAGGCCTGCTACCATGATCCCGAGGTGCAGCGGGCCTATGCCGAGATCGCCGAGGGCTATGGCTTCCTCATCTCCCCTTGTCCGCCACGGGACCCCCAGAAAAAGGGCATCGTCGAGTCCGGGGTCAAGTACATCAAGAACAATTTCCCGCCCTTGCGTGACTTTCGGGACATCGCCGACGCCAACCGCCAGTTGCTGGAGTGGATCATGGGTACGGCCGGCAACCGTGTCCACGGCACCACCCATGAGCGGCCACTGACGCGTTTTGCCGAGGCGGAACGCCATTTCCTCAGGCCGTTGCCCGACGTGGCTCCAGAGGTCGTGACCTGGGCCGGGGTCAAGCTCCATGGCAACTGCCACGTCCAATTCGAAAAAGCCTTCTATTCCGCTCCGTTTCAGTTGGTGCACCAGCATCTTTGGCTGCGCGCCGGGGAAAAGACCGTGCAGATTTTCCACGGCCAGACCCTGGTGGCCGTCCATTCCCGGCTGCGCCGGCCGGGAGGAAAATCCACCGTGAACGAGCATCTGCCCCCGGAGGCCAGGGCCTACCTCATGCAGACGCCGCAGTGGTGCCTGGAACACGCCGAACGCATCGGTCCCATGTGCCGGGAACTCGTGGACCAGCTCTTCGCCTCGCGGGTTCTGGACAACCTCCGGGCCGCACAGGGCGTTCTGGGATTGAAGAAGAAATACGGCCCGAAAAGGCTGGAAGCGGCCTGCCGACGCGCCGTCGAGCATGGCACGGCGTCGTACCGGGCCGTGAAAAGCATCCTGGAGAAGGGGTTGGACATGGAACCGGTGGACCTTCGCCTCTCGCTTCTGCCCGACGCCTACAAAGGTCGCAGCCGGTTCTGCCGTGACACCAGAAACATGCTGCAATAAAAGGAGGAATTACATGAACCCCATGCCGCAACTGGCCCCGTTGCTCAAACAGCTCCGGCTCTCCGGCATCCTGGACTCCCTGGAAGTACGCAACCGTCAGGCTATCGAGGAGAAGCTCGCCTACACCGACTTCTTGGCCATGCTTATCCAGGACGAAGTCGCCAGGAGGGAACAGCGCAAGCTCGGCATGCGTCTGCGCCGCGCCGGCTGCAAAAGCCAGAAGACCCTGGAAAGCTTTGACTTCGCTTTCAATGCCTCCATCAACCGGTCCCTCGTCCTGGACTTGGCCACCTGTCGCTTCCTTGAGGAAAAGGCCAACATCCTTATCGCCGGCCCCTGCGGTACGGGCAAAAGCCACTTGGCCCAGGCCTTGGGACACTGCGCCATTCGTTGCGGCCATGACGTGGTGTTCCTGACTCTGACTCAGTTGCTTCAGCAGATCCAGGCCGCCCGCGCTGTCGGCGGGTATGACCGGAAGTTCCAGTATTTGACCAGGGTGGACCTGCTCGTCATTGACGATTTCGGCCTCAAGCCGCTGACCGTAAACCAGGATGAGGATTTCCACGACGTGGTGGCCGAGCGCTACGAACAGCGCCCGACGATCATCACAAGCAATCTCGACTTTGAGGAATGGGGAGAAGCCTTCCAGAACAAACTGCTCGGCGCGGCGACCATCGATCGGCTCCGCCACGGTGCCTACCGGCTTGTCCTCAACGGGAAGAGCTACCGCTCGCCAAGGCTCGCGGAAAGCGCTTGCGAAAGCGTGGCATAACCATCAAACAACGAGGGAAAGTCCGAGCCGGCTGGCAACGAAACGACTGGCTCCATTAGCCCGCCCATCACTGGCTCCATTATCCCGCCCCATGACAGCTGCCCAGCCCCGTGACCTGGCCCTTGCCCCGAGGATATCCTTCCCTGGTCCCCGATCTCCTGGGCCATGAGGTGAGCATGCCGACCGAAGCAGAATCCAACGCCAAGACACTCGAGCTGATCGAAGAGATCACAAAGCGGTTCCAGCCCATCGAACACCTTTTTGATGTCATGGGCGCTGCAGATTCAGGAGTACAGGGGGTGTTTGTGCGACGGTGGGCAGAGATAGGCATGCATCTCGCGGAAACTTTCAAAGAATATCTTGACCAGATAGTTACTACTTCGGAAGGTAATAACTGAAGTCGTGGACCCTTAATCTGCTTTCATGGAGGTCGAGATATGATGCTTTTTAAATTTGTCGCTGGAATTGCTTTGGGTGTCGCTATTGGAAGCGTGTTCAAAACAATAGCTAACGGTGGTGGTGTCATTGTTGGACACGACAACGTTCGAAACGCAATCAGAAAGGAAGAAAAAAATGTTCGTGGTCGGTTCAATGACTTGAAGGTCACGGACAGTGACCCGAAGTTCTACGATTAATGGCTGACAGCTTTATTCTGTCAGAGCCGTCAATATCTTAAGAATCTTTGTTTTGTCGCTCGGAGATGCTGACTGGATAATATCTATGGCAAGTTCTTCCGTCACCTTTGTTGTAAGCAGATCAACTTCGAGGTCAAATAACTTCATTAGGGAGATATCGAGCGCGACTGTTAAGTTGTGAAGACTTTCGAGGGTGGGATTGCCCCGGCCGCGTTCGATTTCCCCGAGATGTTTCAAGGATAAATTGGCCTTTTCAGCCAGTTCCAGTTGGGTCAGGCCGGCTTTCTTCCTGATCGACTGAATCCTTTTTCCTAATATTTCATGGATATTAGCCATTTTTCCCCCTGCATATCAATACGGGACTGGCGGCAGGGGGCGAACCAGACTGTTTACCTTTTTTTCTTGAAAATAGGAATTAAATTACCTATTGTGAGGGCGGATCGGCCTAACGGGGGCCAACTACTCGATATTTAGCGCAACATTAGGGAGGTCGCTATGGGCAAGTTCTTGAATATGTTGAAGAGCGAATATGCTCGGTTGATTCAAGTTGTAAACGACAACATGGAAATGAAAGACAAATTGTTGCTAATGTTAAAAAATAAATTGTTTGTTGGTGCCATTGTTGCCGCTGGAATCTTCTTGTTTCTAATTACTCCCATTTTTAGTGGAGAAAAAAACATCGATATTGTGAAATCAGGATCTTTGAAGATCGACAGTTCTGTAACTGTTGGAAATGCTCTTGATAATTACAAATACTTTAGTTCGACAAGTTGGAAAGAATTTGAAGACTCGCAGAAGCGAATGGTTGTCGAGTTTAACGGAAAAATTCCACTAGATACTGTCATTGATAATATAGCAAATGGCAGGGATAAAGAAGTTGAAAATAGATTTCTTTTAAAATATCCAGAATTCAAGAGGGGTGCCATAGTTCGTATTCAGTTTTTGATTGATGCAAGTCGAAAAAATTTTAGCGTGGGTTATTCTTGTATTGAAATTAATGGAAAACAAAGATGTGAAGGAGATCTTGACAACATCAAAGATATCTATGTCAATAAGTTTGTATCATGTGTTAAGGTTTTTGGATCAATGATGTTTAATGAGGTCCGTAATCAGGTTTTAGAAAATGAACGATCTGCTTCCTTGAAGAAGTTCGTCGAGCAAAACAAAAAGGCATTTATCGGTAAATATCGTGGAACTTGTGATTCATCTCGACATGACCTCCAGCTTTGTGAGTTTGAAATTGTAGATATTACGGCGAACGATCTTAAATTTAACTGGCAGGTTAAAATATCGGCGCCAAATGAAAACAACAGTGCGGTTGCTCTTGGCGTGCCCTCAAAACCTTCCCTCCCGGTTGAATATAAAGTTGCTAAAAATTCGATTCCTATTGTAATGACAAGTAATGCTGAAAACACAATGGGCAAGCGTATTGTGGTTGAAGGAAATTTTACTGTCGAAGATTCCGCAAATATCACTTATATAAAAATTGAAAAAAATGAAAACAGCAATCCATCAATATCAATACACTCGTTTTTGAGCAAGTTAGAACCATGTAATCCAATACAGTTCAAGAAATACGACTAGGAGTTCTGTGGGGCGATAAATGTTTGAAGGTTGAAGACATAGGCGTGCCCTGTGCTGATTGCGGTTGAAGAAATATGCAATACGTAATTTTCTTGCCGCAATTATGAACTGTTTGTTTCATGACAATTTCTTCTGGTTTTATCATTTGTTGATGGTCAAGAAAAGCAGTGTAAGGAGTGACCTCCCCGGGCCCTTCAGGGTATCCTCCCAGGAGATTTAAATATTCCAACGGGAGGATACCCAAATGGCCGAAGATTGGAACATCATTTTCAGCTATACGCGGAAACAAGCCATTGAGGACGGGGTGTTGATCGACGTCACCGAGCAAGCAAATCAACTTGGCTTCAAGGTGAATACCGTCGTCACTGACCATCTCTATGCTGATTACCTTGTGCCGCCGGCCGGGCTGGAAGGAGAAGGGCAATCCATTGAGGGGCGGCTTCACGATCTCCTTTTTCGGACATTGATCGCGGCGAAAGCTTCAAGCACCGGCGACCGTGCCGAATTCGACGTCCTGTTTCTCAGGGAGCCGGGCAGATGGGATACCGTCCATGTCCTGGCGGTCATGGGGCCGGGAGATCACGGTGAGCCAGTGTTGACCATAATGCTGCCAGAAGACGACTAATTGTGCTGAATTGTGAGCTAGATGGGTTTGAAGCGACACGCACTGATTTCATACAAAATTACGATGGAATTGCTGCGTGCCATCTCGAGACAATATTCAGCAAAGTGGGAGCTGTTAGCGATAAAGACTTCCAAACCTGAAGCGTGGTGGGATATCGAAAAGTCAAACCCCGAGATTTTGAGAACTCCCCTTCGAAAACCGGGGGCTGAGTGGGAAGATGTCGAAAAACCCGCGTTTCACTTCGACTCTGGGGTAGGCGAATACACATTGCATTATCATGATTGGATATGTTGGGCATTGGCATGTTATCAATACATGGATGACAATGTAATAAGCAGAATAAAGGATATTTGTACATAAACTATACAAAGAGTAACGATAATGGCGTTTTGTAAAGATGCATGCTTATCAAAAGCAGCAACTCGAGTGATTGTAGATTAAATTTGTTCAGATATGGGGGTTTAAAACTATAAGATCAGTTCATTGGCGCGAAATGTCCTCAGGATGCCGTGCTGTCCGCCGCTTGGGGTGAGGGGGAACAGTAGAAAAATTTGAAAAAATTTCCATCACGCCAGAAACACAGGAGATATTGTTTGCACTACGTCTTGACGTGTTTTGTCACAGCGGGTTATACGAGTACATCTCGAAATAATAGCGTTCCCCACGTGGGGCGTCTTGTCGGTTCGGGAAGCCAATTGGGCTATAACATAATACCCACCAGGGCTAGGCTATCGAGTAACAACCTTACAAGGTTACGCAAGTCAATGTATCCCTCCATCATCCCCTCCTTATCTCTCATCCCTTCCACTACCTCCATGGTTCTGTGCAGACTTTGCTAGCATAGCAAGACGCATTCCGCAGTCTTGTCGTGCTAAAAGGAGGTAGTACTTCTAGTTTAGCTCTCTTCTGACGTCCATTATTTGGCGCGGCTGCTCGGTTTTTTTTGCCTGAGCACGACAGTTGATTTGACGATAACTTTTGTTGATGTTGTGTAAATGCAACATCAGGAGGGCTATTATTATGTCTGCCACTTCAGAATATCCTAATAAAAAGGATATGTTTATCGCCATGCTTCGGGAAGGGGCTACGATCGATGAGTTGGAAGAGAAGATTGGTGTCAAGTATCTCACGTTGGAAAAATGGTGGTTGAAATACTACCGCGAAGAATCGCAGGAGATTCCTCCTCTTCCTGAAGATGATCGGGGTAAGGCTTTTACTGGAAACGTAAAACCAACTAAGGGCCTTAATCTCTTGCTGAGCAACAACTTCCTCGAAGGTTTGAGGATGAAAGTTTCGGCTAAGGATGAGTTTAATGGAACCTATAGCGTTGAGGATGGTTGGGGTATCCTTATCTTGAAGCATAAACTGCAAAGTTAGCGATACAACCATCGACCTTCTAACAATGGGTCAGGGCGGTTTTCCGTCCTGACCCTTGAGAGGGCAACTGGAAGTGAGAAACCATCCTTGTCGCTAGGCTAGTCTGTGGTCGAAATTAGCTGGGCCATTCCAAGGATACCGCTTCGGCGGAGGGAACTGGTACTGGAATTGAGGGGACAGTGCCTGCATCGACGGTTGCCTCTGCAGAGTGAGCTTTCATGGACGTTCGGGCAGTTGCCCTGGAAGGCGACGAGACCGGTGAGTATTCGCTCATTTGGGCATTTTGGTACGACCGCGTGACAGCACGTTGAGGAATCAGACTGTCATGAGCTGTTTAAAGCTGGTAGTGATCCAAAACATTGAACAAAACAATTGAGAATGCTATGTCTAAAAAAAGCACATTCGTCGCCAATCGTAATTTTAAGTACTGTATGACAGAAGACGGTCAATGTCTGTATATTTACAACGAGAGCAAAGCATATAGTGTTAATATCAAACCGGATGATAAGGAAGATTTTGAGCTGCACTATGAGCTTGTTGTCGTCGAAACAATCGAAGAAACTGCGGTATATTGCCAAAAATATGGTCAAGTTCAAATGCTTGAAATTGAGTTTGAGTTGCGAAACAGCAACGTGATGATCGTGATGCCATTTTCGTCGGAAGGATTCGACAAAGATTATATTGATTTTGTAAGGTCTTATTGTTCAGGCAATAACTGCTCTTTCCTGGCGAACAAGTCGTTTCCTTTAGAGAGTTTTGATTTTTACCATACACCCAGCGCCTTGTCTGTTAATGATATTTTTACCGATAAAATCAATACTTTTTCGAGCATCAAATCAAGGCCTGGAGCCATACGCTATATAATTTATTTTTCTGTAATTGATCGCTTGAAACTTATTGAACAACTTGATAAAGATGCTGATTTGTTTCAGTCAAATGCAATATGTACCTTGACGAGTAATATTTGTCTACAGCAGCCAGGTGAAATAGACATCGTCGATGAGATCGAAGAAAAATTTGAAAAAAAACAAAATTGTTTGACATTTTGTCTGAAATACATGGCTCAGAAAGTGGACGAAGGTGTGTCAACTTGGGGTTTTAGCACAGACATTAACTCACTGCTTGACAAGCGATACACTGGAAACATTTTTTCTGTACAATTGATTTGGGGGACAGAGTATGGCCATGAATCTTGCAAAGAGCACCTTGACGCACTGATTTCCTACTTTCCTAAAAGCATTATCAATAAGTCGCCAAAGGAAAAGATGGCAAAACAAGCAATCATCGCTGAACACGAAACCAAAATAGACGAGCTTACTCCGTCAAATGTGGATAATTTCTTTAAGATTTTGAACATGATGCCGGACAGGTCATCTGTGTCTATATACGAAAAGAAGTTCTGTCAGCAATTGATGCAAAACTCGTTAGTTGTCGCAGATTTTAGTGACATAATTAACACCAATGGCTTCATAGGCTTCAGGAACTTCGGCAAAGACTTCTCGAAATTTGGTAATTTCAAAGGAGTGTTCGACGTGTCGATTGTGTCTGACGAGAAATTTATTATGTTTCGAAACAAAGAGACAAAGTATAGGTTCGAAAAATTGAACAAGTTGAGGAAATATAGCTTTGATATGGCAAGTAAGTTTGGCCCGGTCGCTGAGGGGCACAAATTTCCTGAAGATTTGAGTATAATTTTAAAATTGAAGAAAAGCGAGTTTGTTGACATCGTATTTAGCGATGGTGTGTTTTACGGATTTCAAAACAAAGAGTATATTGCACGCATTCCTAACTTAAGTAATGCCGGAAAAGGTCGAAAGACAATATTTCGATCGTATGCTTTCCCGTATGCTGTCAATAATTGGACGAAACGACCAATATATAGCTTCGCATCCCACGGAGACAAAATGCTGTTGAAAATAAACGATATCAATGCGGGCGACCATGCTTCGATATACGAAACCCTGCTGCAAATAAACTAAAGGAGGCTAACGGTGGAAAACAACGATGCTGACAATGACAAAGTCCTTGGTCTCGACAACAATAACATTGAAGAAAATATTGTAAGTATAAATGATACGCCGAACAATCAAGAGCTTGATAAGCACGCTGAAGAAGAAAATTCCGAAAGCGGTGAGAAGTCAAAAGAAGCGCCCGAAAATTTGGCCGAATATGAATTGATTGAAAATGACATAGACCTTAACTTTGAAGATTTGCCCGACGCTGGTGAAACAGAACCATTCGATGAAAAGCAGCCAATCGTAAACAATTTTATTTACGAAGGCGATTTGATTTTAATTTCAGCTGATCGAGTTATTGGCTCAACTTGGTTTCTCATAAATTTAGTGTCGCAACTTGTTGGAGGGGAAGGCGAAGGACAGTATTTTGTTCCGAATAAAGAAATTAATTCTATTTTTGTCAACCATACGTTGGAGTTCAATGAGATCCTGAGTAGATTTCACAAATGCACGCCGTGCGAATCAAGGCGTAGAATCAAGATACTTTCGAACAAGCAACTCTTGGAAAAAAATAATTTGCATCAAATAGATTTGTCGAAAGATTTCTGGAGAAATTTTATTTTATCAGGAATCAAAGACAATTCCGGCATGAATTTTGTTGTCATGGATGACTTTGACTTGTTGTGCAAAACAAACAAGTCTAAGACGGATGTATCCGAGTGGCTGAAAAAATTTAGAAAATTCGGCATAACGGTCATTGTTCTGGTCAAAGCAAAGAATTGGAATAGTTATGTCTGCCCCGATGTTATCGACTTAGAGCTCAAACTCTCACCGTACGAATCTCAATGTTCACTTGGAGTTAGGATGGATATTGTTACGTCTCGCAATATAGCCAAGGAGTACCAGCGGCCGCTTTTGTTCGATATGATTGAAAAGGACGACAAGATTAGTCTGCATGGGAAACAGTACCAGGAAGACCTTACGCACAGAATAGCTTTTTTGGTCGCACATGGTTTTACCCAGACTGAGATTGCCAAATCGTTGGGGATCAATCAAAGCACCGTCTCGCGACGTTTCGATAGAGCCCTCAACGAGTCCCTCTTGCTCAAGCAAGGGAAACAGTATATTCTTTCAGAAATAGGCGTTGCGCACACCAAGGGCATGAAACTCCCCGACGACTAGCCCCCAAAACGCCTTGGCATGCATATTTTGACGCGGCTTAGCAAAAAGTTTTGCCGTTCACTGTAGTTAGCGACTAGAGCCTTTATGCAGGCACACGCATAGCCGTGCATAGTTATGCATCGTTTCTCGCAATGCGACACCCAATTTGTTCCTTGCCCCCCGCTCCGAACCGTCATCGGGTCATTTGACTTGATCACCAAGCAGCCATCTGTTTTTATCCGGTTTTATGCTGCCCACTCTCTTGTTGTAATATGTTAAAAACTGCAAGCAATTCATTATTCTCTCAAGTGTGCAAGCCTAGCTCGCCAAAGACATCGATTATCAACTCCCATTACTACCGATGTGGCGTAATTCTTTTTTGTAAGTAGCTAGTCAATGCTGTTTCATTGAATCGTAAGGCCATTTGCGCCAAGCTAATGCTTCAAACAACTTCTATAAAGTATATCATTGTTTTTGAAGATAGTTGTCATCTTAAAATTTGTAGTGAATTATTTTGAATAATGTAAAACAATTCAAACTTTATAAAGAAATAATCTTCTTAGACGTTTTGTTTCTGAGGAGATTGTCATGGCAGAATATTATAAAATAGCATTGATCAGGGAAAACGATGGTTTTCTCGAAGAGTCGTTTGTAGAAACAATAAATAACATTAAAACAACTGACTACGACGATTGGGTCGAAATGTGTGAGAAGTTGGCAAGTTGTTTTTCTTTGATCCCACTCAACAGGATAGAAAAAGAACGTAGTAAGTGTAAAAAGCCTGTAGCGAAGGATTGGTCTAGGTCTTGTCACGCACGACAAGAATTTGAGCGAAGAAAGTATGTTGCCTGCAATCCAGGGATCGCTTGTGGAAACGCAAGTAAAATAATCGTATTAAGTGTTTTAAATGGCCAGCTTTTTAAGGATTTTCTTCAGAAGAATTCATTTGAATTGTTAAATGCTACATTTGTTGTAGAATCAGGGGATGGGACTGTCCAATATTATTTTGAGTATCCCGATGATGGATACGAGTACAAAACAACACGCATTGGGAGAGAGCTGACAGATGAATTTGGCAATTTGAATGAGAAAATTATATTTGAAATAGTCGGGTGTGATGGATACGTTTTAGCTCCCGGGGCTCTCGATCCAATAACTTGGAAATATGGTAAAATAATTCCAAATACTGTTCCCGCGAAAGCACCAGCTTGGATATTAAAGATTCTGCAAACAAAGAAAAGCAAGATAATAATCAAGCATTCAACTCCTGAAATAAATAAATATGATATTAAAAGACATGAAGACTGCACTGTCGATAATCGTGCAGAGGTTCTTTGCGCGGAAGAATTGCCTATTTCATCTGAAAGCTCTTCGCCGCAAGAAAGATTTAAGAAACATTTCGACAGTCTCGTTGGATGGGGTGTTGATAAAAGCATTACGACTTGGACTAATCCAATCGTAGCGCTTGAAAAATCTAATTATCTTGCCTTTCCTCAGTCTCGAAGACAGTATCTATGCCTAGACCTTGATTGGGAAGGTTCTGGAACAATATGGATGGATGAAGGATTTCCTGAACCAACAATAACATTTATTAATAGAGAGAATGGCCATTCGAACTTAGCATACGAACTTGAAACTCCAGTTATTTGGCCTTGCGAATACAACTCATATAATGTTCGACCGCGACCGATTAGGTATTTCAAAGCGATACGAGATGGTTTCAATACTAAAACAGGCGCTGATTGTGGGTACACAAACTCAACCATTAAAAATCCATTCTCTTCAAGGTGGAGAGTGACTTGGGCTGATAAAAGATATGATCTTGCCTATCTGGCTGAATTTGTCACCCTGCGATCATTTTATGATCCTTATGCTAAATTCAAATCGGGTATATATGCAGGAAGGAATGATGAATTGTATCATCTTGGCTTAAGATGGTCTTATCGCTACGTAAAGCGATACTGCAAACCAGATGAATTTTATAATGATATTCTCGAATTTGTTAAATCTGAAAATTTTACTACTATTGTTGCGCATTGGCCAGAAAGAGGCTGTCTTCCATCGCCTGAAGTCACTGGGATAGCGAAGGGTATTTTTAAACATACATGGCCAAGAAGAAATAATGCTCACTTCAAGCATCTAATAAAAAATTTTGGTATTTTAGGATTTGACCCAATAAATATAAATATGAAACTCATTGACCGTAAGATGGAAGTTTATGAAAGACAATACCAAGGCTCTAAGTATACCCATAAAATAGTATCACAAGATAGTGTTAGAAAAATAGATGAATCGATTGAGTATCTAATTAGATCTGGAAAGAAAGTGTCTTATAATAGGATATCTAAAATAAGTGGTTTGTCCTATAATACTATTCTGAAATATAAACAATATGTAAGTAATAAAATAGAATTTCTGGAAAAGTCTTTTAAGATAGTAATCTTGTAATACCATATTGCAGACGTTTTTTTTGAAAAATATGGACTCACTTAAAAAGAGAAAATATTTTACATCATGTTCCTAGTGGACTTAGATAAAAGAGACTGAGGCTGGCATTTATGCCATCAAACGTGGCATTAAAAATAAGTTATTGATTTCTGCCCCTTGGTATCGTGCAAAAGGGATGTTGCCGGATTAGTTGGCGCAATAATTCGGCAACTTTCTCTTTCGTTAGACAGAAATTATTACATATATTATTGAATGTGAATACGATCAGTGTGATTGTCAAGAAAAAAACAAAAGTAAATATCTTGCTAGAAATAGTCGAGACAAGCTTTTCAAGATTTCAACATATTCAAATAATCAAAACAAATATTAAGCGTAGTAAAATTGTCATGGGTGCCTTGCATTAAATCGCAGGTCAAGTGTTGCTGATACTGCAAACAACAGATTCAACCTAAGACTCTGTTACAATCAAAAACAAAAATGGCTCCAGGTCAAAACTGCTTGTCGGCTCCATCGAACGAGTAGTCTTGAGTCATATCTAAACAATATGAAGAGATTCAGTTGCGAGAGGGATTGAGATTGAGAGGCTGGCCCGTATCCATTGGAAAATGGAGAGACTAAGGTGGCGCATATGATGAATGAGGTTTATGGCAAACTGAAATTTATTGGATTTAATCAATTCTGAAGACATAGGTAGGTGAAGTGTCTTCTGGTCATGTGTAAGCGATTAAGTATGGGACGGTTTCAAAGAACCGGGCTTAAGACCAAGGGAAGTCCTCTTTAAATGCTTTAAAGCAAAAACGTTGGAGTCGTTAGTCTTTAAAGAGGATGGCTGCGTGTCCGTAAGGGATACGGCAAGAGATGTAGTATTTGTAGATTATTTGAAAGTTGAAATCGAGATAAGTGTCGTCGAGACTATTTAAGACATTGGCTTCTGTGAAATATTGATGGTCTTGATCGGCGAAGCATTTCGATAAGAACAAATAACATCTCTTGCTACAGCCGAATACGGGAAAACCGTCTGTTCGGTTGTGAAGGACGCTTGATTCGGTGACGACTCATTCGATCCTGAAACTGCTGCCCTCCCTGGTGGTTTAGATCATCAGGGACGGCGGCAGGACTACGTGAACATACTGGGACCTTGCCTTTAGGCGGGGTCCTTTTTTCGTTTCAGAAAGTGAGCTGACCAACACCCCGTTTGCTGCTGGCACAGTTCAGGTGTCAGGCCCCCGGCCACTTCAAAACTGCCCTTATATACGCCCCGTCCTGAGCCGTTTTGGACTTGACCCATAGTTGCCCCTCCCCCGTGACCGAAAGCCCCGGAAATTTGATCCTGGGGCCAATTCACGTTTTGGCCCCTGGGAGACCAAGCAGATTAAGCGCAAGATCAAGCAAATAGAAGCAAGTTACCAGTTATTTTGAAGAATCTTCGCCGAAATACAGAAATTATCAATCAAACATAAAAAGGAGCTTGTATGAGCAAGAAGAACGATAGCACGGCTATGGATGTTCAGGAAGGTTCCGACAAGAAGAAGATTGAATCGAAGTACAATCCTTCGATGCTGCGAGAGTGCATTTTCAATGGTATGGACGCTTCAGCAATTCTGGCAAGGATGGGAATTAAACACCGCCAGACTCTGAAGCAATACGTCCTCAAGTTGATGAGCGATGATAAGACCTATTACGAGGTCAAGGGGCTTTACCTCAAGAACTCGCGGCGGCCCAAGGTGAACAACAAGATGGAATTGAAGATCTATCTGAAAAGTATTGATCTTCAAGGTCTGGTGGTGAACGACGGCGATGAATTCTCTGTGTTGGTCGAAGACGAAAAGATCATTTTGACGAAAGTCTAGATGGCTTTGAACTTCAACATAGTCATGTCGAAAGGCATGGCTATTTTTTTAAGATTACACGCAAGATTCTGTTTATTTGTCTAAAGTTATACAGAAATAACATTTATAAGGAAAGTACGTTTTTACATATAAACGTACATTGGGGAATTTGGAATGGATTTCTGAAAGAAATTTACTTGGTTATCGCAGGGTCTCTTGGAGGGCTTCCTTGAGGGGCTGATTTGTATGCACGATTTTCAACTCCCTGAAAGAAAAAAGAGAATTGGAGGGACAAGATGAAGGTAGAAC
>JAEWCY010000003.1 GCA_023390395.1 Pseudomonadota bacterium | reverse complement strand
CCCGAGGTCAATCCCGACGACGTGGACTGGCACAAAGGCATCATCGCCAACCCCAACTGTTCGACCATTCAGATGGTGGTGGCGCTCAAGCCCCTGCACGACGCGGCGAAGATCAAGCGCGTGGTCGTCTCCACGTACCAGGCCGTTTCCGGCACCGGGCAGAAGGCCATTGCCGAGCTCGAGACGCAGGTGCGCCAGCTTTTTAACATGCAGGACCCCGAGGCGAAGGTCTATCCCTACCAGATCGCCTTCAACTGCCTGCCCCAGATCGACGTTTTCTCCGACGGCGACTACACCTTCGAAGAAATCAAGATGATCAAGGAAACCAACAAGATCATGGGCGACGACTCGATTAAGGTCACGGCCACCACCGTGCGCGTGCCGGTTTTCTACGGCCACAGCGAGTCGGTCAACATCGAGACCGAAAAAAAGCTCACGGCCAAGGACGCCCGGGTCATCCTGTCCCAGGCTCCGGGGGTCACGGTCTACGACAACCCGTCGGAAAAGATCTATCCCATGCCCATCCACGCCGCCGGCGAGGACGACGTGTTCGTGGGCCGCATCCGCGAGGACGCGACCATCGACAATGGCCTCAACCTCTGGATCGTGGCCGACAACATCCGCAAGGGCGCGGCGCTCAACGCCGTGCAGATCGCCGAGTTGCTCATCGAGAAGGACAAGGTGGGCGTGCCCGCGTAACCGTCCGTTTGACCGGAAGGGAAAAATCGTGAATGGGGGAGGCGTCCTTAGGGACGCTTCCCCCAATGCGTTTGCAAGGAGTGGTTTCCATGCCCGAAATCGTCGACGCCGACGCCTACATCGCCCGTCTGCTGGCCGCGCCGCGCCCCGGCGGCGAGAATTTGCTGGCTTTTTACGAGCACCGCCTGGGCGTGATCGGCACGGATCCGAGGCTTCTGCTCATTCCCCTGGACGACCATCTGGTCCACCGGGGCGACGGGGTCTTCGAGACCCTCAAGTACGTGGACGGCCGGCTCTACCAGGTGGCCCCCCACTTCGAGCGCATGGAGCGCTCGGCCGCCGCCATCCACCTTGCCCCGCCCTGTTCCTGGGACGAGGCGGCCGAGCTGACCCTGGCCGTGTGCCGGGCCGGCGGGGCGGACACGGGCATGGTGCGGGTCATCGTCGGGCGCGGCCCGGGCGGCTTCGGCATCGACCCGGCCGAGTGCCCGGTCCCGAGCCTCACCATCGTGGCCTACCGCTTTCACCCCCGTCCGGCCGAGGCCTTTACGAAGGGCGTGACCGCCTTTCGCACCTCCATCCCGGCCAAGCAGAACTACCTGGCCCGCATCAAGTCCATCGACTACCTGCCCAACGTCCTCATGAAGCGCGAGGCCACCATGCGCGGCGAGGACTATCTCCGGTCTGCTACGACGACAAGGGATTTTTGGCCGAGGGCGCGACCGAGAACATCTGCCTGGTGGACGCGGAGGGCCGTTTCGTGGTGCCGGAACTCAACAACGCTCTTCGCGGCACCACCCTCATGCGGGCGGTGGAGCTTCTTGGCGGCGAACGGGAGGTGGTCTTCGCGCCGGTGCGCGAGGAAGCCATCGCCACGGCCCGGGAGATGATGATCCTCGGCACCACCAACGACTGCCTGAGCATCGTGCGCTACAACGACGCGCCCGTGGGCGACGGCCGGCCCGGGCCGGTGTCGCGTCTGCTCAAGGCCCGCATCCTGGCCGACATCGCGGCAAACGGCACGCCGCTCTGACGGGCCGGGCGGGCGAAACGCGCCCGGTCCCGGGCCGCCGGCCGGATTGCCGGCAGGGCGGCTTCCCGGGGCGCGGCGACGCCGACCGCGCCGCGTATGATCGCAGCGTCGCCGTGGCGAGTGACGCACGCGCAGACGGACGCAGGCACGCGCTTGGCGGACAGCGCCGAAGCACGCAAGGGGGCGGGCCGAGAGGCTTGGCCCCCTTGTTTTTTTGGGCGTTCCTGGGTCCGGCCTTTGCTGGCCGCCCGCTCCGGAATGGGCGCAACGGGCCAGGCAGCGTTGGAAGCCGGCGGGACGGTGCCATCCGATATCCTCTTCAGGCTTCAAGTCCTTGCCGTAGTGTAATTTGCCGTTATTTCATCATGATGTAATAAATAAAACTATTTGCTTTAGATTTCGGAACAAATCGTCGTCGATGACGGTTGTATAATTGGCTGACGTAGGCTAATAATAGGAACTGATTCCCGGTAATTTGCCGGAGAGAAGGAACGGCTCCCCATAAGTTATTTGCAGGGGCGGGGTGTATCAGTTTTTATATGCGGCTCAAGCTGATGTCAGCGACGATTGTTCGATACCAATAGGAGACGAGGCATATGAAGCTGTCCGCCAAACTGCCAATCAGCTTTTCTGTCATTGTGCTTATATTTATCGCCTATGGCGTGGCCAGCATGGTGCAACTCAAGATCGTTTATAAATCCACGAATGAGCTGGCTGTCAACTGGCTCCCGAGCATAAAGGAAGTCGGGACCCTCGCGAGGGAGTTTTCCAACGCCAGGCGTTACGAATTGAATTACCTGACATCCCTGACGGATGACGCGAGGCGTCAGAATGAACAGCGCATGAATGAATCGCTCGACAAGGTGAAGCAGGCGCAGACACGTTACGACAAGTTGATTTCCTCGGATGAAGAACGAAGGAGTTATGAAACATTTACCGAGAACGCCAGTCGTTATTATCAATTGCATGAAAAAATATTCGAATTGTTCGGGCAGCAAAAAAGGGACGAGGCGCTGAACATTTCGTCCACTGACGTGCCCAAGGTGTTCAACGCCGCCTTGGACGCCCTGCAGAAGTGCGTGGCCATCAACGACAAGGGCGGGATCGACGAAGCCGCCGCCGGGCGCGCCACCTATGAGCAGGCCTGGATCTTTTCGATCGTGCTGCTGTCCGTGGCCGTGGTCATCGGCGTGTTCCTGAGCATCTACATTCCGCGTTCCATCCTGCCCACCCTGATGCAGGGGAAGAATTTCGCCTCCCGGCTGGCCGTGGGCGACCTGACCGGGACGCTCACGATCCGGACCAAGGACGAGCTCGGCGAACTCGCCGATTCCCTGCGCAGCGTCGCCGAGGCGGAAAAAAGCGTGGCCGCCATGGCCGAACAGCTCGCTTCCGGCGACCTGCGCCTGGACGTGCGCATGCGTTCCGAAAACGACGGCCTCATGCGGGCCCTGCGCGACATGGTGGGCAGGCTCACCGACATCGTCCAGGAAGTGCAGGCCGGGGCCGAGAACATGTCCTCCGGCGCGGAAGAGCTTTCCGCCTCCTCCCAGGCCCTGTCCCAGGGGGCCTCGGAACAGGCCTCGGCCGTGGAGGAGTCCTCCGCCTCCATGGAGGAGATGAGTTCCGCCATCAAGCAGAACGCCGACAACGCCCAGCAGACCGAGTCCCTGGCCCGCAAGGCGGCCGAGGACGCCAGGGAGTCCGGGGCGGCCATGAACCAGACCGTGGCCGCCATGCGGGAGATTTCCTCCAAGATTTCCGTCATCGAGGAGATCGCCCGGCAAACGGACCTGCTGGCCCTCAACGCCGCCGTGGAGGCGGCCCGGGCGGGCGAGCACGGGCGGGGATTCGCCGTGGTCGCCGCCGAGGTGCGCAAGCTCGCCGAGCGGAGCCAGTCCGCGGCGGCGGAAATCAACGCCCTGTCCTCCTCCAGCCTGGAAGTGGCCGAACGGGCCGGCGGCCTGCTCGGCAAGCTCGTGCCCGACATCCACAAGACGTCCGAACTGGTGCAGGAGATCGCGGCTTCCTCGGCCGAGCAGAGCGCCGGGGCGTCCCAGGTCAACCGGGCCCTGCAGCAGCTCGACCAGGTGGTGCAGCAAAACGCCTCGTCCTCGGAGGAAGTGGCGTCCACGGCCGAGGAGCTTTCCTCCCAGGCCGAGCAGTTGCAGGCCACGATCGGGTTCTTCCAGGTGTCCGGCTCCTCGTCCCGGCCCAAGGCCCTGACCCAGGCGCCGCTGCAGGCCAGGAAGGGGGCCGCCAAGATCGGCAAGTCCAAGCCCGTCGCCAGGGCCGCCGCTCCCGCGGCCCTCGTCGACCTCGGGCCGGAGCCGCACGACGACGACTTCGAACGTTTCTAGTGCGGCATTCTGTAAAAAATACGGTACTATTTTTTACAGAAAAAATAGTTGGTTCGGATTATTGTTCTCAAGATTCGCAGGCGCGGATTTCGAGAACGCGACACGAGCGCGGGAGGCGACCGCGCAGCCCGCCTTGGCCCCCGCGCGGACGCGGCGCGGGGGCGGATCGGAGGCGACGGCGGACCTTCGGGAAAACGCCCGTGCGGAAGCGGGAAGGCCGGCGGCCGGCATCTCCTTGCGAGGTGGCCGGCCGTTTGGCGTCACATGCCGGTCCGGTCCCAGAGGGCCAGGCCCGTGGCCGGGTCGAGGCCCCGGTGCAGGCAGGGGCCGGCCAGGGGGGTGATGCAGGCCTCGCCGGCGAAAAGGACGCAGCCGGGCATGGCCTGGCCGCCGGTGACGGCGAAGTCGGCGGTCAGGAGCGTCAGGCGCAGATGGACCACGGGCAGGCCGTCCTTGAGGGAGACGTTGCCGAGGCCCGAGAGGATCTCCGTGCCCGCTTCGAGGGTCCGCAGGCGGTGTTCCCGGGCGTCCTGGTCGTAGAAGCCGAGCACGGCCCGCTCCAGGGAACCGATGAGGGTCAGATGCCCCTTGCTGATGTTGCGCTCCAGGCAGATGCCGGCCAAAGCCTCCAGCAGGTCGTCGCCCCTTGGCAGGCGCACGAGCAGCGAGCCGTTCATTCGAAAGCCTTCTTGCCCATGTATTCCGAGCGTTTCTTGAAGGTTTCCTCGAGCTTGGCCAACTCGCGCCGGTCGGCGTCGGTCTTGGCCGCGGCCTTGGCCTTGTCCATCTGGAACTTCACCTGGCGCGGGTTGTTGTCGTAGATCGCGGCGTAGGCCAGGTTGAGGTAGGCGTGGAACACGTCGCCGGCCTGGCCCAGGACCTGGCCGTAGGTGGCGCGGATCTCGCCGTTTTCCGGCACCCGCAGCCGCACCTGCTCCAGGTAGGACACGGCGGCCTTGTAGTTGCCTTCCTGGGCCAGCATGCGGCCGTATTCGTAGTTGGCGTCGATGTCCCTGGGATTGGCCCGAAGCGCCGCCTCGAGCAGGGCCTTGGCCCGGACGAAGTCCCGTATCTTCAGGAAGAAGCGGCCGGATTCGCGCAGCACCAGGGCGTCGCCGCCGCCGCAGGCCAGGGCCTCTTCGAAGGCAGGCTTGGCCTGGCGCACGTCCTCCATGGAGCGCGACAGGGCGATGGCCAGGCCCAGCTTGTCCAGGCAGGTGGCCTTGTCGCCGAGCTTGCGGAAGTAGGACACGGCGTTTTTCGGATCGGTGTAGCGGGCGCGCACGAGCATCTGCGCCCGCTTGAAGGCCGTGTCGTCGTCCTTTCGGGCCTGCACCGCCGCCGGGAGCTTGCCCAGGCGGTCCTTGAGGTAGCTCATGCGTTCGTCCAGGCCCGGGTGGGTGCTCAGGTAGGTGGGGATGTCGCCCCCGCCCTGCATCCACCTGAGCTTGCGCATGGTCTCGAAGGCCTCGACTAGGCCGCGCGGCGGATACCCGGCCGCGACCAGATAGTTCATGCCGACCTGGTCGGCCTCGCGTTCGTCGTCGCGGGAATACTTGAGGTAGGCTTGCGCCGTGGCCGCCTGGGAGCCGACGGCCAGGGCCGCGCCGAGGTCCCGGTTGCCCGTGGTCTGCCCCAGGACCACGCCGGCCAGCACCCCGACCAGTTGGCCGATGGACAGGGCCTGGATCTCGCCCATGCGCTTGGCGATGTGGCGCTGGCTCACGTGGGCCAGTTCGTGGCACAGCACGCCCGCCATCTCGGATTCGTGCTCCATGCTGAGCATGAGCCCGGTGAAGACGAACACGTAGCCGGCCGGCCCGGCGAAGGCGTTGACCGCGTTGTTGTTGACGATGGCCACGTTGAAGGAGAAGGGCTGGGGCGGCATGATGCGTACGATGCGATCGACCACGCTGGTGACGTAGTCGTTGATCTCGGTGTCCTCGATCAGCGGCATGCGGGCGCGGATGATCGCGTTGAACTTCTCGCCGAGCTCCCGCTCGTCCTTGAGGTCGAAGGAGAACATGCCGGCCCGGGCCGTGGGCGTGGCCAAGACCGTCGCCAGGAAGAAGCAGGCGGCGACGACGGCCGCGGCCGCGCGCCGCGCCATGCCCGAGGCCTTGCGCGAAGAGTGGATGTGCATCTCCGGAAAATAACGCGATCCCGATGCGAAGGAAAGATGGCCCCGGCGGCCGGGCTCGGCTTTGTAATACGCCGTACAGGTTGCGGACAGGAAAGGCGGGCCGGCGGGCGCTGCGGCCACGCCGCTTCAGTTCCCGGCCCGCCTGCTCAGGAAGATGTCGAGCTGGTTGGCGAAGGCTTCCCGGTCGCGGTTGGAAAGGGGCGGCGGCCCGCCGGTGGCCACGCCCGCGCCGCGCAGTTCGTCGAGCAGGTTGCGCATGGCCAGCCGGCCCTGGATGTTGTCCCTGGTGTAGAGCTCCCCCCTGGGGTTCAGGGCGTGGGCGTCCTTTTCGATGACCAGGGCGGCCAGGGGGATGTCCGCCGTGACGACCAGGTCCCCGGGCGCGACCCGTTCCACGATGGCCGCGTCCGCCACGTCGAAGCCCCGGCCCACCCGGATGGCCCGGATGTAGGGCGAGGCCGGGACGGCCAGGGTCTTGTTGGCCACCAGGGTCAGCCCGAGGCGAAGGCGCACGGCGGCGCGGAACAGGATTTCCTTGATGGGGTTGGGCAGGGCGTCGGCGTCGGCGTAGATATGCATGGGCGTTCTCGGAGGGCGGCCCCTCTCGCGGCGAAGGCCCCCCGGCGGGGGGCCCCCCGGGGGGGGGGCCCCCCGGGGG
>JAEWCY010000001.1 GCA_023390395.1 Pseudomonadota bacterium | reverse complement strand
TTCCCTCCCCCGGTTCCTCATTCTCCCTGAAAGGAGTGCCTATGTTTCATATCGTCGTATGCGGCGGTATAGTGCCCGATCCGTTGCAGACCTTGGAGCCGGTCAAGGGTCCGACCGGCTGGGGGCTCAAAAACGAGATGATGTTGCCGTCGATCCTCGACCCCTGGGCGTCCCACGCCTTGTACGAGGCGGCGCACCTGGCCAAGTCCGCCGCCGGCAGCAAGGTCTGGCTGGTGTCGCTGGGGCCCAAGGCCAAGCTGCAGCAGGTCATGATGACCGTGGCCCAGAAGGCTCCCTTCGAGCTGGTGGTGGCCGACGGCCCGGCCGGCGGCTTCACGGATTCCTCCGAGGTCGCGGCGGCGCTTTTCGCCGCCATCGAGGGCATCGCCGGCCTCGACAAGTCCAAGCTGCTGGTCTTCGGCGGCTGGCAGTCGGCCTCGCGCGGCGCGGGCTCCACCCTGCAGATCCTGGGCGAGAAGCTCGGCGTCGTGGACCAGTTCCAGGGCGTGGACAAGCTGACCGTCGGGGCGGACGGCTCCCTTGAAGTCATGGAGCGCATCGAGGGCGGGGCCTACCTGGTCTCGACCTGCGCCGGCGCGCCGGCCGTGTTCGGCTGGGCCACGGGCGAGCTGCCCGAGCCGCCCAACAACCCGCAGGTGGGCATGGCCAACATGCGCCTCGTCATGCCGGCCCTGCAAAAGGCCAAGCCGGCCACCATCGACGCGGCGGCCATCGACTACAAATCCGTGGCCGTGCCGGCCCAGAAGCGGGAGACCCGCCTGGTCAAGGACACGCCCGTGGAAGACATCGCCCGGGACATCATCGCCTGGATCAACAGTTAGGGCAGGAGGCGCGACAGCATGGAAACCGTACTTTTTCTCGCCCATACCGAGGCTGACGCCGGCCTGTCCAAGGCCTCCCTGGAGGCCCTGACCGCGGCCAAATCCCTGGCCGAGGGGCTCGGCGCGCCGCTTTCCGTCGGCCTTTTCGGCGCGGACGTGGCCGGGGCGGCGAACGCCCTGGCCGGCTGCGGCGCGGCCTCCTTCCACGGCGTTTCGGGCGAGGCCTTCGGCCAGCCCCGCTACGCCACGGACGCCGCCGCCATGGAGGCCCTGTGCAAGGCCGCCGGCGCGACCATCGTCGTCGCGGCCGACGATTCCCGCGTCTCCCGGGCGCTTCCGGGCGTGGCCGAACGCCTGGGCGGGCGCATCGACGCCCACGTGACGGCCGTTGCCGTCAAGGACGGCGCGCCCGTGGCCACGCGCGGCTACTACCGCCAGCGCATGCAGGCCGAACTCACCCGCGCCGGGCGTCCCTGGTGCCTGAGCGTCTCGGCCGGCTGCCACGCCGCCTACGACGGCGCGCCGGGGCAGGTCGCCGTCACGGCCGTCGACGTGCCGGTCACGACGGCGCTGACCCGCACCACGGTCAAGACCGTCATCGCTCCCTCGGCCGACGAGCAGACCATCCGCCCCGACGCCAAGCTGCTGTTCGTGGCCGGCGCAGGCTGGACGAAGAAGCAGCCCGACGGCGCGCCCCACGTGGCCGAGGCCGGCCAGCTGATCCTGGGCTTCCTCGGCAAGTCCAAGGCGTCGCTCGGCAGCAGCAAGTCCCTGGTGGACATGGGCGGCGAGGGCGAGGCGGTGCTGCCCTTCCTCAGCCACCTGCACCAGGTCGGCCAGACCGGCGCGACGCCGCGCCATCCCAAGGGCCTGGCCACCTGCTGCCACGGCGAGGAGCCTCATGTGGTCGGCTGGCGCTTCATCGCCGAGCGCCGGGCCGTGAACCTCGACGCCTCCTGCGGCTGGGCGCAAGGCAAGGCCGACGTGCTCTACGTGGCCGACGCCTTCGCGGTCATGAAGAAGATCAACGAACTGCTGGGATAACCGGCGGCGCACGCCTTCACGGGCCGGGAAGGGCGAACGCCCCTCCCGGCCTTTTTCTTTTTCGGGCCTTGACATTGTTTGATGTCAAACTTATTTGCCCAGACATGGAAACGCAGCGCATCGCCGCCCTCATCGGCGACGTCCACGCCGGGGTGAACCGCTACCTGGCCGCCGCCCTGGAAAGCCGGGGCATCAAGGGATTGGCCCCGTCCCATGGGGCCATCCTGCACCACCTGTTCGCCCGGGACGAGGCGTCCATGAAGGAGTTGGCCGCGGCCGCCAAGCGGGACAAGTCCACGGTGACGGCGCTGGTCAAAAAGCTCGTGGCCGCCGGCTACGTGGCCACGGAAGCCTCGCCGGAGGACCTGCGCAGCGTCCGGGTGCGGCTGACCGAGGCCGGCCGGGCCCTGGAGCCGGCGTTCCGGGAGATCTCCCGGGCGATGCTGGAAAGGGCCTGGCGCGGGATCGCGCCGGACGACCGGCTGCGGCTCGTGCGTCTCCTCGAGACCATGGAAGCCAATTTTCTTTAATTTTTTACCCAATTTGTTTGATATCAAACAGAAGGAGGACGTCATGATCGCCATCACCGCAGCCACGGGCCGTCTGGGACGGGCCGTCATCGAGGAATGCAAGGCCCGTGGGCTGACGCGGGGCGTGCGCTTGACCGCCCGCGCGCCGGAGAAGCTCGAAGCGTTCAAAAGTCTGGGCTTCGAAACGGCCCGGGCCGACTACGACGATCCGGCCGGCATGGAGGCGGCCTTCGCCGGTGTGGAAACACTCCTGCTCGTTTCCGGGGCGGGGAGCAACGAGACGCGCATCGCCGACCACCGGGCCGCCGTGGACGCGGCCAAAAAGGCGGGGGTGCGGCGCATCGTCTACACGAGCGCGGTCAACCCCGTGCCCGGGAGCAAGTTCACGTGGGCCGCCGCGCATGTGGCCACCGAGGCGTATTTGAAGGCCTCGGGGCTGGCTTATGTGCTGCTTCGCGACAACATGTACGCCGCCAACCTGGACGCGCTGCTGGCCAAGGCCAGGGAGACGGGCGTGTTCGCCATGCCCGGGGCCAGGGGGAAGGTCGCCTACGTCACGCACCGGGACGTGGCCGCGGCGGCCGTGGGCGCGCTGACCGGCGCGGCCAGGGACAACGCCGTCTACGAACTGACCGGGCCTGTGGCCTACGACGGCGAGGACGTGGCCAAGGCGCTTTCGCTGGCCCTGGGCAAGCCGGTGCGGGCGGTGGACGCCGCGCCGGAGGATTTCGCCGCCGCCTTTCGGGCGGCCGGGATGCCCGAGGACGTGGTGGAGGCGCTTATCAGCATCTACGCCGCCTCGGAAGCCGGGGAATACGCCGGCGTGACAGGCGACGTGGAGGCGCTGTCCGGCCGCCCGGCCACGCCCCTGGCCGCGTACATCGAGGCGTTTTTCGCCTGAGTTCCGGGACCGCGCGGCCGGTCCGGCGGGAAGGCGCTTCCCCAGGCCCGGCCGCCGGTCATTCCCCGAGGGGCTCGATGTTCCAGATGCGGCGGGCGTATTCCATGACCGCCCGGTCGCTGGAGAAAAAGCCCATGTTGGCCGTGTTGAGGATGGACTTGCGGCTCCAGGCGTCCGGGTCCAGGTACAGGGCATTGACCCGGTCCTGGGCTTCCAGGCAGGCCCGGTAGTCGGCCGTGACGCAGTAGTAGTCGCCGTGGTCGAGGAGGTTGGCGATGACCGGCGCGAAGAGGTCGGGTTCGCCCGGGGCGAAGTAGCCGCGCCCGATCATGTCCAGCACCTCGGCCAGCTCGGCGTCGTCGCGCACGCGCCGGCGCGGGTCCAGGCCGTGGGCCCGGGCCGCCGCCACCTCGGCGGCGGTCAGGCCGAAGATGAAGATGTTGTCCTCCCCCACTTCCTGCATGATCTCGATGTTGGCCCCGTCCAGGGTGCCGATGGTCAGCGCGCCGTTCAGGGCGAACTTCATGTTTCCCGTGCCCGAGGCTTCCATGCCGGCGGTGGAGATCTGCTGGGACAGGTCCGCGGCCGGGATGACCTTCTCGGCCTGGGACACGCAGTAGTTGGGCAAAAAGAGCATGCGCAGCCGGCCCCGCATGGCCGGGTCGGCGTTGACCTTCTCGGCCACGGCCGTGATGAGCCTTATGATGCGCTTGGCCATGAAGTAGCCGGGCGCGGCCTTGCCGCCGACGAGCACCGTGCGCGGCGGCACGGCCAGGCCCGGGTCGCGGCGCAGGCGGTTGTAGAGGGTGACGACGTGCAGCACGTTTAAAAGCTGGCGCTTGTACTCATGCATGCGCTTGACCTGGACGTCGAAGAGCGTGTCCGGGTTGATGCCAAGGCCGGTCTTTCGCAGCACGTACCGGGCGAGGCGCTTCTTGTTGTCGCGCTTGGCCGCCCGCCAGGCCTGGCGGAAGGCCGGGTCCTCGGCCAGGGGGACAAGCTTTTTCAGTTCCGTGAGGTCCCTGGTCCAGCCCGGGCCCACGGCCTCGGTGACCAGGCGCGACAGGGCCGGGTTGGCCTGGAGCAGCCAGCGGCGCGGGGTGACGCCGTTGGTCACGTTGGTGAACTTGCCGGGATAGAAGGCGTCGAAATCCGGGAACACGCTCTGGCGCAGGATGTCGGAATGGAGCCTGGCCACGCCGTTGACGGCGTGGCTGCCGATGATGGCCAGATGGGCCATGCGCACCCGGGAGCTGCCCCGGTCGATGACGGCCATGCGGGCGAGCTTGCCCGGGTCGTTGGGATGCCTGGCCGCCACCTCGGCCAGGAAGCGGCGGTCGATCTCGGCGATGATCTCCAGGTGGCGCGGCAGCACCCGGCCCAAGAGGTCCATAGGCCAGGTCTCCAGGGCTTCGGGCAGCACGGTGTGGTTGGTGTAGGCGAAGGTGGCCCGGCAGATGTCCCAGGCCTCGTCCCAGGCGAGAAACTCCTCGTCCACCAGGATGCGCATGAGCTCGGCCACGGCGATGGTGGGGTGGGTGTCGTTTAACTGGATGGCCACCTTGTCGGCGAAGCCCTCGAAGGAGGGGCCGGACTTGCGGTGGCGGCGCACGATGTCGCGAAGCGTGGCCGCGACCAGGAAGTACTGCTGCTTGAGGCGCAACTCCTTGCCGGCCACGGGCTCGTCGTTGGGGTAGAGCACCTTGGAGATGTTTTCCGACAGGATCTTGGCCTGCATGGCCCCGACGAAGTCGCCCTGGTTGAAGTCGCGAAGCGAGAATTCCTGGGACGAGGCGGCCGCCCACAGCCGCATGTTGGTGACGTGCCCGCCGCCGTGGCCGGGGATCAGGATGTCGCAGGGCATGGCCATGACCGTGTCCGCGTCCACCCAGCGGTAGCGCAGGGCGCCCTTGTCGTCGCTGTAGGCTTCGCTGCGGCCGTAAAAGCGCACTTCGTAGAGGTGCTCCACCCGGTCGATGACCCAGGGGCTGCCGTGCCGCCGCCAGTTGTCGGCCTGCTCCTCCTGCCAGCCGTTCACGATGGTCTGGTGGAACAGGCCGTAGTCGTACAGGATGCCGTAGCCGTAGCCCGGGATGCCGCAGGTGGCGATGGAGTCCATGTAGCACGAGGCCAGCCGCCCCAGGCCCCCGTTGCCGAGGCCGGCGTCGCGCTCCTCCTCGGCCAGGTCGTCCAGGGCGTAGCCCATGGACGTGGCGACCTCGCGGCAGCCTTCCTCCATGCCCATGTTGGTGATGTAGTTCATGAGGAACCGGCCCGGCAGGAACTCCATGGACAGGTAATAGACCCGCTTGCTCATGGAGTCGTAGTAGGAGGCCTGGGTGGTCAGCCACATGCGGATGAGGCGGTCGCGGATGGCGTAGGCCAGGCCGCTGAAGTAGCGGAAGGGATCGGGCGGGTAGAGGTCGTTGCCGAGGTTGGACAGGATGTGGCGGCGGATGTCCTCGCCGAGCGAACCGAGGTCGTGGAAATCGGACACGCTTCCCTTGGCCATGGCCTCTCCCTGGGCGGGGAGGGGAGGGCGTCCCGTGCCGGAGCGCCGCCCGGGGCTCCCCCGTGGTTGGTGCGTTGGCGCGCCGCCGGGGCGGGGAGTCCTGCGCCGGGCCGCGAAATCCGGCGATCCGGCGGCCGTTTCGGCGCTTATCCGTGTCTACGGAATGGCGGACGGGTTGTCAAAGCGGGCCGGAAGGCGGGGAAGGCGGGCGAAGTGCGTAAAAAAGCCAGGGGACGCTAGCGGCGGGCGTCCCCTGGCTTGCCCCCGACCGTCCGTGTGGGTCCAGCGGATGGCCGGGTGAACGGGCGGCGGTGTGCCTAGGCCGCCGCCCGGAGGCGGTAGTTACGCAGGGCGATGCGCAGGGCGGCAACGCACCAGTTGTCGCAGCCGAGCTTCTCGATGACGCGGGTCATGAGCGGCTGGAAATCTTCGCTGGAGACGGCCTGGGCGTCGTACACGTTCATGCCCTTGACGGTGGCGATGAGCGCGGCCATGCATTCCCGGCTGTAGCCGCAGCTTTCGACCGTACCGCCGGCGTCGACGATGATGTCGTTGTCGACGAGGAGCTGCATCTTGACGGCGCGGCCGCAGGCCGAACATTCGCTTACGCCTTCGACGGTGTAGTTTTCCAGGGGCTTCACAACCGGGCGAACCTTGGTGGTGTTCGGGGTGGCGTCCATGGCGTTCTCCTTCTATGATAAGGCAGTTGTTTTCGTGTTTGCGTCTTGCGCTTTGTCTCTCTATTAGCAATGGGCGTGCCAGAAAATTAACCAGCTGATTTTTATTGTTAAAATTTCAAAGGTCTGATGAAAGCCGAAAAAAGGCCGGGCCATGTTGCAAATTCGCACTTGTTTTTTTCCAGTGCGGGAGTCTATAATGAAGAAAATCAGGTTGTTGGCAAATCTGCAACATGTTGCACCTTTGCCACAGGTTGCGGTATTGCACAGGTGCCGGACGGCGAGCTTGGGAAAATTGTGACGAGCCAGGGGCAAAAAAGGGGCGGAAATGAGAAAAAAGGAACGACACTTCCTCGATCCCGTGGCCAGCCACCTCGACGCCATCCTCGACAGCATCGAGGACGGCGTGTTCATCGCCGACCGCGAAGGCTACGCCCTCAAGGTCAACGCCGCCTACGAGCAGCTCACCGGCATGGCCAAGGCCGAGCTCATCGGCAAGAACGTCGAAGAGCTCAAAAAAGCCGGCCTGTTCAACATCGCGCCCATCACCCCCGAGATCGTGGCCACGGGCCGGCCCGCCTCCTCCATCCAGGTCACCCGCGACAACCGCTCCATGACCATCGACGGCAAGCCCGTGCGCGACCCCGACGGCACGGTGAGCCTGGTCGTGGTCTACGCCCGCGACATCACCCTCATGGCCCGCATGCGCGAGCGCATCTCCCGCCAGCAGGAGCTGATCGAGACCTACCAGCACCAGATGGACTTCTTCATCCGGGAGGGCGGCGGCATCACCCACTTCATCGCGGAAAATTCCGCCATGAAGCGGCTGATGGACCTGTTGCGCCGCATCGCGGCCACGGACGCCGTGGCGCTGGTGCTCGGCGAGACGGGCGTGGGCAAGGAGCTCTTCGCCCGCATGATCCACGAGGCCAGCCCCCGGCGCGAGAAGCCCTTCGTCAAGGTGGACTGCGCCTCGATCCCGGAGAACCTCATCGAGTCGGAACTGTTCGGCTACGCGCCCGGGGCCTTCACCGGGGCGCACCCCAAGGGGCGGGTGGGTTTTTTCGAGATGGCCGAGGGCGGCACCATCTTTCTCGACGAGATCGGCGAGATGCCGCTCGTCCTGCAGTCCAAGCTCCTGCGCGTGCTCCAGGACAGGGAACTCACGCCCGTGGGCTCGAGCAAGGCCCGAAAGACCGACGTGCGGGTCATCGCCGCCACCAACCGCAACCTGGAGGCCGAGGCCAGGCTCGGCACCTTCCGCAGCGACCTCTTCTTCCGCCTGCGGGTGGCGGTGCTGGAGATTCCGCCGCTTCGCGACCGGCCCGACGATATCCTGCCCCTGGCCCGGCTCTTCCTGCAGCGCTTCGGCTCGCGCTACCGCAAGCGGGCCTCCTTTTCCCTCGAGGCCGAGCGGATCATGGCCCACTACAACTGGCCGGGCAACGTGCGCGAGCTCGAGAACCTCATCGAGGGCCTGGTCATCACCTGCGACGGGGCCATCACGGCCGAGGACCTGCCCACGGCCATGCGGGTCAAGGAATGCCTGTTGCCCTCGGCCGGCGCCGCCGCGCCGCCGGCCGAGGCCGCGCCCGTGCGCGAGGCCATCGCCCTGCCCGTGGATTTCGAGCGCCCCTACAAGGAGGTGCTGGCCTCCTTCGAGCGCGACTACCTGGAGCGGGCCATCGCCTACTTCGGTTCCGTGGGCGAGGCGGCCAAGCGCCTGGGCCTCGACCGCACCACCGTCTTTCGCAAGATGAAGAAGTGCTGCGGGGAGTAGCCCGCCTCTCTCCGGGATCCGCCGTCCCCTCGTGGATCGCCGCGCCGCCCGGCGCGGGGTCTCTGGAAAAAACGCCCGTCTTGAAGGCTCCTTCCCAAGATTGACGGTCCGCCGGACGCGTCCGCACGTCTGGCGCGGACGCGACGCCGGCGCGGCCAGCCGTCCGCCTCGACGCCTCCCCCATGCCCGCGTCGGCCTTTTGGCCGACGTTTTTCCGACGACATGGCCTTGGCCGGCCCGTGACGCGGCAAGCGCGACGGGCTCGACGCCCTGAGGGGCGCCGCGTCAGGGGGGGATTGCATCCCTGGGCGGCCCGTTTCTCGTGTTGTCCCTGCGCTACGGTATTTTGACGGACAGGCCGCCCCTGTTGTTCTTCCTTCAAGGATGCCGGTCTGCGCGGGCATTCCCCGTTGTTGACCGTGCATGCAACGGCTTGATTATACGGAAATATGCAGGAACGTTGGCCTGGTGTTCCGATGGCGCGGGGAATGTCTTGGATTGGGCATGGTTCATGCATATATGCCGGCGATCGCACAAGGAGTCCGGCCATGGCGCAAGCGAAGCAAAACGATGCGACGCGACTGGTCAAGCATGCCATCGACCTGCTCGTCAACGGCACCGTTCAGGATTGGAAAAGCCACTACAGGCTCAGGGAATTCCAGGCCGTCATCGCGGAGAAGTCGCAGGACGCGGTATTTCTGGATTTTGAATACAAGGACAGGAGAAAGCTCTACCACTGCGTGAACCAGCGGTTCGTCAGGAACAGGCCCATCGACTACATCGAGTTCGGCGTCGCTGGCGGCGAAAGCTTTCGGACCTGGCTGGAGCTCAACGCCAATGCGGACTCCAGGTTCTTCGGCTTCGATTCCTTTCAGGGTCTGCCGGAGGATTGGGAGACGGACAAGCCCAAGGGAACGTTCACCCGGCAGGGCCGGGTGCCCGAGTTCGGGGACAACCGGGCCCGCATCGTGGACGGGCTCTTCCAGGACACCGTGGACGCCTTCTCCCGGTCGTTCACGCCGCGAAACGACTTGGTCCTCCACATGGACGCGGACCTCTACTCCTCGACCCTGTACTGCCTCATGCAATTGCAGCGGCACATCGCCCCGGGGACCATCATCCTGTTCGACGAGTTCACGGCCCGGGACTGCACCGACGAATACGCCGCCCTGCAGGACTTCTGCCAGGCCTGCTACCGCGACTACAAGGTGCTGGCCACACGCCGCGACTACGTGAAGCTGGCCGTGGAAATCACGCGCTAGGCTTGCGCCCCTGAAAAAATACGATAGTATTTTTTCAGAAAAATAGTGCAGCTCAAGCAGGTTGTCCGATGAATGCGTGTGCACGCATTTCGCGGACGCAACACGAGGCCCTTTCCCCCCGCTATTCCCCGGCCGGTGGAGCCAGGTTGAAGGGCGCAAGCCCCTCGCGGGTCGGGAGCTTTTCCAGCAGCGCCGCCACCGTGGCGTCGGGCCTGGTCGGCACGCCGCAGCAGCACGCGCCCGAACCGGCCTGGAAGTCCGGGTTGGCGATGGCCCCTTCCCCGTCCAGGACGAAGAGGTGCTCGCCGGCCAAGTCCTCCTCCAACAGTGCGATCTCCCTGACCTCCCCGGCCCGCAGCACCTCGCCCGAGGCCGTGACCACGGCCGGAAACGGCCCCCGGTAGAACACCTTGCGCCGCCGGGCCACGGCCGCCGGCCGACGGGCGGACACCGTCACCGAATAGAACCGGTGGCCCCGCACCAGGCGGTAGGGAAAGCGGCGCAGGAAGCGGATGTCCGTGAACCCGGCCTCCTCCAGGATGGCGGTCAGGTCTTTTTGCGTGAGCGTGCCGGAAATGCACTCCCCGCGCAGGGTCGGGTCGTTGCAGATGGCGGCCGAGGCCGGCGTCTCGGTGGCCACGTCGGAAAAGACGATGCGGCCGCCGGGCTTGAGGATGCGGAAAATCTCGGCGTAGAGGGCGCGTTTTCGCGTGGAGAGGTTGAGCACGCAGTTGGACGTCACGCAGTCGGCCGTGGCGTCGGCCAGGGGCATGGCTTCCAGGTAGCCCTGGAAAAAGGCTGTGTTGGCGTAGCCCAGGACCTCGGCCGTGGCCGTGGCCGCGACCCTGGCCCGGGCCAGCATGGGCGGCAGCATGTCCAGGCCGATCACCCTGCCCGTGGGACCCACGACCTTGGCCGCCACGAGACACTCGACCCCGGCCCCGCAGCCGAGGTCCACCATGGTTTCGCCCGGGCGCAGGGCCGCGTCGGCGATGGGCGAGCCGCAGCCGTAGCCGCGCACCCGGAAGCGCGCGGGGATGTGGGCCACCATCTCGTCGGGATAATGGACCGGGTTGACGATGTCGCCTTTTTCCACGGCCGCCGCCTCGGTGTAGAAGGCCTTGATCTGCGCGAGGCTCCCCTGGCCGGGAAGCGACAGCAGGCAGTTGGTGTGGGCCAGGGCCACCTCGCCGTGGGCGTGGCAGCTGACGTGGGTTTCGCCCATCTTGAGCCGCAGCGCCGGCCGGGAATCGGGCAGGGCCGGCGGCACGGCGGCGGCCTCCCGGGCGATCAGCCGGGCGGCCAGGCGCTCGAGCAGCGGCAGATAGGGATCGTGGCCGGTGAACGCGCCGCCGTGGCGAAAGGAATGGTCCGGGTCGCCGCCGCCGAGGAGGTACTTCCAGGGCGAGGCGCTCTCCCGGCAGCTCGCCCGGCGCAGGGCCTCGAGCACCGGGCTGTCCCGCCAGGCCGCCGCCAGCCCGCCCGCGTCCGGGACCGGCGTGGCCAGCTCCGTAAGGCCGATGAGCGCCGGGCTCGGGTAGAGGGCGCCGTCCGGGCCCAGGGCCACGGATTCGTATCCGGCCGTGGCCCCGTCGTGGCGCGTGCCCACGGGCGCGAACACCTGGGCGCGCAGGGCCTCGACGTTGTCCACGGCAAGCCCCAGGGCCTCGGCCCGGTCCCAGGCCGCGACCACGGCCGCGTACAGGGCGTCGGTGTCCGGCCGGTCGTCGTCGCGGCCGCGCCCGGCGGCGAAGTGCCACATGAGGTGCAGCCCCGAAGCGCCGCAGGCGGCGGCGAAGGCGGCCACGTCCGGCAGGTCGGCCAAGTTGTCGCGGGTGGGACAGAAGGAAAGGGTCACCGGATAGCCGAGGTCCCGGGCCAGGCGCAAGTCGGCGGCCAGGCGCGAAAACGCGCCCGGGCCGCGCAGGGCGTCGTGGCGCGCCTCCAGGCCGTCGCAGCTCACCTGGAAGTGCAGGCGCTCCCGGGGCCAGCCCTCCAGGCGCTCCCGGAAGGCGGAAAAGCCCGTGCCGTTGGTCAGCACCACGGCATGGGCGGCGGGGTCGGCCAGGGCGTGGTCGACGAGGGCCGCGAAGCCGGGGTGCAGGAAGGGCTCGCCGCCGGTCAGGGCGAACACCCGGCAGCCGAGCGCCCGGGCCTCGGACATGCGCCCGAGCGCCACATCCGTGGCCAGTTCCCTGGCGGCGGCCGGACCGGAGCAGAACAGGCAATGGCGACAGGCCAGGTTGCAGCGGTCCGTGACGTGCAGCCACAGCTCCCTGAGCCCGGCCAGGGGCAGGGCGGCCCGGCGGCCGGCGTAGGGCAGGGGCGCGGCCTCGGGCAGCCGGGCCAGGAACATCTGGGATTGGCAGTCCGGGGACTCCCCGCGCGCGGCGGCCTGGATGGCGGCGTCGCCGGCGGGGCTCGGCACGAACCAGTCCGGGACGTCCGGACACAGGTAGACGGCGGTGTCTTCGTGGCGCAGGCGAATCCAGGCATCGGGGGCGAACGGCATGGGCGATCCTCGGTCCTCGGGTTGCGAAGGGGGCGGCGCGCGCCGCCAAAGGCCCGAATAGCCCAGGCCCCGGGGCGACGGCAAGAAGGAGGGGCGCGACGCCGGACAATGGAAAAGTCCGGGACCGCGACGCATTGGCGGCCCCGGACCCTTGCGCCGGGGGCGCGGGTTCCTGTAGGATTTTCATTGGAAGGCCGGCGGCGCAAGCAGCCTGGCCTGCGGCCTTTGCCGAGGCGTTGCGGGGCGACGGGGCGCGAGGGGCGCGCGAAACCATGACATCGGGAAAAGGAGCACGGCATGACGCGGGTGTTGTTGATTCTGACGCTGGCCTTGGCGCTTCTGGCGGCCGTGGGCGGCTGCGCCAAGAAGAAGGGCTATACCTCCCTCGATCAGGTCTACGCCAAGTATGACGTGAACAAGGACGGCAAGATCACCAAGGAAGAATTCGTCGCCCAGTGGAAGGACAAGCAGAAGGCCGAAACGGCCTGGAAGAAGATCGATACGAAGAACAACGGCTACGTGCAGCGCGTCCTGGACAACGACATTCCGCTCGACGTCTGGAGCGCCGCCGAAAGCAACGACTCCGCCTATTGACCTTTCGGCCTCGTCCCCGTCGAGGGGGTCCGGGGGGCATCATGCCCCCCGGCGGGGCCCGGGGCAGCGCCCCGTTTCTTTTTTTCCCTTCCTATTTCGCCTTCGTCACCGGGCAGCGGCCGCACAGGATGCCGGCGCGCAGGTCGCCCCGCGTCGGCTCGGCCAAAAGCGCCCTGGCGGCCTGGTACTTCCCGTTGTTCCAGACCTGGCGGAAGGGCGTTCGGAGCACGTTGCCGAAATCCACGGACGGGTCGCGCGGGTCGCGGCAGCAGGGGATGAGCCCGCCGTCCCAGTTGACGTAGGCCGAGCGGTAGAGCCACGAGCAGCCGGGCGACGGCTCGTCGTCGCCGTGGCGGAAGGTCTGGCGCGGGAAGCGCGTGGAAAACCAGTCGTCCGGGGCGTCGGCCGGGAAAAAGGGCTTGATGAAGCGCACCTGGTCCACGCCGAGCTCTTTCGCCTTTTCCCGGGCGGCCGGGATCTCGTGCTCGTTGAATCCCGTGACGCAGTACTGCCAGTCGACAAACGGCGTGTCGCGGCCGGCCTTGCGGCGTTCCTCGATGACGGCGCGAAGCGCGGCCAGGGCCACGTCGGGGTTGCCGCCGCGCATGAAGCGGCTGCTCGTCTCCTGGGACACGCCGTGGCAGGAGAAGATGAGCACCTCCAGGCCCGAGGCCACGATGCGCCGGGGCAGGTCCGGATCGCGGTGGGTGAGGTTGGAGGACACGCCCACGCCGATGTTGCGGTCCGCGGCCAGGCGGATCATGTCCAGGGTCTCGGGGAACAGGAACGGCTCGCCGAAGCCGTAGAGGTTGATCTTGAACAGATACGCGCCCACGTCGTCGAGGATGGCCCGGAACTGGTCCGGGGACATGCGGCCGAAGGGGCGCTCGTCGTCGCGGGGCGGGCGGCGGTCGTCGTAGCAGTAGGCGCAGCGCAGGTTGCAGATGTTGGTGGTCTCGATCTTGAGGATATAGGGCAGCGAATCGAGGACCGTGCGTTTCTGCAGCCGGTTGCGCTCGGCCCGGGCGAAGTTGAGCAGCCGCCTGGGCGTCGCGTGGCGCAGGAAGGCCTGGGCGTGGCGCTTGAGGATCTTCGCGCGTTCGGCCGCGCCCGCGCCCTTGGTGGCCAGGGCGGAATCGAGAAGTCCCATGTGCCCTCCGGTTATGGGGTCGGCTCCAGCAGGCGGGCCGCCATCTTGAGGCCCTGGCTCACGGCCCCGGGCGTGAGGCAGAAATAAAAGCCGCCCTGGCGGCCCACGGCGTGGGCGTTGGCCAGGCCGCGCACCGGCGCGGCGGCGGCGTCCAGGCGCGCTTCGTAGTCCAGGGGGTAGACGGGCATGGCCGCCGGCAGGGTGACCGCCCTGGCCCGGCGCAGGGCCGAGGCCGGGTAAAGGCCCAGGCGGGCCACGTCGGCCACGGCCGCGGCGACGCTCTCCTCTTCGCTCGGCGGCGCGGCGTCGCCGGCGGCCACGTTGATTTCCAGGCACAGCCCCTCCCGGCCGGCCGGGCCGCGCTCCCGGAAGAGGGACGACGGGTAATAGACGCGGTTGGCCGTGAGCGCCGGATCGGGGTGGTAGGTGTAGACGAAGGGCCGGGCGACCGGCGCGGCCTGGTCGTAGGTGAGCATGACCAGGCGCATGGTCACCGTGGGCAGGACCGGCGCGGGGTCGCCCAGGGCGGCGTTTAAGGCATTGAGCGGCGCGGTCCAGACGAGGTGGCGCACGGCGATCTCCCGGCCGTCGGCCGTCACGCGCGCGATACGCTGGCCTTGTCGGACCAGGGAAATCGCGGAAACGCCCGTGACGATTTCGCCCCCGGCCCGGCGCAGGCGCGCGGCGAGCAGGGCCGGCACGTCGCCGAGGCCGCCGGCCGGATAGGTGTAGCGCTGGCGCAGCCGGGACAGGGCGGAGAGGACGGCCGCCGCCTTGCCGCGCCGGGCGAAGGGCTCCTTTTCGTTGTCGATGGTGCGGTCCACCCGGGCCAGCCAGTGGTGGTGGAGCGCCGTCGGCGGCAGCAGGGCCTTTTTGGCGAACAGGTCGCGGAAGAGCAGGGCGTAGAGCCCGGGGCCGCTTTTTTCCGAAAGCTCCAGCGAAGCCGGGATGGGCTCCGGCGGCGGCGCGCCCCGGCGCTTGAGCGCGGCGCGCGCCACCTCGCACTGGTACTTCCAGGGGTAGCGCAGGAAATCGAAATGGTTGGGAAACTTCCACTGCCGGCCGCCGGCCTCGATGGCGAAGGCGAAGGGGCGGCGGATGACGGGATGGCCGTCCAGGACCCGGCGCAGGAAGTCCTCGCCCGGGCCGGGCTGGTCGAGAAAAAGCACGTGGGGGCCGAGGTCGAAGACCACGTCGTCGAGGACCAGGGAGCGCAGGAGACCGCCGACCTCGGGCTCGCGTTCGAGGACCACCACCGGCCGGCCGGCCTCGGCCAGCCGCACGGCGCAGGTCAGCCCGGCCGCGCCGGCCCCGACCACCACGTAGGCGTCGTTCGGGGCGGTCATGACGGGGAAGTCGTCCTTTCGAAACGTGCGCGGAGCATGGCGGAACCTAGCATGGCCGGCGGGTTCCGGCAATCGTCCGGGGCGCAGACGTCAATCCCCGGGCCAGACGCGTTCCAGGCCCGGCCGGGCCGTGGCGGGCAAAAGGCGCAGGTCGTTGCCCGGCTCCCCGGAAAGCGTCACCGCGACCTCCCCGGCGGGAAGGGTCAGGGGCGGGAGGCTCCTGGCGTCGAGGGCCGCTTCCACGACCATGCGGTCCACGGGCCGGGTGTGGGACCAGAATTCCGCCTCGGCGTTGGCCGCCAGCGTAAAGCGCACGGTGACGAAGGTGACGGGTTTTTCAAAGCGCACCCGGGCGAAGCGCCGGGCGAACAGGGGGCTCCAGTCGCCGTCCGGGGCGTCGCGGAAATCCACCACCGTGTCGAAGTCGCGCCCGTTGGTGGACACGGCCGCCCGGCAGCGTCCCTTGGGGCCGGGGCCGCCGTAGAGGCGCGGGTAGGTCATGAGGCGCAGTTCCGTGACGGGCAGGCCCGAGACGATCACGTACTCGAAGCGGCAGTCCGTCTCCGGCCGGCAGGTCACGCCGCCGGCGTACTCCGGATAGGAGGTCGCAAGGGCCATGTTCTGGAACCGGGCGTTCGGGCCGTCGGTGAAATCCGGCGGATCGAAGTCCGGAGTGAAGGTCAAGAGCCCCTGGCCGCCGGGAGTCAGGCGCAGGACCGAACCCGGCGGGGCGGCCACGGGGATGGCCAGCTTCTCGTGGCCGAAGGTCAGGCTGGGGGCGTTGATGCGGCCCCACAGCCACAGGGTTCCCACATCAAAGGGCGCGGCCACGTCCAGGACGGCCCGGGGAGCGGCCTCGCTCAGGTGGGCCGATCCTTGCCGCGGGTCCAGGGCCGGATCGTGGACGACCACGGCCGGGCTCCCGTCCGGTCCCGGCAGCACGTAGGCCGGGGCCAGGCCCGGGTGGTCGGCCTCGAAGCGGGCCAACTCCCCGGGCGCGCCGATGACCTGCCCGCCCGGGAACGTGCGGGCGAGGTCCTGGCGGCCGGGCGCGGCGAAGACGTAGGCGGCCGGGCCGACCAGGGTCACGCCCGGCCGGTAGGCCGGCGAGGCGCAGTTGCGGGCCAGGTTGGCGGCGTAAAAGGCCGCGGCGTCCCTTGGCGGCGCGGCCTGGCCGGCGGCGGGGTCCTCGGTCGCGGTCACGGCCAGGCCCGAGACGTTGAGGAAGCCCTCCCGCACGCCCGGGGCGTAGTCCAGGCGCAGGCTGACCGCGCCGCCGGCGGCGAAGGGCGTGAGGTCCAGGCGCGCCGTGGCCTCGCGGCAGTCGTCGTAAAAGCCCATCTCCTCGAAGAACCGGCGCGGCGTGCGGCGCGGCGTGCCGTCGGGCAGGAGGAAATCGCCGTGGCCGAGGCTGGCCACGGGGGTGAAGCTCCGGCCGTCGGCGCTGGCCGAAAGGGTGAGCCTGGCGTCGGAGGCCACGCCCGGATGGCGCTTGTAGAGCGCGGCCGTGACCGTGGCCGCGACCCGGGCCCCGGGCGGCACGACGAAGCGCCAGACCGCGGCGGCCGGAACCTCGTAGCGGGTGGGGCGCAGGAGCCCGACTTCAGGGTCGGGAGTGAAGTTCTCCAGGGCGAAGGCGTCGTTGTAGGCGCGACGGTCGCGGAAGTCGTCGGCGTAGGCGGCGGGCGCGTCCCGGTCCGGGGCCAGGAGCAAGGGGGCCCGGCTCGGCAGGCCGGCCAGGGAAAGGCGCGAACGGCCAAGGCCCGTGCCCCAGGAGTCGAGGAGGGTCCCGGGCGGCGGGGGGCGCTTGCGGTCCGAACCCTCGCCGTAGGCGTCGAGCACCAGGGCGCGGACGTAGCCCGGGGCCGCGAAGTCGCCCGGCGCGTCGAACCGGCCGGGCAGGTGCCAACGGGCGGAGAAGTTGCGGGCGTTTCGCTGGTAGCCGGTGAAGGCCAGGGCGGCGTCGGGCGCGGGCAGGCGGCTTACGTACCGCATGAGGTCGCGGTCGTTGGACAGGCTGCGGGAAAGGGCCTCGGGCAGGTCGCGAAGGACCGGGGTCATGGCCAAAGCGACCACGGCCAGGGCACAGGCCAACGCTCCGGCCGGCCGGGCCTTGGCGGGAAGGACCCGGGCCGCCGCCCCGGCCAGGCGGTCCGCGCCGACGCCCAGGCACACGGCCAGAAGCGGCATAAGGCACGACAGATGCCGCCAGGACACCAGCGGCCGCAGGTCGGTCTGGCTCGTGAGCATGGCCGCCGCCGGCAGCACGCCCGTGGCGGCCAGCACCAGCAGCGGCAGCCGGGCGCAGCCCAGCGCGCCGAGTAGGACCAGCGCGCCGAGCAGCAGGGTAAAGGCCGTCCCGGCCGGGGCGTGCTGGTAGAAAAGCCCGCGCAGCATGTCGCCGAAAAAACCGACGGAAAGCCCCCGCCAGGGGTCCACGGACGGGTTTTTGAGGAATTCCTGGATGAAAAGCAGGCCCCGCACCAGCGGCAGCCAGGCCGCCACGGCCGCGACCCCGGCCAGGGCCAGCCAGGCCAGGCGCTTGCCCCGGCCGGGCTCGGCGAAGACCCCCTTGCGGGCGACGAAGAGCAGGCCGGCGGCCAGCCCTTCGCAGGCCAGGACCGGCACGCCCTGGTAGGCCGTGGTCAGCATCAGGGCCGTGACGCCGCTCCAGGCGGCGAGAAAAGGGAACGCGTCGCGCTGGCCGGGCGAGAGGCAGCGGATGAGGAAGTACTGGGAAAAGCCCAGAGTGCACAGGAACAGCGCGTAGGGCTTGATGGCCCGGGAAAAGTCCAGGTGAAAAAGCGACAGGGCGCACAAGGCCACGGCGCAAAGCCCGGCCCGGCGGCCGCCGGCCAGGGTCCCGAGCAGGCCCACGGCCAGAAGCGACAAGGCTCCGGCCAAAAGCGAGGGCATGCGGGTGGCCAGCACGGTGTCGGAGACCGTGAGGGCGGCGTGGACCAGCAGGTAGGACAGGGGCGGCTGGAAGTCGAAGATGGTGTCGGCCGGCCCCTGGTACTGCTGGATCGCGATCATGCGCCCGGGCGGCATGAGCGCCCGGTCCAGGTTCAGGTAGTCGTCCTCCCACAGCTGGGGATCGCCGATGCCGGCCAGGCGCAGCCCGAGGCCGGCCGCGAGCAGCAGGACGAACAGCGCGACGAAGACCCGGCGCGAGGGTTGCGGCACGTCGGAGGGCTTCACTGCCGCCCTCCCGGGAAAGGGGATGTCGTCGCCGGCGAGACGGCCCGGCTCATCCGGCCTCCGGTCGCGACGGCGCGGTGAAGCGGCTCTCCCCCTCCTTGTGGCGCTTGCGGTGGTAGCCCTTGATGCCGAGCAGCGTCAGCGCCCCCTTGGCGAAAAGGGCCAGTTCGCCGAAGCGGCGCACCCGCAGGAACTTGCGCAGGATGGGCAGGGGGCGGAAGTAGAAGCGCCGGTAGCAGAGCTTGAGCAGCTGCGACAGCTCGGCCCGGGACAGGTGCTCCTCCCAGATGGGCTCCACGAAGTTGGGCACCGGCTCGAAGGCGTGCCGGCTCCAGATGTCGGCCGGGAAAAGCTCTTTCTCCACGCCCTGCTTGAAGATGGCCGTGCCGTCGTAGGCGATCATGATGTTGAACTGGGCGAAGTCCGAGTCGATGGACACGGCCGTGTCGATAAGGCGCAGGACGTCTTCCCGGGTCTTGTGGTGGGGGAAGCCGATGATCCAGTTGGTGCTGGTGAGGATGCCGAGCTTGCGGCAGAGCCTGACCGCCCGGCGCACCTGCTCCACGGTGATCTTCTTGTTGATGAGCCTGAGCCCCTCGTCCGTGGCGTCCTCCACGCCGAAAAGGGCCTGTCGGCAGCCGGATTTTTTGGCCAGGCGCAGCATGTCCTCGGTCACGGCGTCCACCCGGCCCCGGAAGGACCAGACCACGTCGAAGCCCCGGTCCAGGATGCCCTGGGCGATGGCCGTCACACGCTTGGCCGAGGCGTTGAACAGGTCGTCGAAAAAGAAGAACTCCCGGATGCCCTGGGCGTAGTAGGCGGCCATCTCGTCGAGGATGTTCTCCACGGTCCGGGAGCGGTAGGTGGAGTAGGGCTTGCAGCAGAAGGTGCAGTGGAAGGGGCACCCCCGGGACGAGCAGATGGTGCCCACGGGCAGGCCCGTGCCGATGGCGCTGAAATAGCGCCTGAACGGCAGCAGGTCGAAGGCCGGGAAGGGGATCGCGTCGATGTCCTTGACGTAGCCGGGGTCGCCCGAGCGGCGCGTTTGGCCGTCCTGCCGCCAGACGACGCCCGGGATGGCGTCGAAGGGGCGGCCCGCCTCCAGGGCGTCGAGAAAGGCCGGCAGCGTCTCCTCGGCCTCGCCGAGGATCAGGTAGTCCACCTCGGGCTGGGCCATGGAGGCCTCGGGATAGAGCGACGTGTGCGGCCCGCCCCAGACGATGGCCGCCTTGGGCAACAGCTCGCGGATGCGCCGGGTGAGCACCAGGGCGTCGTAGAGCGTCGGGGTGTAGACGGTCAGGCCCACCACGTCCGGGGCGAAGGCGGCGGCCCGGGCCGCGGCTTCCTCCGGCCCCAGCCGGTCGAGGATGCAGTCCACCAGGGCGACCTCGTGGCGGCCGCCGGAGCGCAGCACGCCGGCCAGATACAGGATGCCCATGGGCGGGAAGACGCCGATGTCCGTGGCTTCGAGGTCCCAGTCGTCGGTGGTCTTGCCCACGTGGGCGTCCGGGACGTTAAGGAGCAATATTTTCATGATGGGTTCCGTTGTCCGGCAGTGTGGCCGCGATCGGGCCGGCTGGCAAGGCCGGCGGCTTTTTCGGCGGATTCCAGGGGCCGGGCCGGCACGCCGCCGACCACCGCTCCCGGGGCGACGTCGCGCGTGACCACGGCCCCGGCCGCGACCACGGCCCGGTCCCCGACGCGCACGCCGCCGAGCACCGTCGCGCCCGCGCCGATCCAGACGTCGTCGCCGACGGCGATGGGCCGGCCCAGGTATTCCTGGTCCAGGGCGGCCAGGTCCGTGCGGCGGAAATCGTGGTCCCCGGTGACGAGGACGGCCCTTGGGCCGATGAGCACGTTGCGCCCAAGCGTCAGGCCGCCGCGCCCCGAGGCCAGCACCGCGCCCACCCCCACCCAGCAGCCCGGGCCGAGGGCGATGCCTTCGCCCGGCACGGCGTTGGAGACGTAGGAGCACACGTAGGCCCCGCGCATGATCCGGCAGCAGGGGCCGACCTCGATGGCCGCGGCCGAGGCGTGCAGCCGGGCCCCCTTGTCCACGTAGACCGAGGAGCCCAGGCGGATCGAGGCGGCGTGGAAGAATTCCGCTCCGGCCTCGACCACGGGCGCGCCCGAGCCCTTGGCGAAGATCGGCCAGTAGCACAGGTGGCGCGCGGCGATGCCGGGAAGTCCGGGAATCCAGCCCAGAAGCCACTGGGGCAGCTGTTCGAAGACGTAGCGGCCGGGGCCGGCCGCGCGCGAGCGCAGGTAGGCGGCCAGCCCCCCGGCCCCGGTCTCGGCCATGTAGTCGCGCAGGCGTTCGCTCACGGGCGTTTTTCTCCGTCGGGCGCAGGGGACAGGGACAGGGCCGTGAATTGGGCGGCGTAGCCCTCGGGCATGTCCTTGTTGCGGTCCGGGCCTTCGTTGGCCCGGGCGAAGGCGAAGGAAAGGGTGTTGAGCCCCGGGACGAAGTCCGCCTCGAGGGCCTGGTCCAGGCGGCCGTCGGGCTTTTCCAGGGCGTAGCGGCCGAGCTCGCGGCCGTTGAGGGACACGGTCAGGGCCTGGCCGGGCAGGGGATTTTTAAGCCCGAAGGCCAGGCGCAGCTTCCGGGGCGCGCCAAGGGGCAGGCAGACGACGGCCTCGCGGCCGAGGACCGTGCGGTAGGGGCCTTCGGAGGAGCGCTCGACGCCGCGCAGGTGCTCCACGGCCACGGACGTGGGCTCCGCCGCGGCCAGGAGGTCCGCGCCGGCGAAGGGCGGAGCCGGCGCGTCGGCAAGCGCCGCCAGGGCCGTCGTGGGATCGACGGCCGGGGCCGGGGCGTTCCAGGTCTTGTCGATCAGGCGGGTCAGGGCGGCCAGCAGCGCGTCCTGGCCGGCCGGGGTCATGTGGCAGCAGTCCGTGAAGACGTCGCTTGCGCCGTCGAGGGCCGGCACGAGGTCGCCGTAGCGCAGCCCGGCCGCGGAGAGGGCCTGGCCGTAGCGGATGAGCGACGGATAGCCGGCCTCCACGCAGTCCTCGGTGCAAAGCGGCCCGGCCGCCTGGCCCCGGGCGGCGGCCCACAGGGGCTCGGCCGGCTGGAGGGCGTGGAAGTAGCGGCCGCCGGCGTCGCGGATCATGTCGTGCATGAGGATGGACGCCCTGGCCCAGGAGGCGGCGGCCAGTTCGTAGAAACGGTCCTTGGTGAGGACGAGGTTGGGCCCCAGCGAAAAGCCGCCGCCGGGGCTGGTCCTCTGGCTGGCCAGGGGACCAGCCCCGGCCAGGGCGTCGCGCACCAGCTCGCCCTCGAGGGCCTTGACCCGCCCGTCGGCCAGCCGGTCCAGGGCGGCGGCCGGAAAGCCGACCAGGGCCGGCAGGGCCGGCAGCCGGGAGAGGAAGGCGGCGACCCGGTCGCGCAGGCCCTCCACGAACTCCAGCCGGCCGAGCAGGCGCAGCCGCGCCCGGGACGGCGTGTCGTTGCCGATCCAGAACCAGGGCATGAAGGGGTCGATGCCCGATTCCAGGTTTTTGACCGCGATGCAGGCTTCGTTGAAGCCGTCGAGGTTGAGCACCACGTCGGGCCGCAGGCCGAGGCCCAGCAGATAGGACAGGATGAGCAACTGCTGGGGCTGCTTGTACCCGGGCAGGGCGGTGTTGAGGAGCCGGCCCGTCCGTCCGGCGAATTCGGGGCGCTTCTCCAGGAAGGCGAGCAGTTCCCGCCCCCTGTCCACGGCGAAGTGGTGGGCCACGGAACCGCCCGTGACCATCACGAGGAAGGTCGCGCCCGAGGGGTCGAACAGGGGGACGTCGCCGTCGAAGCCGAACTGGCCGGAGGTGGCGTCGGCGAAGTCGCGTCGGGCGGGCAGGGGGGCGTCGTTGGCCGTGATGAAGCCGAAATAGGGATGGACCCGGCCCGACGCGCCGCGCTCGGTGGCCTTGGCCGCGGACTGGCGGTCCGTGAGCGCGGCCAGGCGCTGGCGCAGCTCCCCGGCGTCGTAGGGCCGGCCCATGGCCAGCCGGAAGCCGAGCCTGGCCAGGCCCTCGCAGGCGGCCAGGACGAGCAGGCACAAGACGACGGCGAAAAGGAGTTTCTTCATGAAGGCTCCGCCCCGGGCGGTTTTCCGATTGCGGTGCGGGAAAACCGCATAGCACCGGCCAGTCGTGAAGACAACCGGCCGGCGGGGCGCAAGGGGCCGCCGTTGCCCGGGATGCGCCCCGGCCGTGTTGCGCGCCGCCTGCCCGGGTGCTATCACCGGCCACGCCCATGAACATCCTCGCGCGCATCGGCCGCCTGCTCGCGGCGGCGGCCCTGGCCTCGGCCCCCGCCCTGCTCGCCCTTTTCCTCGTCGGCCGCTGCTTCGGCGTGGACCTTGTCGCCTTTTGCCCCGCCTACGATCCGGACCAGTTCTTCTATACGCGCGAGGCCGCCACCTTCGCCGCCGCCGGCTTCGACGGCGGCTATTACGGCGGCGACGGGCGCAAGGCGGTTCTCGGGCGTTTCGGAGCCCACGGCGCGGCCTATCCCGTGGTCTACGGCCTGGCGGCCAAGGCGTTCGGCGGCTGGGAGGACTGGCTCGCCCCGGCCTGCAACATGGTCCTGGTGGCCCTGGCCCTCATGGTCTGCGCCCGGCGGCTTCCCCTGCCGGTCTTCGCCGCCCTGGCCGCCTGCCTGACCTTTTTCCCGCCCATGGTCTTCTACCTGCCCACGGCCTACCAGGACGCGCCGCAGATGGCCCTGGGGCTGGTCCTCGGCCTGGCCCTGGCCGGGCTCGCCGCCGCGCCTTCGCGGCGAAGGCTCTGGGGCGTCCTGGCCGGCGTGTTCCTGGCCAGCCTGACGCGGCCGACCTGGGCCGTGCTCTTTCCGGCGGCCCTGTTCCTGGCCGGCCCGGCCGGGATCAAGCAGGCGGTCCGGGCCGCCGTCCTCGGCGGGGTCTGTCTGGCGGCGGCCTACGCGGCGTTTTCGCTGACCGCTTCGCCCTGGGTGGCCGTGGCCGGCACCAACCCCGTGTCCAGCCTCGTTTCCGGCGGGCCGGCGGCGGCCCTGCCGCTTTTGGCCGCCAACCTGCGGACGCTGTTCGATTTTTCCGCCAACCGCCACCACACGCTGGTCCTTCTGCTCATGGCCTCGGCCGTGGCCCTGGCCCTGGCCGCGCCGGCCGGCGGCCGCCAGGCTTGGCTCAAGGGCCTGGCCCTGCACGCCTGCAACTTCCTGGCTCCCTTCTGCCTGTACGTGGCCATCTACAACGGCTCGGGCCGCCATTTGACGCGCCTTCTGGCCGCCCACGGCGCGTTGTCCCTGGCCTACGCCGCGGCCGGGCTGCCCGGACGGTCCCGATCCCTGGCGCTGGCCCCGGTCCTGGCCGGCGGCCTGGCCCTTTTCCCGGCCACCGTGGCCGAGTTCTCCCTGTACATCCGCCCGGCCTACGACGGCGTGGCCGCGTATCGCGACCGCCTCGCCGCCCAGGCCGCGGCCATGGACCCGGCCCTGTCCCTGAGCCTCGGCGCGGCTTCGCCCTGGCTGCGCACCCTGGCCGTGCCCCTGCGCAACATGGCCGTGCCCTACCTGGCCGCGCCGCCGGCCTACGGCGTCGAGATCTACGGCCCGCAGGGGCTGGACGCGCCGCTTGCGCCCGGCTTCGCCCTGCTCGGGCCCAAGGAGCACGCCCAGGCCGCCGGGCGCACGCCGCTGACGCCTGTGGCCGAGACCCCGGAAGGCACGCTCTACCGCAACGACGCCGCCTTCGGCTTCGCCCCCTGGCCGGGGGCCCGGCCGTGACCCGGCGCGAGGGGCTGGCCCGCCTGTCGCCCTGGGCCCTGGCCGCGGTCTTCTTCGCCGCCTTCGCCCTGGGGTCGGGCCATTTCGCCCACGAGGCGTCGCGCATGGCGCTGCTGCCGGAAATCGACCCGCCGGTGCGGCGCGAGCGGCTCCTGGCCTGCTCCAACATGGAGCAGACCGTGTCCGCCCCGGGCGTGGCCGACCTGCCGGCCGACGTCCCGGGCTGGGAGATGTTCGCCGTCGGCCCGGACGGCGCGCCGGCCACGGTCGTGGTGACGCTGCGCAAGGAGGCCGACCGCGTGGTCTTTTATCCGCGCTTCGGTGAAGCCGGCGCGAGCGTGACCGTGGAGGAGCCGGTGGGGCCCTTCGCGCGCAAGCTCTTTTCCCTTGCCTCCCGGGCCGACGGCTGGAGCCCGGTGGGCGCGCAGTACGCCCTGCGCCTGTCCTGCGTGGAAAACGGCTGGTCGGCCGAGGAGTTCCCCGTTACCCTGCGCCTGACGCTCACGGGCCGGGGCACCCAGCTCTGGCACAGGGGCGAGACCGTGTTCTTCGAGGTCCCATGACGAACGACGCCCTGTTTCACGACGCCTTCGCCGGCCGCCGGGTGCTCATCCTCGGCGGGCTGGGTTTTCTGGGCGCGAGCCTGGCCCTGCGCCTGGCCGCCTGCGGCGCGACGCTCACGCTCGCCGACGCCATGATCGAGGAGTACGGCGGCAACCTCTTCAACATCGCCCCCCTGCGCGACGCGGCCACGGTCAACTTCTGCGACATCCGCGACGCCGCGGCCATGAACTGGCTCGTGCGCGACCAGGACTTCGTCTTCCACAGCGCGGCCCAGGTCTGTCACTTGAAAAGCCTGTCCGACCCCTTTCCGGACATCGACATCAACATCACCGGCACGGCCGTGGTCATGGAGGCCCTGCGCCGGTTCAATCCCAAGGCCAAGGTGGTCAAGCTCGGCTCGCGGGGCCAGTACGGCTCCGTGGTCAAGCTGCCGGCCGGCGAGGAGACGCGCCCCGAGCCCAAGGGCATCTACGAGATCTCCCTGCTCGCCGCCGAGCACATCATGGCCAGCTACCACAGAAACCACGGCATCCGCTGCGTGCTTTCGCGCCTGACCAACATCTACGGCCCCCGGGCCCAGATGCGCCACAACCGCTTCGGCGTGGCCAACTGGTTCATGCGCCTGGCCATCGACGGCGAGGCCATCCCCATCTTCGGCGACGGCCGCATCAAGCGCGACTTCCTCTACATCGACGACTGCGTGGAGGCCCTGCTGCTTTTAGCCGTCACGCCCGAGGCCGAGGGCGGGGTGTTCAATATCGGCCATGACCGGCCGTCGGATTTCCTGACCCTGGCCGAGGCCATCGTGGAGGCGGCCGGCCAGGGTCGCATCGCTTTCACGCCCTTCTCCCCGGAGCGCAAGGCCCAGGAGCCCGGGGACTTCTACACCGACATCGCCAAGATCAGCGGCGTCACGGGCTGGCGGCCGCAAACCTCCCTGGCCGCGGGCGTGGCCGCGACCATCGCCTACTACCGGGAGCACAAGGAGCATTACTGGTGAGCGCGCCCACGGACGTGTTCGTGCATCCCGCCGGCATCTGCGAAGCCGAGGCCGTGGGCCCGGGCACGCGCGTGTGGGCCTTCGCCCACGTGCTGCCCGGCGCGGTGGTCGGGCGCGAGGCCAACATCTGCGACCATGTCTTCGTCGAGGGCGGCGTGACGCTTGGCGACCGGGTCACGGTCAAGTGCCACGTGGCCCTGTGGGAGGGGGTGACCGTCGGAAACGACGTGTTCATCGGCCCGTCGGCGGTCTTCGCCAACGACCGCTATCCGCGCAGCAAGCGCTACGTGCCGGCCGTCTCCACGGTGCTGGAGGACGGCTGCTCCATCGGGGCCGGGGCGGTGCTCGCGCCCGGGGTGCGCATCGGCGCCTACGCCATGGTCGGGGCCGGGGCGGTGGTCACGAAAGACGTCGCGCCCTTCGCCCTGGTCGTCGGCAATCCGGCCCGGCCCGTCGGGCTCGTGTGCCGCTGCGGCGGCAAACTTCTCCCCGCAAAGGAAGGACTGCGATGCTCCCAAGGCGACTGGACCGGGGACGCGCCCCACGCCGGGATGGCCTGCAGCGCCGCCCTGGGCTGAGCCGGCCGCGCCTGGCCGTGGTGGTGCCGGTCTACGGCAACGAGGGCAGCCTGCCGGAGCTGTACCGGCGCATCGTGGCCGCCGTGGACGGGCTTGGCGTCGACCTGACGCTGCAGTTCGTCAACGACCGCTCGCCCGACGGCTCCCAGCCGGTGCTGGAGGGCCTGGCCGCGGCCGACCCCCGGGTGCGGGTGCTGCTGCTCTCGCGCAACCACGGCTCGTTCACGGCCATCGCCGCCGGGCTGGCCCACACCGCCGACTGCGACGCGGCGGTCATCCTTTCGGCCGACCTGCAGGACCCGCCGGAGATGATCCCGGAAATGGTGGCGCGCTGGCGGGCCGGCAAGAAGGTGGTGCTTTGCGCCAGGCGGCGGCGCGAGGACCCGGGGCTGTCCAAGTTCCTGGCCCAGGCCTTCCACTGGCTCTACCGCAAGGCGGTCATGCCGGAGATGCCCCCCGGCGGCTTCGACTTCTGCCTCATCGACCGCTGCGTGACGAAGGTGATCCTCCAGTCCTCGGAAAAAAAGACGAGCCTCATCGGGCTGATCGTCTGGGCCGGGTTCGACCGCGAGGTGCTTTTCTACGACCGGGCCGAGCGGGTCCACGGCCGGTCCATGTGGACGTTCGGCAAAAAGCTCTCCTACGCCTTCCATTCGGTGGTGGCGTTCTCCTCCTTTCCCCTCAAGATGTTCGTGCTCTTGGGGCTGGCCATGTCGGTCTTAAGCGGCCTGGGCATCGCCTACGTGCTCGTCGCCTCGGCCCTGGGGCGCATCACCATCCCGGGCTGGCCGTCGGTGATCGTGCTCGAACTGGTGATCGTGGCCCTGCTGTTTCTGGGCTTCGGCATCCTCGGCGGCTATCTCTGGAACAACCTGGAGCAGACGCGAAAGCGTCCGCTGTTCATCGTGGACAAGGAGATCGGCGGCAAGGGCCTCGCGCCCCATGGTTCCGGCGCGCCCGAACGGGCGGCCAAGCCCGCCTTGGCCGGCCGGCGTCCCCGCAGCCAGCGGCGCGCCCGGCCGTAGGCGGCCGCCCCGACCCTCTTCCCCTCCGGGGAAGCCGGAGCGCGCCCCGAACGCCCGGCCCGGCCGGCGGCGAGGGGAGCGGGGGCTTTTCAGGAACGCGGCCGGTCCTTCTCCACGACCTTGTCGTGCATTTCCAGGGTCAGCTCCTCGATGCGCTGGCTTAAGTCCCTGACCATCTCGGTCAGCTGCGTGTTTTGCCGCAGCAGCTCCATGATCTGTTCGGCCTGTTGTCCCATGAGGGTCTGCCGCTGCTCCGCGGCCGCGGCCAGGGTTTCCCTGTGCTGGGCGTCGGCGTCGGCGTGGGCCTTGTCGCGGTCCGCCTGCCTCGTCTGGGCCAGCAGGATGAGCGGCGCGGCGTAGGCCGCCTGGAGGCTGAAGGCCAGGTTCAGGAGAATGAACGGGTACTCGTCGAACTTGAAGGCGCCGAAGACGTTGAGGCAGATCCAGGCCCCGACGATGACCGTCTGGGTCACGAGGAACACCGGCGTGCCGAAGAACCTGGCGAAGGCCTCGGCCTTGAGCGCGAACCAGTCGTTGCCGAATACGGAACTCAAATGGTTGTGCGGCGTGTGGAACCGGAAGTAATGGCATTTCCGCTTCGTTTCCCGGGCGTCCTGCGCCGGCGCGTTCGCGGGTGCGTCCTGCATGTCGCCTCGCCTCCTCGATGTTCGGATTGCCCGTCGCCCTGGGTGCTACACCATTTCGAAACGATGGCAACTCACAAGGGTGCAAGGCGCTCGCGGCCCGGCGCGCCGGGGCTGTCGCCGGGGGACTGTTTCCCGCTGTCTTGTGCCGGCATGGGATTTGCTAAGAATTTCGCGATGCGGCAGGGATTACGGGGCGGGGCGCGGAAACGGCCCGTCGGCCGACGGGTCCCGGCCGCCGATTCCGGCCCGAAGCGTCGCGGAATTGACGGCGCGTCGGAAAACCCGGGCCGCGCGACGCATCGGACGGTCGATGCCGCCGCAACGGCCCCGCGGTTTCGCGGCAAGGCCGCGACGGTCGCCGCCGGGGCGGCCCGGAGGCGGCATGGTGGCCATCGGCGGCCGGTTGGGATAGACCCGAAAGGGCCCGGATGGATCAAGAATCTTTTGAACTGCGAGGACATGCTGTGCGCGCGATAGTCACCGGCGGGGCGGGTTTCATTGGCAGCCATCTGGCGGACCACCTTCTGGACGCGGGGCACGAGGTGGTGGTGGTGGACGACCTGAGCACGGGCCGCCTCTCCAACCTGGAACAGGCCCTGGCCCGGGGGGCGCGCTTCGAGCAGGTCTCCGTCACCGACGCCCCGGGCCTTGCGCGGGCTTTCGACGGGGCGCAGTGGGTCTTCCACCTGGCCGGGCTGGCGGACATCGTTCCGTCCATACGCGACCCCCTGCGCTACCACGCGGTCAACACCGACGGCACGGTCAAGGTCCTCGAGGCCGCCCGGGCCGCCGGGGCGTCGCGCTTCGTCTACGCCGCCTCCTCCTCCTGCTACGGCCTGGCCACCCAGATGCCGACCACCGAGGAGGCCCCGGTGGAGGCCATGTATCCCTATGCCCTGACCAAGCGCATCGGCGAGGAATACGTGCTGCACTGGGCCCGCACCTACGGCCTGGCCGCCGTTTCCCTGCGGCTTTTCAACGTCTACGGCCCGCGCTCGCGCACCACCGGGGCCTACGGCGCGGTGTTCGGCGTGTTCCTGGCCCAGAAGCTGGCGGGCAGACCCTACACCGTGGTGGGCGACGGCGAGCAGAGCCGCGACTTCGTCTTCGTCTCCGACGTGGCCGAGGCCTTCCTGGCGGCGGCCCGGTCCGGGGTTTCCGGAGGGGTCTACAACGTGGGGGCCGGCGCGCCCCAGACCGTCAACCGCCTGGTGGAGCTCCTGGGCGGCGAGAAGACCCATATCCCCAAGCGCCCGGGCGAGCCCGACGTGACCTGGGCCGACGTGGCGGCCATCCGCCGCGACCTGGGCTGGGAGCCGAAGGTCTCCTTCGAGCGGGGCGTGGCCGCCATGCTGGCCCACATCGAGGATTGGCGCGAGGCCCCGCTGTGGGACGCCGCCGGCATCGCCGAAGCCACGCGGGACTGGTTCAAGTTCCTGGGCGAGGCATGAGCCCCGAGGCCGCCATGCGCATCGCGGACAAGATCCTGGACCTGGACGCCCTGGCGCTGACCCTGGACCGCCTGCGCCAAGGGAAAACCGTGGTCCATTGCCACGGCGTCTTCGACCTGCTGCACATCGGCCACATCCGCTACCTGGAGGAGGCCCGGGCCCTGGGCGACATCCTGGTGGTCACCCTCACCCAGGACGCCCACGTCAACAAGGGGCCCCACCGGCCGGCCTTCACCGAGGCCCTGCGGGCCGAGGCCGTGGCCGCCCTGGGCTGCGTGGATTTCGTGGCCGTGAACCGCTGGCCCACGGCGGTGGAGACCATCGGCCTGCTGCGGCCGGACGTCTACGCCAAGGGCGGGGAGTACCGCGAGGCCGCCAACGACCCCACCGGCAAGATCGTGGACGAGGTCCGGGCCGTGGAGGCCGCGGGCGGACGCGTCCATTTCACGAACGGCATCGTGTTCAGCTCCTCCTCCCTGATAAACGCCCACTATTCCCCTTTTCCCCGGGAAGTGTCGCAGTACCTGCGGGATTTCGCCCGCCGCCACCCCATCGACGCCGTCCTGGGCTGGCTCGACCGGGCCGCCGGGCTGCGGGTGCTGGCCCTGGGCGAGACCATCATCGACGAGCACTGCTATTGCGAGACCCTGGGCAAGTCCGGCAAGGAGCCCATCCTGGCGGCCCGGTTCGTGGAATCGGAGCGCGCCGGCGGCGGCATCCTGGCCATCGCCAATCACCTGGCCGCCTTCGCCGGCACGGTGGAGCTGTGCAGCTGCCTGGGCGAGCGCGACAGCCAGGAAGCCTTCGTCCGGGAGCAGCTGCGCCCGGGCGTCAGGCCGCATTTCCTGTCGCTTCCCGAGGCGACGACCATCGTCAAGCGCCGCTTCGTGGAGCTCTATCCCCTGCAGAAGCTCTTCGAGCTCTACATCATGCAGGGCTGCGAGGAGAGCGAGGACGCCTCCCGCCGGATGCGGGCCGTGCTCGGGGAGCTGCTGCCCCGGGTGGACCTGGTGCTGGCCGCGGACTACGGCCATGGCCTGTTCGACGCCGACCTCATCGACTGGCTGTCCGAAAACGCCCCCTTTCTGGCCGTCAACGCCCAGGTCAACGCCGGCAACCTGGGGTTCAACACCGTGCACAAGTATCCCCGGGCCGATTTCGTGTGCGTGTCGGAAAAGGAGATCCGCCTGGCCGCGCGCAGCCGCGACCGCGACCTGTGCGCCGTGGCGGAGGAGACGGCCGAGCGGCTGCGCTGCCCGCGCCTGCTCGTCACCCGGGGCAAGCAGGGCTGCCTGTCCTGGAGCCGCGACGAGGGCTTCTTCGAGATCCCGGCCTTCACCAAGCACATCGTGGACCGGGTGGGCGCCGGGGACGCGGTGCTGTCGGTGGCCTCCCTGCTGGCCTATCTGGGAGCGCCCATGGAAGTGGCCGGGATGTTGGCCAACCTGGCCGGAGCCCAGGCCGTGGGCGTCATGTCCAACCGCAGTCCCCTGGACAAGGTCGCCCTGGTCAAGCACTGCATCGCCCTGCTCAAGTAGCGCCCCGGGCCGCCTGGGCGCGCCCGGCCACGTTCGCGGGCCTCGAGGAGAAACGCCATGCTGCACGCCGACATCATCCACGACGACGCCTATCGGCTTGCCGTGGCCTTTGGCGGGCCGATCCCGGGAGAGGCCAGGGACCATCCGGAATTTTCGGCGTTCTGGGAGTCGGTCTCCGCCCGGCCGGGCTTTCGCGCCTGGGGGGGCCGGGCCGCGCCCACGGGCTTCGACCTGCCCCTGGACGCCTGGGCCGCGCTCGTGGGCGAGCGCTTCCCGGAGCACGACGCCTTCCAGCGGGTCTTTTACGACGCGGTCCGCGCCCTGCCGCGCCTGCACGTCGACGAGCGCATCGAGGTGGACCACCACCAGCGGCCCTTCGACAGCCCCCTGCGCTGGTGGCTCTTCGTGCTGCGCCAGGGGCATTTCTTCGAATACGTGCTCAACCGCGTCTACTGGCGTCTCGGGCCGCGCCTCGGCGTCACGGCCGCCTTTCCCCTGCACGTGGACATCGAGACGGCCAACACCTGCAACATGAACTGCCCCATGTGCTACCGGGGCATGCTCGCCAGCGTCGGCCAGATGGACATGGGGCTTTTCCGGTCGCTCATCGACGAATGCCAGCGGGAGCACGTCTTTTCCGTGCGCCTGTCCTGGCGCGGGGAGCCGCTCACCCATCCCCGGATACGGGAGATGATCGCCTACGCCACGGCCCGCATCCCCAACGTCTCCTTTCTGACCAACGCCTTCTACCTCGCCGACGACATCCTCGACTGCGTGGTGGAAAGCCGCCTGTCCTACGTGGCCGTCTCCTTCGACGGGGTGGAGGAGGTCTACGAGAAGATCCGCCATCCGGCCCGGTTCGAGGAGAGCCGGGGCCGGCTGCGAAACCTTCTGGCCCGGCGCGAGGCGGCGGGCTCGGTCCTGCCCCAGGTGCGCCTTTGCACCATCTGGCCGGCCATCCGCCACGACCCCGACCGCTACCGGACCCTCATGGAGCCGGTCTCGGACTACATGGTCTACAACCCCTACATCAATTTTCGCGGCCCCATGACCCTCAAGGAGGGCTTCGTCTGCCAGTACCCCTGGCAGCGGATCATGGTGGCCTGGAACGGCGACGTCCAATGCTGCACCGGCTGGAACGCCTCGGACATCGTGCTCGGCAACGCCGCCGAGGGCTCCATCAAGGAATACTGGTCCAGCCCGGCCCTTGAGCGCATCCGCTCGCTGCACGCCCAGGGGCGGCGCATGGAGCTGCGCAGTTGCGCCGAGTGCCGGCACGGCTGCGCCGGCGACCCGAACATCGATCTGGACGCCATCCTGTCCAGGGAGGCCTGATGCGCCGGGAGCCCATCCGCGTGGCGGCCCTGGTCAACTGGGGCCTCGGCCTGGAGCTGGTCAAGGCCCTGGGCGTCCTGCCCGAGGTCCGGCTCGGCCTGGTCCTCGGCCATTGCGCCGGGGCCCCGGCCGACCCCTGGCGCGGGGTCGTGCGGGAGCACTGCCTGGCCCGGGGCATCCCCTTCCGGGCGGCCGACGGGGTCGGGCCCGGGGACGTCGCGGCGCTTTTGGAGGCGGCGGGCGCGGAGCTGGCCGTGGTCCACGCCTGGCCGGCCAGGCTGCCGGCCTCCGTCTACGGCAAGCCGCGCCTGGGCATGGTCAATTTCCACGCCTCCCTGCTGCCCAGGCACCGGGGCCGCTCGCCCCATCTGGCCGCCCTGGCCGCCGGCGACCGCGTCACGGGTCTGACCTGCCACCATGTCGACGAGGGGCTCGACACCGGCCCCATCGTGGCCCAGGCCTCCTGTCCCGTCGCCCCGGACGAGACCCCGGAGAGCCTGGTGGAAAAAATAAAGACCCTGGCCGGGCCGCTGCTGTCCCTTTCGGTGCGGCGCCTGCTCGATCCCGGCTTTTCGCCGCAACCGCAACCGTCCCGCGGCCCGACCCCCGGTCGGGAACATTGAGAGTCGCCATGAGGAAATCGGAAACGAACGTGCAGTTCTCGTGCGAGACCTTGGCCGAGTACGTGAGAAACGAACTGCGCCGCAGCCGCGGCAAGCGGCTCGCCTACCTGGTCAACCGCTTCCAGTGGACCCAGTACCCCAAGCGGCGCATCGTGCCCGCCTTTCCCCTGAACATCGACATCGAAGTCAGCAGCCGCTGCCAGATCAAGTGTTCGCACTGCTTCCGCCAGTACATGGACGTGCGGGAAAACGACTTCATGCCCCTGGAGATGTACAAGCGGATCGTCAAGGAATGCGGCGAGCACGGCCTTTTCACCCTCAAGTTCAGCATGCGCGGCGAACCGCTGCTCCATCCCGACATCGTGGAGATGGTGGCCTTCGCCAAGCGCAGCGGGGTCCGGGAGGTCTGGATCAACACCAACGGCGGCATGGTCACCGAGGCCCTGGCCCGGGGGCTCATGGGCGCGGGCGTGGACTGGATCACCATGAGCTTCGACGGCCTGGGCGGAAACTACGAACGGGTGCGCACCCCGCTCAAGTACGAGGAATCCCTGGCCAAGCTCCGGACCCTGCGCCGGGTGCGCGACGCGCTCGGCGCAGGCACCCTGCTCAACGTGCAGTCCATCTGGTCGGCCATCGCCGACGATCCCATGACCTACATCACGCTCATGAAGTCCATCGTGGACCGGGTCGCCTACAACCCGGACATGCATTTCGACCACAACACCTGCGTGGCGGACCCGGCGTTCGTCTGTCCCCGGCTGTGGCAGCGGCTTTGCATCACCAGCCGGGGCAACTACCTCAAGTGCCCCTCCGACTTCCGCATGCGCGAGGTCCTGGGGCATGTGGACGGCCACGGCGTCAAGGCGGCCTGGGACGAGCTCCAGGGGGCGCAGCGCCGGCTGCACCTGGACGGGCGGCGTCTGGAGAGCCCGGTCTGCGCCGAATGCCACCACGGGGCCGTGAAGAAGCCCGTGGACGTGGTGCTCGGCGACGTCAAACGCCAGGACGCGTCCTACGCCGTCAAGGAGTGAGGAGCGGGAGCCATGGCCCAAGACATCGTGTTCCTCAAGGGACGAAACGTCCTTTTGCGGCCCCTGGAGGAGAGCGACTACACGGACGAGTACCTCCGCTGGCTCAACGACCCGGAGGTCAACGCCCATTCCCAGCGGCGGCCCTTTCCCCAGTCCCGGGCGGCCATGCCCGCCTACCAGCAGGGCCTGGAGGCCTCCCGGAGCGGCTACGTGCTGGCCATCGTGGAGCGCGCCACCGGGGAGCACGTGGGCAACGTGGCCCTGGTGAACCTCCAGCCCGTGCACCGCTGCGGCGAGATCGCCATCCTGGTGGGCGCGGACCGGGCGCGGGGCCGCGGCATCGGCCGGGAGGCGGTCTACCTGGTGACCCGGCACGCCTTCGACTGGCACAACCTGCACAAGGTCTTCGCCGGCACCTTCAATCCGGCCTTCGTGCGGTGCGTGGAAGGGCTCGGCTGGCAGAAGGAAGGCGTGTTCCGGGAGCGCATCTGGGCCGACGGCCGCTACCACGACCAGGTCTGGCTCGGCCTGCTGCGCGGCGAATTCCGGCCCCTGCCCCAGTTCGAGGAAGCGCCATGCGTTGCGTGATGACCTATGGCCTGTACCTGCGGGCCGACGGCCGGCTGCCCTGCTACTGCGGAGCCGGGGAGACCGTGACCCTGGGGCGCTTCCAGCCCGGCCGGGGCGGGGATTTCGTGGAGGACGTCTTCACCAAGGGAGCCTTCGCCCGCATCCGCGAGGCCCAGGCAAAGGGCATGACCCCGTTTCCGGGCGTGTGCGAGCAGTGCTCCTACCTCGAACCCGACGCGCCCTTCGTCCGGGAGGAGGGCGTGCTGCGCTGGTTCCACCTGGAGCCGACCATGCGCTGCATGCTCGACTGCGAGTGGTGCGAGGGCATGCGCGACGATCCGCCGTCCCTGGCCACTCTCGGCATGGACGTCCTGGCCGAGGTGACCGATTCCCTGGCCCGGGCCGGCTACCGCCTGGACAAGGGGAACATCTGCGGCGTGGGCGAGCCCACCCTCAATCCCCGGCTGTGGGACATGGTCGGCCGCATGAAGGACCGGCTCGGCGGGGACATCCTCGTCAGCACCAACGGCAACGGCCCCTACAGCGAGGCCATCGTCCCAAGCGGCATCGACAAGGTGAAGATCGCCATCGATTCGACCCGCCAGGAGCAGTACCAGCGCTACCGCAGGCACGGCAGCGTGGCCCGGGTGTTCGAGTTCACCCGCCGCATCCGGCAGGCCCGGGAGGCGGCCGGGGCGTCCTCGCCGAGGCTCATCTGGCAGTACATCATGTTCGATTTCAACGATTCCGACGAGGAGCTGCTGGAGCTCCAGGACGCGGCCGCGCGGATGGGCGTGGACAGCCTGCGCATCGTCTACACGCGCTGCAGCAACTACTCGACGCGCACGAGCGAGGATTTTCCCCGGACCTTCCCGGACATCGACTTCTTCCAGATCAAGGACGAGTCCCTGCTCGGCCCCCAGGCGGCCCTGGAGCGCTTCCGCCTGGCCGGGGCCCTGGAGGGCGCGGGCGAGTGGGAACAGGCGGCCGTGGCCTACATGGGGCTCGTCAACGACGTGACCAAGCGGCTCGTGCTGGGGGTGCGGACCTACGCCGACCTGTTGGACGCGGTGCACCGCCTCGACCGGGCGACCGCGGGGGGCACGCCCTCCCTGACCGAACCCGAGGCGCGCGGGCTGCGCGAGCTCGTCGGGCGCTGCTTCGCCCGCCTGGCCGCCGTCCACGACCGGATGGGCCGGGAGGACCAGGCCCGGGCCTATCGGAACTTCATGCGAAAAGCGGGGATGGTGGACCGATGACGCAAACCGGCGCGATCGTTCTTTCGCGGATGGGCTCCTCCCGGCTGCCGGGAAAGGCCATGCTGCCCCTGTGCGGCGTCCCGGTGCTGGAGCACATCGTGCGGCGGCTCGGGCGCGTGCCGGGGCTCGACGTCGTGGTGGTGGCCACCACCACCGAGCCCCAGGACGACCTCATCGAGCACTTCTGCCGCCGCATCGGCGCGGCCTGCTTCCGGGGCGACGCCGCCAACGTGCTCAAGCGCTGCCTGGACGCCGTCGAGGCCTTCGGGCTGGACGCGGTGGTGCGCCTCGGCGGGGACTCGCCCCTGGTCGATCCGGGCCTCGTCGGCCGGATGCTCGGGGAATACCGTCGGCGCGCGCCCGAATACCTGAGCAACACCCTGGACCGCTGCTTCCCCCTGGGCCTGGACGCCGAGATCTTCCGGGCCGGCGTCTTCCGGCGCATCCGGGACGTGGTGGCCGGCCTGCCCGAGGACGAGCGCCGCAGGAACGAGGAAAACGTCATCGTCTACCTCCACCAGCATCCCGAGCAGTTCGACCTGGCCAGCTACCGGGAGGAGCCCGTGCTGCCCGAGGCGCGCCTGACCCTGGACACGCCGGCGGACTTCGTCCTGATCGAGAGGATCTACGACGCCCTGTACCCGGCCGATCCCGCCTTCGGCCTGCCGGAGGTGGCCCGGCTGCTCGGGGCCAACCCGGACTGGCTGGCCATAAACGCCGGCGTGGCCCCGGTGAGCGGCTTTTGGACGGACACGGAGAAGCGGCGCTACGAGAAGCGGTTCGGGAAGCACCATGGCTGAATCCGGATTCCTGGCCGGGGTGGTCGGATGCGGGCGCATCGGCAGCCTGTACGACGCGCCCGGGGGCGGCCCGGGCGTCTACACCCACGCCGGCATGTACCGGGCCACGCCCGGCCTGCGCCTGGCCTGCGGCGCGGACGCCGACCCCGAAAACGCCCGCCGCTTCGCCGAGCGCTGGGGCTGCGCCGACGTGTTCGGCGACGTGGCGACCATGCTGGCCCGCCGCCCGGTGGACGTCCTGAGCGTGACCACACCCGACGCCACCCACGAGGACGTGGTGCGCCAGGCCCTCGGGGCCGAAAGGCCTCCCCGGATCATCTTCCTGGAAAAGCCCCTGGCCGGGACCGCCGCGGCCGGCGAGCGCCTGCTGGCCGAGGCCGAAAAGGCGGGCGTGCTGCTCCTGGTCAACTACGTGCGGCGCTTCGACCGCATGCACCGCGAGCTGCGCGACCTGGTGCGCGACGGCGGCATCGGGAAGCCGCGCCTGGTCACGGGCTATTACGTGCGGGGGCTGCGCCACAACGGCTGCCACCTGGTCAACCTCATGCGCTTTCTGGCCGGGGAGATCGTGGAGGCGCACCCGGTGGGCCCGGTCGGCGGCGGCAGCCTGGCCGGGGACCCGGCCCTGCACGCCCGCGTGGTCTTCGCCGGCGGGGCCGAGGGGCTGCTCGTGGCCCTGGACCGGCCGGGCTACGCCTACAGCCTGTTCGACCTGGACCTCTTCGGCGACACGGGGCGGCTGCGCCTCACCGCAGACGGGGCCAGGGCGGAACTCTACCCGGCCCGGCCCGATCCGCGCTTCACGAATTTCAGGACCCTCGACCCGGTTCCCCGGGTCTTCGCGTCCACCTACGAGACGGCCATGCTGGAAGCGGGCGCGGCCCTGGTCCGGCTCCTTGCGGAACCGGGCGGCCCCGTCGAGAACCATGGGGAGCAGGCCGTGGCGGATCTGCGGATCATCGAGGCGCTCTCGCCGGCCGCAGCGCCCGGCGGCGAGCAATAACAGCCCGGAAACGGGCAGGAGCGACGACATGTCCAAGTTGGCCATCCACGGGGGCGCGCCTGTGCGCACCAGGCCTTTTCCCCCCTACCGCACGTTCGACGAAAACGAGATGCGCGCCGTGGCCGAGGTCATCAAGGGCCAGGTGATCTCCGACTTCATCGGGGCGGCCTGCCCGTACTTCCTGGGCGGAAAGAAGGTCCGGGAGCTGGAGGAGCGCTGGGCGGCCCACGCCGGCGTCAAGCACGCCATCGCCATGAACTCGGCCACCTCGGTCATCATCGCGGCCATGGGCGCCTTCGGCGTGGGCCCCGGCGACGAGGTCGTCGTGACCCCGTACAGCCACGTGATCTCGGCCACGGCCCCGCTGCTCTACGACGCCGTGCCCGTGTTCGCCGACAGCGAGCCCGACACCCTGTGCGTCTCCGTGGAAAGCATCCGGCGATGCATCACCCCCCGGACCAAGGCCATGATCGTGGTGGACCTCTTCGGCCAGTCCGCGGACATGGACGGCATCATGGCCCTGGCCCGGGAGCACGGCATCCTGGTGCTCAGCGACTCGGCCCACATCACCAAGGCCAAGTACAAGGGCAGGATGGCCGGCACCCACGCCCACATCGGCAGCTACAGCCTCAACGGCCACAAGACCATCCAGTGCGGCGAGGGCGGCATCGCCGTCACCGACGACGACGACCTGGCCCTGCGGCTGCAACTGCTGCGCAACCACGCGGAAAACTGCGTGGAGGGCTTCAAGGTCGCCAACCTGACCAACCTCGTGGGCTACAATTTCCGGATGACCGAGCTCGAGGCGGCCGTGGCCGTGGAGCAGGTCAAGAAGCTCGACGCCCTGGTGGACCACCGCCGCAACCTGGCCGCCTACCTCGGCGAGAAGGTCGCCGGCATCGACGGCCTGACCCCGCCCATCGTCCGGCCCGGCGCGGAGCACGACTACCTGCTTTTCCCGGTGCTCTACGACGAGAAGGTCGTGGGCGTGGGCCGCGACGAGTTCCTGCGCCGCCTCGACGCCGAGGGCATCCGCACGGTCAAGGTGGGGGAGGAGCACGTGCCCCCGGCGAGCACGTTCGTGCGGCCCATCCACCTGCTGCCGCTTTTCACCCAGAAGGCCTTCCGGCCCCGGGGCTACCCCTGGACCGACCCGGCCTGGACGGGCGAGGTGCGCTACGGCCCGGGCGTGTGCCCGGTGGTGGAGGAGCTCTACGGCTCGCGGCTTTTCACCCTCAGCGCCGTCCATCCCCCCCTGACCGAGGCGGACATGGACGACATCGCCGAGGCCCTGGCCAAGGTGGCCCGGGGGTAGGATGCGGCCGTGCCTGGGAGCGTTTTTTCAGGTGGGCGGGGCCAGGGCATTGGAGCCGGTCCTGCGCGACCTGGACGCCGGGGGCGGCCTCGCCCTCTGGGCCCGCGAGCCGGCGCTCGGCCACCTGCGGGCCCGGGGCTTCGCCGCGGACCCGGTCACGGCCGCAGGCATCCGCGACGCCGCCTTCGGGCGCTACGGCCTGGTCCTGACCGACACCATCAACATGGCCCGCAGCCCGGACGGCCCGCTGCTCGGCCGGGTCTGGGAGGCGGCCAGGGCCGCCGGCGCGCCGACCCTGGCCTTCGTGGACAGCTGGTGGGGCTACGACAACCGCTTCGCCGACCCGGGCGAGGGCGGGCGCAGCATCCTCCCGGACGTGATCGCCGTGGTCGATGAAACGGCCCGCCAGGGCATGCTCGGCGCGGGGCACGGCGCGGGGAGCCTGCGCATCCTGGGCAGCCCCCACCTGGACGCCCTGCGGGCGATGCGCCCCCGGGCCGGGGAGCGGGGAGGGCGGTTTCGAGCCAGGCAGGGCCTGGACGGGGAGTGCGCCTGCCTGTTCGTCTCCCAGCCCCTGGAGCGCGCCCTGCCCGGCGGGGCCAGGGACTGGGGCTTCAACGAGCTGACGACCCTGGCCGCCCTGGCCGCCGCGGCGGCCGCGTTGCCCGAGGAGACGCGGCGGCGCTTCCGGCTGCTGGTGCTGCCCCATCCCGAGGACGACGCCGCGGCCCTGGCCCGGGCGGCGGCGGCCGCGCCCGTGCCCTGCCGGGTGCTTTCGGGCGAGCCCCCCCTGGACGCGGTCTGCGGCGCGGACCTGGTCTGCGGCATGTTCTCGATGCTGTTGACCGAGGCCGCGCTGCTCGGACGGGTGGTGCTGAGCGTGCAGCTGGGGCTCAAAAGGGAAGACATGCTGGTGACCAACATGGTAGGGGCCACCCGTTGCGCCAGGACGCCGGAGGAACTGGCCGAAATGTTGCGGGATCTGGCGTGCGACCCGGCTTGCCGGCGCGCCGCCCTCGACGCCCAGGAACGCTTTGCCGTGGTTGGCGATTCCCGGACCCGCTGGGCCGACCAACTGCGCATCATGAGGACGGGACGCCCATGACCGACCAAGGGTCCGAAACGCCGTACTGGAAGAAGATCCTCGGCGTGGAGACGTATAAGATCGAGTGGCACGCCAAGCGGCTGCTCTACAGGCTCTTCGGCCTGACCCTGCCCAAGCTCGCCGACCAGCGCGACTACTGGCAGCGGCGCGGCGCGGTGTACCGCCGGGAGATCCTGGCCTCGGGCTACCTGGACCGGGAAGTCTTCTTCCAGGACATGCTGGTGGACCGTCTGCGCGGCCTGGAATTCTCGAGCTTCTTCGAGGCGGGCTGCGGCTTCGGCTGGAACCTGGCCCGGGTGCGGCGCGAGTTCCCGGCCGTCCGGGTGGGCGGACTGGACTTCAGCTGGAGCCAGCTCGCCAATTCCCGGGAGTACCTGCCGGACGCGCGCTTCCTGCTGGCCAACGGCGACGCCTGCCGCATGCCGTTCACGGACGACGCCTTCGACGTGGGCTTTTCCCTTGGGGTGTTCATGAACATCCATCCGGCCAGGATCGGCCTGGCCCTGCGCGAGATGCTGCGCGTCAGCCGCCGCTACGTGATCCACCTGGAATACGACGACGCCCACACCACGCCCGCCCTGCGGGAAAAGCGCGCGCCCAAGACCAACATCGTCGGCCACGACTACAAGGCCCTGTACGAAGGCCTGGGCTGCCGGGTCCTGGACTTCAGGACCTACAAGGACTTCGGCCAGGCCTACCTGGACCACGCCCGGTCCGTGACCAGCGCCCTGGACCGCTGGGAAGGCTTCGAGGGCGCGGAGAAATACGTCTTCATCGTCGTGGACGCCTCCGGGGCGCGTCCCCGATCCTGACGCGGGAGCCAACATGAAGATCATCGCCGAAATCGGCTTCAACCACGGCGGCGACATGGACGACGCCGTGGCCATGATCCGGGCGGCCGCGGCCGCCGGCGCGGACATCGTCAAATTCCAGACGTTTCGGGCCACGGACATCCTGCGGCCCGACAGCCCCTACGTCGAGGCCATCCGGCCCGGGGAGCTGGACCTGGCCCGGCACCGCCTGCTCAAGGCCGAGGCCGAGGCCCGGGGCGTGGGCTTCTTGTCCACCCCGTTCTCGCCGGACGGCGTGGACCTGCTCGAGGAAGCGGGGGTGGACGCCTACAAGGTCGCCTCCATGGACGTGACCAACCTGCCGCTGCTCGGGCGCGTCGCCGCCACGGGCAAGCCGGTCTACCTGTCCACGGGCATGGCCGTGCTCGGCGAGATCGACCTGGCCCTGGAGACGCTGGCCGCCCACGGCGCGGGGGAGGTCAGCCTGCTGCACTGCCTGTCCCAGTATCCGGCCCGGGCCGAGGACCTGCACCTTTCGGCCATCGGGCTCCTGCGCGACGCCTTCGGCCTGCCCGTGGGCTATTCCGACCACTACCCCGGCATCGACGCCTGCCTGGCCGCCTATTTCCACGGCGCGCGGATCATCGAGACCCATTTCACCCTGGACGTCGGCCGCGAGGGCGGCGACCACGCCCACTCGGCCGACCCGGCCATGCTGCGCCGGCTGTGCGACGGCCTGGCCCTGTTCGAAGCCATGGAGGGAAACGCGGCCGCCTTCTTCCGCCGGCGGCCCGACCGGGAAAACGCCCGGCTTTTCCGGCGCGGCCTGCACGCCGCCCGGGACATCCGGGCCGGGGAGGTGGTCGCCCGGGAAGACCTGCTGTCCTGCCGCCCGGAAGGGGAGCTGAGCCCGGCCGACCTGGACTGGGTGGTCGGGCTTCGCGCCCGCCGGGACGTCAAGGCCCTGGGGCCGGTCTCGCGAAACGATTTCCTGGACGCCTCCGCGACGCGCCCGTAACCGGAGGAGGTCCCGTGAACGTGCTGTGCGTGGTCCAGGCCCGGTTCGCCTCCCGGCGGCTGCCGGGCAAGGCGGTCTATCCGCTGAAGGGGACCGCCATGCTCGCCTTCCTGTTGCGACGCCTGGCCGTGGCGGCCGAGTCGGGGCTCGGGCTGTGCCTGGCCACGACCCGAAATCCCGAGGACGACATCCTGGCGGCCTGGGCCGATTCCCTGGGCGTTCCCGTGGTGCGCGGCGAGGAGGACGACGTGCTGCGCCGCTTCCTCGCCTGCCTGGAGGCCTTCGGGGCCGAGGCCTGCATCCGGGTCACGGGCGACAATCCCTTGACCAGCCTGGCCATGATCGGACTGGTCCAGGACGCCCTGCGTCAGGGACATGACTATGTGGACGGCTACGGCGACTGCGCCGTGGGGGTCGGGGTGGACGGCTTCAGCCGCCGCCTCCTGCTGCGCCTGGACGCCCTGGACCTTTCCCCGGCCGAGCGCGAGCACCTCAACAGGCGCGTGCTCGACGCCCCGGAGGCCTTCGCCGTGCACAAGGCGCCCGCGCCGCCGCCCCTGCGGCGGCGGGACGTCCGTTTGACCGTGGACACGCTCGCGGACTACCGGGACCTGACGGCGAGGCTCGCGCGCGTGGCCCTGCCCGTGGAGTCGATCGGGGCGATCCATGTCCTGGCCTAGCTGGTTCGCCGCCGTGCGGGCGCGCCTGGGCGACGTGCGCCGCGTCCATTTCCGGGTGGACGCCGGCCGCCTGCCTGGCCTGTCCTTCGGCCACCTGGAACGTTGCCTGGTCTTCGCGGACCTGTTGCGGCAGACAGGGGCCGAGTGCCGTTTCTTCATGCGGCCCATTCCCGAGGGCGTGGACCGGGCCAGGGCCCGGGGCCAGGACGTGACGACCCTGGACGGGGCCTGGGCCGGGGACTTTTCCCGGGCCGACCTGCTGGTGCTCGACCTGCCCTACGCTCCGGAGCCCGAGACGGTCGAGGCCTGCGCCCGGGCGGGGGCCAGGGCCTTTCTGATCGACGATTCGGGCCGCGACCTTTTCCCCTGCGAAGCGGTCCTCGACTACAGCGTGCTGGCCCGGCCGGACATGTACCCCCGGGCGCGGCATCGCTTCCTCGGGCCGTCCTACCTGATGGTGGACCAGGCCTTCCATGAGCTCGCCCTGAACGCGGCCAGGGGAGACGGCACGATCGTCGTCACCCTCGGCGGCTCCGATCCCACGGAATTGACCAGGAAGATCGTGCCTGTGATCCTGGCTCGGAATTTGCTTGAAAGTCGTGTGGTCGCGGTGCTCGGCCCCGGCTTCGGCCCGGGCGAGGACCTGGAGGCCATGGCCCGGGACTCCCGGGGCCGGCTGGAGGTGCGCCGTGCGCCGGACGCGCTCCTGCCGCTCCTGGCCGCGAGTTCCGCGGTGGTGTGCGCCGGGGGCAAGACGCTCTACGAGTGCCTGGGGCTCGGCAGGACCGTCCTGGCCGTGGCCAGCACCGGTCAGGAGGCCGAGGTGATCGCGGCCTTCCTGGAGCGCGGCGACCTGGCGGCCGGACTGACCGCCTGGGACGAACGCCTTTTCGCCCAATCCTTCAACCACGTGCTGCGCATGATCGCCCATGACGCCTAACGCATCCGCCATCGAATCCCAGGCCCGCCCCCCGGAGCGGCTCGCCCCCCTGTACGCCCTGTGCGCCGACCGGGAACAGGAAACGCGCGAGATCCATCCTCCCAACGATTTCTACGGCAACGCCCTGGCCCTCAAGTCTTTCCTGGGCCTGCCCGGGGACTACGCGGTCAAGGCGGCCATGGAGCACAGCGCCGAGCTGGGCCACGGCGTCTGGATGCACAACCTCGAGGCGCCCCTGCCGGCCGTGCTCACCATGAGCCCGTACCGGCACGCCTTCATCCGCGAGCGTACGGACAAGCCGCTCTACGCCGTGGGCCCCTACGTGCACTACGCGCCCCACGCCCTGGACGAGGCGGGACTGGCGCGCGAGAAGCGCCGGCTCGGACGCAACCTGCTGGCCTTTCCGGCCCATTCCACGCACCACGTCACCTGCGAGCACGACGCCGGCCGCTTCGGCGCGGTCCTGCGCGAACTGGGCCGGGAGTTCGACCGGGTGCGGGTCTGCGTCTACTGGAAGGACGTGCTCGACGGCGTCGCCCTGGAATACGCCAGGCAGGGCTTCGAGTGCGTCAGCTGCGGCCACATCTACGACCCCATGTTCCTGCCCCGGCTCAAGAGCCTGCTCGCCGTGGCCTCCATGACCGCGGCCAACGCCCTGACCACGGCCCTGGGCTACAGCGTGTTCATGGGCGTGCCGCACTGTTACGTGCCCTCGATGCTGGGCTATTCCTGCCGCGACGAGGCGATGTTCGCCAGCGAGGTCGGCGCGTCCCACTACCGCGAGCCGTCCCCGGACATCGCGGAGCTGGAGGCGGCGTTTCGCGAATGCTCCGACGCGGTCACGCCGCGCCAGCACGAGGCGGCGGACAGGTACTGGGGATTTTCCTCCATCCGCGACCGGGACGGGCTGTCGGCCCTTTTCCGGGAGCTGGAAGACATGCACGCGCGGGGAGAAAGATCATGAAGGCGGTCATCCAGGCAGGCGGCAAGGGAACGCGGCTTGCGCCCTACACCATGGTGCTCCCCAAGCCGCTCATGCCGGTGTGCGGCGTGCCGGTCATCGAGATGCTCATCAAGTGGCTGCGCCGCAACGACATCACCCAGGGCTACGTCACCGTGGGCTACCTGGCCAAGCTCATCAAGACCCTGTGCGGCGACGGCTCCCAGTGGGGCTTCGAGCTGGAATATTGCCACGAGAGCGAGCCGCTCGGCACCATCGGCCCCCTGGCCCTGCTCGGCCGGGAAAGGCTCGACGACACCTTCCTCGTGCTCAACGGCGACATCATCACCGACCTCAAGGTGCGCGACATGGTGGCCTCGCACAAGCGCAGCGGCGCGCTCCTGACCATCGGCGTCACCCGCAAGCGCATCAACATCGACCTGGGCGTCATCGAGCGCGACGGGGACATCGTCGTGAACTTCCGGGAAAAGCCGGTCATGGAGCTCACCGTCAGCATGGGCATCTACTGCATCGAGCCCGACGTCCTGGAGTACGTGCCGCCCAATTGCGCCTACGGCTTCGACGACCTCATGTATTCGCTCCTCGACAAGGGCGTGCCGATCAACACCTACGAGCACCAGGGCGTCTGGATGGACATCGGACGGCCCGAGGACTTCGAAAAGGCCCAGGAAGTGGTCAATGGAAACTCCGCCTTGCTTGGCATCTGAGGCCGTCGTGCGACGCGTCGAACTGTCCCCCCCCCTGCTCGGGCAGGCGGAAAAGGAAGCCCTGCTCAGGGTCCTCGACGGCAACTGGCTGGCCATGGGCGACCGGGTCCGGGACCTGGAGCGGGAATTCGCCGCCCTGCACGGCGTCGGCCACGGCGTGGCCGTCAATTCCTGCACCGCCGCCCTGCACCTCGCCCTGGCCGTGCACGGCGTCGGCCCCGGGGACGAGGTGCTCGTCCCGTCGCTGTCCTTCGTGGCCACGGCCAACGCCGCCCTGTACGTCGGGGCCAGGCCCGTGTTCGTGGACATCGAGGACACGTCGCGGCCGCACATGAGCCTGGAGAAGGCCCGGGCGGCCCTCACCCCGAGGACCAGGGCCGTGGTGGTCATGCACTACGGCGGCTACCTCATGGACATGGCCCCCTGGCGCGCGTGGGCCGACGCCCACGGGCTCGTGCTCGTCGAGGACGCGGCCCACGCCGCCGGACTGCCCGGCGTGGGCCGGCACAGCCACGCCAGCGCCTTCAGCTTCTACTCCAACAAGAACATGACCACGGCCGAGGGCGGCATGCTGCTCGTCCACGACGACGCCACGGATAAGCGCCTGCGGCTCATGCGCTGCCACGGCATGACCTCCACGACCCTGACCAGGGACCAGGGGCACGCCTTCCAGTACGACGTGGTGGAGGCCGGCTACAACTACCGCATGGACGAGCTGCGCGGGGCCATCGGCCTGGAGCAGCTGCGGGCCCTGCCCGGGCGCAACCGCCGCCGGGTGGCCCTGGCCGGCCTCTACCGCCGGCTCCTTTCGGGACATGCCCGCCTTTCCGTGCCGTTCTCCGCCGACTGGCCCCAGTGCGGCCACATCCAGACCGTGCTGCTGCCCGAGGACGCGGACCGGCTGCGGGTGATGGCCCGGCTGCGCGAGGCCGGCGTGCAAAGCAGCATCCACTACCGCCCCATCCATACCCTGTCGCACTTTCGACAGCGGGAGACGGGGCGGGTGTCGCTCCCCGCCACCGAGGCCTACGGGGCCCGGACCCTGACCCTGCCCCTGCACGCCGCCATGAGCGACGAGGACGTGAGCTACGTGATCGAGCGCCTGGACGAGGCGCTTTCCTCCTGACCAAGGACGGGCGACGTGACGGACCAGTACAACATCGACAGCCACAAGATGCATCTGCACCCGGAGCGCCTGGCCGCCTGGCTCCGGGGCGAGCCCGTGGCCCCCATCTACCTGGAGATCTCCCCCAGCGGGGCGTGCAACTGCCGCTGCCGCTTCTGCGGCATGGACTTTCTGGGCTACCGCAAGCGACTGTGGGACACGGCCCTGCTCAAGGACAGGGTGGAGGGCATGGGCAGGCTGGGGCTAAAAAGCGTCATGTACGCCGGGGAGGGCGAGCCGTTCCTGCACCCGGACCTGCCGGACATCGTGGAGCATACCCACGGCGTCGGCGTGGACGTGGCCATCACCACCAACGCCGTCCTCATGGGCGAGGAGGCGGCCTCCCGGGTCCTCGGCCACGTGCGCTGGATCAAGGCCAGCGTCAACGCCGGCACCCCGGAGACCTACGCCCGGGTGCACGGCGTGGCGGCCGGGAAATTCCACGACGCCGTGCGCAACCTCGAACGGGCCGCGGCCGTCCGGGCCCGGCGGGGCCTGGACTGCACCCTGGGCATGCAGATGGTGCTGCTCCCGGAAAACGCCCACGAGGCCCCGATCCTGGCGCGCCTCGCCCGGGAGGCGGGCCTGGACTACCTGGTGGTCAAGCCCTATTCCCAGCATCCCCTGAGCGGCAACCGGGAGTTCGCCGACCTGCGCTACCCGGACATGGCCGCGCTGGACGAAAGCCTGCGCGCCCTCGAGACCGACGCCTTCAACGTGATCTTCCGGCGGGAGACCATGCGCCGGCTCGACCAGCCCCGGCATGCCTTCGACCGCTGCCTGGGCCTGCCGTTCGCCGGCTACGTGGACACGGGCGGCGACGTCTGGGGTTGCCTCGCCTACATCACCGACGAACGCTTCCTGTTCGGCAACCTCGTCGCCCAGAGCCCGCAAGAGGTGTTTTTCGGCCCGCGTCGGGCCAAGGTCCTGCGTTTCGCCGCCGAGGCCCTTGACGTGGGCGCATGCAGGGTCAACTGTCGCCTGGAGGCGGCCAACCGCTACCTCTGGCAGTTGAAGCACCCGTCCCCCCACGTCAATTTCATCTAGGACACGACCGTGGCAGCACAGGAAACATCGATGGACCCCAGGGAGCTTCTCCGGTCGCAGGGGCTCGGCCTGCTGGAGACCATGATGCTGATCCGGCAGTTCGAAAGCCGGGTGGTGGCCCTTTACGGCGCGCAGGAGATGCGCACCCCCGTGCACCTGTGCATCGGCCAGGAGGCCGTGCCCGCCGGGGTGTGCGCCCATCTCGCCGACGCGGACCGCATCTTCAGCTCCCACCGCTGCCACGGCCACTACCTGGCCAAGGGCGGCGACCTCGAGCGTCTGGCCGCCGAGCTCTATTGCCGGGCGGGCGGCTGCTCCGGGGGCAAGGGCGGCTCCATGCACCTGGTGGACCCGGCCAAGGGCGTGTGCGGCACCACGGCCATCGTCGGCGGCAGCCTGCCCGTCGCCCTGGGCGGGGCCCTGGCCTCGCGGCTGAGGCGCGACGGCCAGGTGTGCGTGTGCTTTTTCGGGGACGGCGCGTCGGAGGAGGGCAGCTTCCACGAAAGCCTCAACATCGCGGCCCTCAAGAAGCTCCCCCTGATCTTCGTGCAGGAAAACAATCTCTACGCCACCAGTTCCCACGTGAGCGGCCGCCAGGCCTACCAGGGCGGCGCGGGCCTGGCCCCGGGCTACGGCATCCCGGCCCGCCGCCTGGACGGCAACGACGCCCTGGCCGTGAGCGCGGCGGTGGCCCCGGCCATCGAACGGGCCAGGCAGGGCGGCGGTCCGGCCTTTTTCGAGTTCCTCACCTACCGCTGGATGGACCACGTGGGCCCGGCGGACGGCCTGGAAAAGGGCTACCGCTCGCGGGAGGAATGGGAGGGCTGGGTGGCGCGCTGCCCGGTGGAGCGCCTGTCCGCGCTGCTGGTGCGCGAGGGCGTGGCCGGCCGGGAGCGCATCGACGCCCTGCGCGAGGCCCTGGAACGCCGCCTCGACGAGGCGTTCGCCTTCGGCCGCGACTGCCCGTGGCCGTCGCCGCGGGCGCTTTGGGAAAACGTCTGAGCCCGCAAAGAAGGCCTTCATGCCCTGGACACGACTGCTCGCCGACAGCTATGCCGCCGGACGCCCCGCCGAGGAAGGCGCGGGGCGCGTCCTGACCTATTCCCAGGCCCTGCGGGAGGCCCAGGCCCAGGCCATGGCCGCCGACGCGGGCGTGATCGTCATGGGCGAGGGCGTGGACGACCCGGGCGGCATCTTCGGCTCCACCCTGAACCTGCACAAGGAATTCGGCCCCGAGCGCTGCTTCGACCTGCCTATCGCCGAGAACGCCTCCACGGGCATGGCCCTGGGCGCGGCCATCTCCGGGCTGCGGCCCGTCTACGTGCACATGCGCATGGACTTCATGCTCATGGGCATGGACCAGCTGGTCAACCACGTGGCCAAGTGGCGCTACATGACCGACGGGGCCCAGAAGGCCCCCCTGGTCATCCGCGCCCTCATCGGCCGGGGCTGGGGCTCGGCCGCCCAGCATTCCCAGAGCCTGCAGGGCATGCTCATGCACGTGCCGGGGCTCAAGATCGTCATGCCCGCCACCCCGCGCGACGCCAAGGGGCTGCTCCTGGCCGCCATCGCCGACGACGGGCCGGTGATCGTGCTCGAACACCGCTGGCTCTACGGCCGCCAGGGCCCCACGCCCGAGGAGATGTACCTCGCGCCCCTGGGCAAGGGCCGCCTGGCCCGCCCCGGCCGGGACGCCACGGTGTGCGCCCTGTCCCTCATGGTCTGCGAGGCCCTGGAGGCGGCCGAGGAGCTGGCGGCGGAAGGCGTGGACGTGGAAGTGCTCGACATGCGCAGCGTCAAGCCCGTGGACGAGGCCCTGCTCCTGGACTCCGTGCGCAGGACCGGCCGGCTGGTCCTGGCCGACACGGGCAACGTCATGGCCGGCTGGAGCGCGGAGATCGCGGCCCTGGTCGGCGAAAAGGCCTTCGACGCCCTCAGGGGGCCGGTGGCCCGCGTGGGCCTGCCCGACATCCCCACCCCGGCCTCCCGCGCCCTGGAGGACGTGTTCTATCCGGGCAAGGAGGCCATCAAGGCGCGGGTGCGGGAGCTGCTGGCCCGCCCGTCGCGGGAGGCCGCCCATGGCTGAGATCGTCTTGGACGGGGACAAGCTGCGCTGGCACAGGCAGCGGGTGGAGGCCCTGCTGGCCGGCGAGCGGGTGGCCCCCCTGACCATCGACTGCGCCCTGACCCGGAAGTGCTCCTACCGCTGCACCTACTGCTACGGCCAGATGCAGGACAATCCCGGCGAGGCCCTGTCCCGCGACGTCATCTTCCGCTTCCTGGACGACGCCGCGGCCATCGGCGTCAAGGCGGTGAGCTTCGTCAGCGACGGCGAATCCACCTGCAGCCCGCACCTGTACGCGGCCATCCTGCACGGCAGGGCCAACGGCCTGGACATGGCCCTTGGCACCAACGGCTACCTGCTCAAGGACGACCGGCTGGAGGAGATCCTGCCGGCCCTGACCTACCTGCGCTTCAACATTTCCGCCGGCGAGGCCGGGCGCTACGCCCAGGTGCACGGCTGCGCCGAGGCCTGCTTCCACAAGGTCCGGGCCACCATCGAAAAATGCGTGCGCATCGCCCGGACGCGCCGGCTCCCCGTCACCCTGGGCCTGCAGATGGTGCTGCTGCCCGCGCTGGCGGACCAGATCCTCCCCCTGGCCAGGCTCGGCGGCGAACTGGGCGTGGACTACCTGGTGGTCAAGCACTGCAGCGACGACGAGAACGGCACCCTGGGCGTGGACTACGCCGCCTACGAGGCCCTCACGCCCCTGCTGCGCCAGGCCGAGGCCCTGAGCACGGACGGCTACCGGGTGGCCGTGAAGTGGTCCAAGATCAGGACCGGGCGCAACCGCATCTATGCCCAGTGCTACGGGCCGCCGCTGATCCTCCAGATGTCGGGAAGCGGACTGGTCGCGCCCTGCGGCATGTTCTTCAACGAGCGCTACTCCAGGTTCCACATCGGCAACATCAGTCGGACGCCCTTCATCGATCTCTGGCGCAGCGAACGCTACTGGGACATCATGCGGGAGATCGCCTCGAACCGCTTCAACGCCAACACGGACTGCGGCACGCTGTGCCTGCAGCACAAGGTCAACGAGCGGCTGTGGCGTCTCAAAAGGGGCGAGGAGGTCCTGCGGCCCGGCGAGGGGCAGGAGCCGCTGCACGTGAATTTCATATGACGAGGGTGGCCGCGTGAAAAAGCTCAAACTCCTGCTGGTCCTACCCAACTACCGCTGGGTGGGGGGCGACGCCAGCACCCTGTGGCAGATCGTCCCGTACAACCTGTGCCTGCTGGCGGCCATGGTCCGGGACCTGTGCGAGGTGTCCATCCTCGACGCCTACATGGCGGACATGACCCCGGAGGCGGTCCGCCGGGAGCTGGCCGCCCGGGCCCCGGACGTGGTGGGCGTGACCGTGATGATGGACCAGTTCGCCCCTTCCGGCCACGCCGTGGCGGCCATGGCCAGGGAGGTCCTGCCCGGGGCGACGGTGCTCATGGGCGGCGTCTACATGACGGTGAACCCGGAGATCGCCATCGCCGACGCCAACATCGACTACGGCTTCGTCGGCGAGGGCGAGTACGTGCTGCGCGATTTCGTGCGCCACCTGACCCAGGGGGAGCCGCTGCCGGAAAAGGGCCTCGTCTACCGGCGCGACGGCCAGGTCGTAAACGGCGGGCGGTCGGACTTCATCATGGATCTGAGCGAGTTGCCCCTGCCGGCCTACGACCTCATCGACTACCCGGCCTACGCCAACTCGGCCGACCGGCACAGCGTGGATTCGCCGCGCCTTTTCCCCTATGGCCGCATCTTCAGTTCCCGGGGCTGCCCGGTCAACTGCGTCTTCTGCCAGGTCAAGTCCATCCAGGGCAGCCGGTTCCGGCCGCGCGCCGCCGAGGATGTCCTCGATGAAATCGCCTGGCTCAAGGAGACCTACGGCATCCGCTCCCTGACCTTCGACGACGACAACTTCTTCACCAGCCGCCGCCGGGCCAAGGCGATCCTGGAAGGCATGATCGAGCGCGGCCTGGACATGCCCTGGGTGTCCATCGCCACGGCGGTCTTCCGCCTGGACGAGGAGATGATCCGGCTCATGCGCCGCAGCGGCTGCCAGTACATCTGCATCGCCATCGAATCGGGCACCGACCGGGTCGTGCACGACATCGTGGGCAAGCCCATCGACTTCGAGCACGCCAAGAGGATCACCCGGGCCGCCCAGCGGGAAGGCATCTTCGTCTCGGCCAACTTCATCATCGGCTTCCCCACCGAGACCTGGCAGGAGATCCGGGACAGCATCCGTTTCGCCGAGGAGCTCGATCCCGACTACATGAAGCTCTTCCACGCCATCCCCCTGCGCAACACCCGCCTGTGGGAGTTGTGCGAGGAGCACGGCCTGTTCAAGAAGGGCTTCAGCCAGGGCGAGCTGCGCTGGAGCGCGGGCCAGATCGAGACAGCGGAGTTCATGGCCAACGACCTCACGGTGCTGCGGGCCTACGAGTGGGACCGCATCAACTTCGGGCGGCCGGAAAAGCTCGAACGCATCGCCCGGCAGATGCGCATCTCCGTGGAGGAGCTCAACGACATCCGCAGAAAGACGCGGGCCAACGCCCACCGGCAGATCGCCAGCCAGGTGGTCCGGGAGGCGGGCCAATGATCGTCGGCGTCGCCTATCCCTATCCGCCCTATGCCGTGGACGCCGTGGAAGGCGTCTACGACGTCCTCGGCCGGCCGCACCAGCACTTCGCCCTGCAGGCCTGCCGGGGCCTGGCCGACCGGTTCTACGTGCTGACCTCGCGCCCGGAAGTGCGCGCCGAGGCCTTGGCCTGCGGCTATGCGGTCATGCCCTGGGAGCGGCTGGAGGCGTCGCAGGGGCTGTTGCCCGGCCACCGGATGACCAACGCCATGATGGACTTCATCCGGGAGGACCTGGGGGTCGATTACGAAACCCTCATGCGCCGGCATTTCCTGCACATGAACCTGGCCAACGCCCTGGTGCGCCGGGAAACCCTGCTGGCCATGCGGGAGGCGGCCGTGTCGCGCGGCCTGCCCTTCCTGTACCTGGCCGTGCGCCTGCGCGAGGCCCTGGGCGTCGTCGGGGCGCAGGGCGCCATGGTCAGCGTGCTCAACGACGCGCCCCTGGCCATGGAAGAGGGCTGCGTGCCGCCGCTGGTGCGCTACGACCACGCCACGCGGTTCAGCTGCGAGGGGAGCGTCCGGGCCGGGCTGCCGCGCCACTTCGTCCACCCGGTCTCGGAACTGGAGGCGCTGCGCGTGGATGGCCCGGACAAGGCCAGGCTCGCCTCCTTCATCCTCGGCGAACTGCCGGGATACCACCTGGAAGCCTGAGGCGGGCCCATGCGGAAACTGCTCATCGTCAAGCCGGACTACCGGCACCTCCCCCTGGGCCTGGCCTACGTCATGGCCTGCCTGCGGGAAAACGGCATCCCCTACGAGTACGCGGACACGGTCTTCGACAAGACCGGCTGGGTCGAGCGGCTGGCCGGCGGGGAGTTCTTCGCCGTGGCCACGGGCGGGCTTTGCGGCGACGTCGGCTCCATCCGCCGCATCTTCGACCTGGCCAAGGCCAAGGCTCCGGACGTGGCCACGGTGCTCGGCGGCAGCATCACCCACGACTGTCCCCCCGGGCTCCTCATGGACATGATGCCCGTGGAATACCTGGTCGTCGGGGAATGCGAAGCCTCCATGCCCGACCTGCTGCGCGAAATCGCCTCCGGGCGGCCCGACCCGGCCCGGCTGCGCGACATCCGGGGCATCGCCTTCAACGACCGGGGAAACGCGGTGGCCACACCCCCGGCCCGGCCCGTTTCGCTGGCGAAAAACCGCCTGTTCCCGGTCTGGGAAGACATCACCAACATCCAGTACTACATCGACCTGGTCCGGGTGCCGGGCCTGCCGGAGTTTCGCGGCCTGCCCGTGCTGACCGGCCGGGGCTGCACCGGCAAGTGCACGTTCTGCTCCCCCACCCTGGGGACCTTCCGCACGCGGCCCGTGGCCGAGGTGATCGAGGAACTGCGGCTGCACCACGAAAGCGGCTACGACTTCGACGGCTTCCTGTTCCTCAACGAGATGTTCTACCCCACCCTCAAGGCCGTGCGGGAGTTCGTGGACGCCTACCGGGCCAGCGGCATCGGCCGGCCCTGGCAGTGCTCCATGCGGGCGGACATGCCCCTGGAATGCCTGGAGCTCATGAAGGAGGCCGGCTGCGTCATCGTGGGCGTGGGCTACGAGAGCGGCAACGACGCGGTGCTCGGGCGCATGCGCAAGCGCACGAGCACGGACCTCGTGCGCGCCTTCCTGCGCAAGGCCAAGGAGGTGGGGCTCTACGTCTACGCCACCTTCATGTTCGGCTCCGAGGGCGAGGGGGAGGCGGAGATCGCCCAGACCATGGACCTGCTGCTCGAGGAGAAGACCTACGGCGGCGGGGCGTTCGTGACGATCTATCCCGGCACGGCCATCTACGACAACGCCTACGCCAGGGGGCTTTTCACCGATCCCCGGCGGCACCTCGAGACGCTGGACTTCTTCAACAGCGTGGTGGCCGGCAACATCCTCAAGCCGGAATACGTCAACATCAGCGATATCCCCGACAAGCTCGAACTGAACAGGGCGGCCCTGCGCCACTACGGCCGGTACCGCGGCGGCATCCACGCCCATTTCAACGTCGCCGCCCCGGACTTCGCGGCCTGCGCCGGCGCGTGCCCCACCTGCGGCCAGCCCGTCCCCTTGTTCTTCTACGCCAACACCCTTTTCACCGAGCACCGTTCCTGCCCCCGCTGCCGTCACCCCGTGTTCATGGACTTCTACCACCATCCGCCCTTCGACGCCCACAAGCGGGCCCTACAGGCCATGCTGGCGGACAAGGGCAAGGTCGCGGTCGTCGGCCAGGGGGTCAACGCCCTGGGCCTGCTGACCACCGACGTGTTTCTCGACGACCCGGACCGGGTGGCCATGGTGGTGGGGGAGCACGCCCTGCATCCGGACGGCCGCTTCCTGATCCATCCCGTGCGCCCCATGCGCGAACTGCGCCCGGAAACGGCGGACTGCGTGCTGGTGGCCGACGCCGACGACTATGCGGACACGGCCCGGCGACTGGCCGACCTGGGCCTGGCCGACCGGGCCATGACCGTCCTGCCCCCGGGCTGGCCGGACTTCGTCAAGGGCGTCAAGGACGGCCTGGCCGAACCCTGGGAGACGGTCCGCTTCTCCTTTCCGCCTCCCGGGGACGTGCACCAGTGCCGGCCGCTGTACCGGAACGTGGCCGAGCGCCTGGCGCGCGCCCACGGCCCGGGGGCGCGCTGCTGCCTGGCCCCGGCCGGGGCCTTCGCCGTGAACATGGCGGACGTCCTGGAGGAGGCGGGGCTCGTGGTCACGGCCTTCCTGGACAACTTCCTGGAGGGCGGGACCCTGGCCGGCCGGGCGCTGCGCAAGCCGGCCGAGCTGGCCGACCTTTCCTTTGCGGACGTGTTCCTCATGGCCACGCCCAACTGCCGCACCCAGGAGCGCATCGCCGACGGGCTCAAGGCGCGTTTCGGCGAGGAGGCCCGGCGCAAGGTCGTGCTCCTGGCCGACGTCTACCTCGAGCGCTTCATCGAGGATTTCCGGGACTGCTGCGACGTCCTCGCCGGCGCGGCCGCCCGAGGAGGCCGACCGACGTGACGGATTCCATCGCCATTTTCGAGGACACCGCGCCCTACGTGCGCCGGCTCGTGGAGCTGCCCCGCACGCCCCTGCTGACCCGGTCGTCGGACGCGCTGTGCCTGCTCGGCTCCTGCTTCGCCTGGCACCTGCACAACGAGGCCCTGCGCGGCCTCGGGCTCAACAGCTTCTTCGAGTGGCGCACCGGGTTTCATTTCAGCACCGAATCCCTGGCCAACCTCCTGGAAGGCGTGGCCGGCGGCGCGCCCCACACCGAGGACGACCTGTATTTCTATCCCGACGCCCTGGGCGGATTTCGGCCCTTCCGCTACTACTTCGACCAGCGCTTCCCGGTGGAGCGCAAGGACGAGGTCCTGGGCCAGCTGGCCGTGCTGGACGCGCAATGCGCCGGGGCGATCCGCAACTGCACGCATCTCCTGCTGGTCACGGGCACGCCGCGCGTGGTGCGCCTCAAGGCCACGGGGCAGTGCGTGGCGGTCACGGCCAAGATGCCGCGCTGCGACTACGAGCACCACCGCAACACCGTGGAGCACGAGGTGGCCCAGCTCGAGCGGGTGACGGAGTACGTGCTGCGCATCCGCGACGGCAAGCCCCTGACCATGCTCTTCATGCTCTCGCCCATGCGCTACATGTTCCATCCCCTGTGCGCCGAGGAGCACGAGACGGACAAGGGTTCGCCCTACGTGGAGGACAACCTGGGCAAGGCCATCATGCGGGTGGCCCTGCACACGTTCCTGGAGAAAAACGCCGGCAAGGACCGCCGTTATTTCCCGGCCTACGAGATCGTCATCGACGAGCTGCGCTCCCACGAGCCCTTTTGCGGGGACCACGCCCACGTGCCGCACTTTCCCCACGTCTCCCACTACGTGGTGCGGCGCTTCCTCGATGCCTACGTGGCGCGGGACCTGCTGTCCCAGATCGAATCGTCCGAGACCCTGGCCAAGTGGACGGAAACCATGGAGGCGCTGCTGCTGCCGGCCCAGAAGGAGGCGATGCTCGCGGATTTCGTCCGGGACATGCTGCCCCGCATCCGCGCCTTCGCCACCCGGGACAAGCTCAACGCCGCCTTGCTGCGCAACGTGTTCCTGTTCCTGGCCGCCTGCGCCGGCCAGTCGCCCGGGCCCGGGGCCGAGGCCTTCGCGGCCGTGTGCCGGGCCATGGACAGCCCCCCGGCCATCGCCGTCTGGGGCGTGGGCGGCCGCTATCAGGCGGTGTTTTCGGCCGGCGTCGCGAGGCTCGGCCAGGGGGCGGCGCGCCTTGCGCTCACGGACGGCTCCCCCGGGGCCTGGGGGCGGGAGGTGGACGGCCTGACGGTCGTTTCTCCGCAGGCGCTGGCCGCCATGGACGTGGACTACATCTTCATCGCCTCCTACGAGCACGACGCCATCCATGCGCGCATCCGGCAGCTCGGGCTCGCGGCCCGGGTGGCCTGAGGCCGCGCGGCCAGGGCCTGGCGACGGACGCGGGAGGCGGGCGCGGGCGAGGCCGCGCCCCGGGGAATGGCGGCATCGGACGAGGAGGCGGATTGAGGATCTTGCAGGTTTCCACCACGGACCGCGTCGGCGGGGCCGCCGGGGTGTGCTGGGAGTTGCACGCCGCCTGGAAGGCCAGGGGCCACGAATCCTGGATCGCCACGGCCGTCAAAGCGAGCGATGATCCGGACGTGTTCCTCCTTTCGCCGGAGGGGGCGCGGTCCGGCTCGGCCAGGCGGCTGGGCCGGGAGAGCGGCCTGGGCCCCCTGGCGCGCCTGCGCCGGCGCATCGGCCTGGCCCTGGGCCACGAGGACTTCGCCTTTCCGGCCACGGCCGGCCTCCTCGACCTCCCTCCCCGCCGGCCCGACCTGCTGCACGGCCACAACCTGCACGGCGGCTACTTCGATCTGCGGGCCCTGCCGGGGCTCTCCGCCCGGCTGCCGGTGGCGCTCACCCTGCACGATTCCTGGCTGCTCGGCGGCCACTGCGCCCATCCCCTGGGCTGCGGCCGCTGGGAGACCGGCTGCGGGGACTGCCCGGACCTGGCGATCTACCCGCCGGTGCGGCGCGACGCCACGGCCGCCAACTTCCGGCGCAAGAAGGCCCTTTTCGCGAAAAGCCGGCTCCATGTGGCCACGCCCTGCGCCTGGCTCATGGACAGGGTCGGGCGGTCCATGCTCGCCCCGGCGGCGGCGAGCGCCAGGGTCATCCCCTGCGGGGTGTCGCCGGAGCTCTTCCGGCCCGGGGACAAGGCCCTGGCCCGCCATCGCCTGGGGCTCCCCCGGGAGGCGGTGGTGCTCCTTTTTTCCTCGTTCATGGTCAGGAACAACCCGTTTCGGGACTTCGAGCTGCTGCGCGGCGCGCTCATGGGGCTCACGCGCTCGTGGTGCGGCGCGCCCCTGGTCCTGGTCGCCCTGGGCGGGGAGGGGGAGACCGAGCGCCACGGCCGGGCGGAGATCCGCTTTTTGCCCTTCACCGACGACCGGGGGCTGGTGGCGGAACTCAACCGGGCGGCGGACCTGTACCTGCACGCCGCCAAGATGGACACCTTTCCCACGGCGGTGCTCGAGGCCCTGGCCTCGGGCACGCCGGTGGCGGCCACGGCCGCCGGCGGCATCCCCGAGCAGGTCAGGAGCCTGGACACCGGGCGGGGAGGCCCTCACGACACGGCCGGCCCGGACCGGGCCACGGGCATCCTCACGCCCGTGGGCGACCTGGAGGCGTTTCGCCGCGGCCTTTCCCTCCTGGCCGGCGACGCGACGCTTCTGGCGCGACTGGGCGAAAACGCCCGGCGCGACGCCCTGGAACGGTTCACCCTCGAGCGCCAGGCCGACGCCTACGAGGCCTGGTTTCGCGAAATCCTCGACACGACGCGCGGAGGCGGACATGCATGACGGCAAGGGAAGGGGCGACGACGGCCCCACGGCGGCCGTGGCCTGGGGCGACCTGCGCAGGACCACGCCCTTCAGCCGGGTGTTCGGGCTGGACCGGGGCCGCTGCATCGACCGCTACTACATCGAGGGCTTTCTCGACGCCCACCGCACCGACATCCGCGGCCGCGTCCTGGAGGTCGAGGACGGGACCTACACCGCGAAGTTCGGCGGCCCGGCCGTGACCCGCTCCGACGTGCTGCACCTGGAGCCCGGGGCCAGGCACGCCACCATCTGCGCGGACCTGGCCCGGGCCGAGGACGCGATCGCGTCCGACGCCTTCGACTGCATCATCCTGACCCAGACCCTGCAGTTCATTTTCGACGTCAGCGCCGCGGTGCGCAATCTCCACCGCATCCTCGCGCCCGGCGGCGTGCTCCTGGCCACCGTGCCGGGCGTCAGCCAGATCAGCCGCTACGACATGGACCGCTGGGGCGACCTGTGGCGCTTCACGGACCTGTCCGCCCGCAAGGCCCTGGAAACGGCCTTCCGCCCCGACCTGACGGCCGTGGGCGTCCGGGGCAACGTGCTGGCCTGCACGGCCTTCCTGCACGGCCTGGCCGAACAGGAGCTGACCAGGAACGAGCTGGACGCGGTGGACCCGGACTACCAGCTGCTGCTCGTCATGCGCGCCCAAAAGGAGGCCTGCCCCGCATGAGCGCAAAAGGACTCGTGCTGCTCTACCATCGGGTGCACCCGGTCATGCCGGACCCCCAGCTCCTGATGGTGCGCCCGGAACGTTTCGAGGCGCATCTGGAAACGCTTTCCCGGACCTGCGCGCCCCTGCCCCTGGCCGAGATGCTGCGCCTGGCCGCCCGGGACGCCCTGCCGCCCCGGGCCGTGGCCGTGACCTTCGACGACGGCTACGCGGACAACGCCCTGTACGCCAAGCCGCTCCTGGAGCGTCGCGGCGTGCCCGCCACCGTGTTCGCGGTCAGCGGCATGGTGGGGGCCGAGCGGGAATTCTGGTGGGACGAGCTGGAGCGCCTGACGCTCACCCCCGGGACGCTGCCCGGGGACTTCGCCCTGACCGCCGGCGGGGAAACCCTGGCCTTCGCCCTCGGCCCGGCCGCGACCTACGGCCCGGACGAGGCCCGGGCCCACGCCGGCTGGAACGTTCTCATGAAGGAAGACCCCTCGCCCCGGCACGGCCTCTACCGCCAGCTCTACGTCTTCCTGCGACGGCTGGACGAGGCAGAGCGTTTCGAGGCCCTGGAGCGCGTGCGCCATATGGCCGGGTTCGGGCCCGAGGCCCGGGAGACCCACCGGCCGCTGCGCCTTGACGAATTGCGAAGCCTGGCCGAAGGTCCCATGACCACGGTCGGGGCGCACACCGTGCGCCACGCCAGGCTGTCCCAGCTTGCCGAGGCGGACCAGCGCGAGGAGATCGCCCGGTCCAGGGCCCGGCTGGAAGAGCTGCTGGGCGCGCCCGTTCGCGAGTTCTCCTATCCCTTCGGCGGGCGCACGGACTACGACGCGTTCTCGGTGCGGGCGGCCAGGGAAAGCGGCTGCGTCCTGGCGGTTTCCAATTTCGCCGGCCTGGTCGGGCCGCAGACCGACCCCTGGCAGATTCCCCGCCATATCGTGCGCGACGTGACGGCGGAGACCCTGGGGGAAAGCCTGGACGCCTGGTTCGCGGCCGGGGAGGCCGCCAGTTGAGCCCGGGGCGCGGCGGACAACGGGAAACGGCGGGGGAAGCGAGGGGAATGGAGAAATCGTCGCAACGGGCGCTCGTCATCGGGAGCGCGCCGGCCGCCTACGTGGCCGCCTGCGTCAGGGAAGCGGCCGGGCGGCACGGGGAGGTCCTCGTGCTGGCCAAGGGCGCGGCCAACGCCGGGTTGGCGGGCCCGAACGTGCGGGTGCGCGCCTTCGAGGGCCAGCTCGACATCCGCAACAAGAGCCTGGCCAAGGCCCTGCTTGGCTGGCGGCCCGACGTGGTCTACATCGTCTACGGCAGCTGGCTCGGCCACGACAACGTCTTTCTGGCCGTGCATTTCTACCTGCGCCTGGCCAGGAAGCGATACGCCGCCTTCCTCTTCTCGAAGACCGCCCAGCCGGTGGACCTGCGCCAGCGCCTGACCCATCCCTTCACCAGGGTCGATCTGGCCCTTTCCCCGCTGCACTGGCTGGCCCTGCCCCTGTACCTGCTGGTGCGCCTCATGGCCCCGCTGCTCCTGGTGCGCTTCGAGCCCATGCGCCCGTCGGCCCTGGGCCATTACGAGGAGCTGGAGATCTATCTCGGCAAGAAGCGCGCCGGCGAATTTCCCCCCCGCTGCCTGGACGTGTTCTGCTACAAGGACACGCCCTGCAACGCCCAGATCCTCAAGATGTACCGGCGCAAGGTCTGCGTCGTCCCCCTGGCCCGCTACCTCTTGACGTGGAACCACTATATTCCGGGCGGCGACCGGCACGCCCTGCACCTGCGGCCCTGGGATTATGCGACGCTCATCACGCAAAGGGAGTGCAGCGTCGCCTTCGACCCCGACGAAGCGCGGCAGGGCCGGGAGCGGGCGGCGGCCCTGGGCGTCGACGTGGACAAGCCCTTCGTCTGCCTGGGCTTCCGGGACGGCCTGTTCGACAGCACGGTCCGGCTGGGCCTGTACGGCAGGCCGGACGACAAGGACGCCAGGCGGCAGCTCGACCTGCACGCCTTTCGCAACGCGGACATCGCCAACGCCCTGCCGGCGGTGCGCTTTCTGCACGAGGCGGGCTACGCCGTGGTGCGCATGGGGTCCAAGGCCAGGCCCCTGCCCGAATCCATGACGCCCCACGCCTTCGACTACGCCAATTCCCCGGCGCGCAGCGAATTCCTCGACATCTACCTGGGGGCCACCTGCCGCTTCTTCATCACCACCGGCTACGGCCTGGACACGCCGCCCCTGGTCTTTCGGCGGCCCATGGTCAGCGTGAACACGGAATACCGGCTGCTGCGCCCCAACATCCTCTACATCTTCCGGCACCACTGGTCCAAGGCCCTCGGGCGGCCGCTGCGCCTGCGGGAGATCTTCGCCACCGGGGCGGCCTTTTACGCCATGACCACCCAGTTCGAGGAAAACGGCGTGGAGCTGCGGGAAAACACCCCGGAGGAGATCCTCGACGCCGTCCGGGAGATGGAGGCGCGCACCCGGGGGACCTGGGTCGAGGACGACGAGGACCGCGCCCTGCAACAGCGCTTCTGGGACATCGTCAGGCCCTACTATCTGCCGCAGTACGCCACGCGGGCGTATTGCGACAGCATCCGCATCGGCTCGCGCTTCCTGAAGGGCCAGCCGGATTTTCTCGACTAGGGCGGCATCCCTTGAAGAGCATGCGCTTTTTCGGTGACGCGACACGAGCGATGCCGGTCGCGGCGCGCCTGCGCCCCGACGGAAGGAAGCCGCCCTCGGGCGAGGGCCGGCGCGAGGCATCGCCAACCGCAGCCGGGCGGAAACGCCCGCGGCAAGCCGCCACGGCAGCAGGCCTATGAAGATCGGAATCACCTGGGCCCGGGGCAAGGGGTCCACGCTGGAAGGGAAGAACAAGCGCCCCATCCTGGGCCGGCCGTTGATCTCCTATCCCCTGGCCTCCCTCAAGCAGAGCGGAACCCTCGACCGGCACTACGTCTTCACCGAGGACGACGAGATCGCCCAGGCCGTGCTGGACGCGGGCTGGAGCGTCATCCCCCGCCCCGGGCGCTTCGTGTCCTACCAGGACCCGCGCTTCGACCTGAGCGGGGCCTGGGAGCTCATCGTCCGCCACGTGGCCCGGGACATCGACGCGCCCGTGCCGGACGTCAACGCCAGCTGGATGGTGCGCTTCGACTATCTCGGCGAGACGACCATGAACCTCAACTGCAACAACTGCATGATGCGCGCCTCGACGTTTTCGAGGATGCTCGCCCTGTTGGAGCAGCGCAAGGCGCGCCTGGTCTATCCCGCCATCCGCGTGGACGGCGACCTCAAGATCGGCATGCCCGACGGCTCCCTTTTTCCCCTCTGGCATGTGCACGGCGTCAACCGGCAGGTCATGACCCCGGTGTACCAGACGCTCGGCAACACGTTCTTTCAGAACATCCGAAACACGTTTCCGGGCAAGCCGCTGGTCTATTGTTGCGAGATTGACGAGATCGAGGCCACGGACGTGCATTCCCAGTACGACATCGACATGATCGAATTCTTCCTGACCAGGAACCCGGATTATTTCTCCCGGTAGCAAAGGACAAGGCGGCATGAACGTACTCGGCGTGGGAGCCCATTTCGACGATCTGGAGCTGGGGTGTTCGGGAACGCTCATCAATCACGTCCGACGAGGCGACAAGGTGACCATGGTCGTGGTCACCAACTCCGCCTACAGCAACTCCGACGCCGAACCGATCCGGGCCAGGGAGACCGCCCTGGCCGAAGGACGGAAGGCGGCGGAACTCATCGGCGCGGAGCTCGTCTGCTTCGACATCGACACGTTTCACGTCCATTTCGACGAGGACGTCACGGCCAAGCTCAACAAGCTCATCACCGGCCGCAAGATCGACACCGTCTACAGCCATTGGATCCACGACATCCATCGCGACCACCAGTACGCCGGCAAGTGCGCCCTCATGGCCGGCCGGCACGTGCCGCGCTTCCTCATGTACCGCAGCAACTACTACGACAGCGACCGGCCCTTCGCCGGAAATTTCTACACCGACGTCTCGCCGGTCATGGACCGCAAGATCGAGGTCATCAAGGCCCATCGTTCCGAGCTGGAGCGCGTCCGCTACGCCTGGATCGAGTTCTTCACCCACCAGAACCGCAACGACGGGCAAAAAATCGGCGTGCAGTACGCCGAGTCGTTCGAGATCATCCGGTACCTGGCGTGATCGTCACCATCCACCAGCCCGACTTTCTGCCCTGGCTGGGCTTTTTCGACCGTTGGAAGCGCAGCCAGCGCTACGTCGTCCTTGACGACGCGCAGTTCATCCGCCGGGGCTGGCAGCACCGGGACAAGATCAAGACGCCGGGCGGCGTGCAGTGGCTGACCCTGCCCGTGCAAAAAAAAGGCAACTTCACCCAGGCCATCCGCGACGTCCGCCTGGAGGAGGGCCTCGACTGGCGCGGGAAGCACCTGCGGACCATCCGCTCCTGCTACGGCAAGGCCCCCCACTTCGAGCGCCACTTCGCCTTTCTGGAGCGGGCCTACCTGGGCGGCAGCCGGTTCCTCATGGAGTTCAACCTGCTCCTGCTCGAGTACGCGGCGGGCGTCCTCGGCATCGACACGCCGCTTTGCCTGGCTTCCACGTTCGGCTGCGGCGAGCTGCGGGCCACGCGGCGGCTCGTGGAGCTGACCCGCCTGGCCGGCGGCGACGTGTACCTCACCGGCGTCGGCTCGCGCGACTATCTGGACGAGGCGGCGTTTCGGCAGCAGGGCATCGCCGTGGCTTGGCAGGCGTTCGAGCACCCCATCTACCCCCAGCTCCACGGCCCCTTCGAGCCCGGGCTGTCCGTGCTCGATTACCTGATGCTGGCCTGTCCCGTCGGGAGCGCCGGGGAGGAGGCCCCCCGTGCCTGAGCCGCCGCGCCTTCTGGCCCTGGTCGACGGCGGGAGGCGGGCCGTCTTCCGGTATCTGCCCCACGACGCCGCCGCCTTCGGCGTTCCCTGCTACGGCTTCGCCGAGGCCGTGCCGGAAGAGCGGGCCGCGGGCCTGGCGGAAGCGGGGACGGGGCCGGCTTTCTTCTCCATGAAGGTCGCTTCCCCGGACCTGCCGGGCTGGCGGGAGTTCCTGGCGCGCCGGGGCTTCGCCTTCGTGGACACGGAACTGGTCCTCTCGGGCCGCCTCGACCCCGCCCTCGGGGCCGCGCCGGCGGCCGGGGTGGAATACTCACGCGATCCCGGCCTGGCGCGCCGCCTGTGTCCGGAGCTTTTCGCGGACCTGCCCTCGCGCTTCCACATGGACCCGCGCATCGGCCGGGACAGGGCCGGGGCGTTCTGGCATCGCTATCTGCTGGACATGCTCGAAAAGGACACGGGCTGGGCCGTGTTTCCCCTTCTGCGGGGCCGGCCCGTGGGCGTGTGCCTTTTCGTCGGGCAGGCGGCGCGCCTGGTCATCCAGCTCGTGGCCCTGGAGCCAGGGAGCCGGGGCCGGGGGATCGCCGCCGGCATCCTCGCCCACGCCGCCTCGGCCACGGGCCTGCGGGAAGCCGGCACCGAGGTGTACGCCGCGGGGGGGCGGTCCCTGAACTGGTACCTGAAAAACGGCCTGACGCGCGTGGAAGCGGTCTCCCACGTGTTCCATCGCTGGACAGGGGCGGCGGCGGCGGGCGAAAACGTCCGGCCCGCGCCCCCCGAAGGAGCCTGACCGCCGGATGGCGCGGACGTCAGGCCGGCTTCGCCATGGCGGCGCGGGCCCGGCGCACCAGGGACTTGGATTCGTCGAGCAGCCGCACCCAGCTGGCCGGGCTGTGCACCCCGATCTCCCGGTTCTCGTGTATCCGCACCGAATAAAGCGTCTTGGGCACGTGCAGGAAGCGCGCGCCGCCCAGGGCCAGGCGCAGGTAGAACTCGTGGTCGTTGGCCACGAAGCCGTCGTCGTACCAGCCGAAGCGTTCGTGCAGGGCGCGCCGGTAGAGCTTGGAGACGCCGCAGAGGTACCAGTTTCCGAAACAGGCCCGGAAGCTGTAGTCCGGCAGCTTGAATTCCCTGAGGATGCGGCCCCGGTCGTCGAAGACGAACATGTCGGAGTAGACGAAGTCGGCGGCGTCGGCCGCAAGCGGCGCGGCCAGGGTGGAGACCATCTGCGGGTGGCAGAGGTCGTCCGAGGCGATGTAGGTGCAGTATTCGCCGGTGGCGGCCTGGAAGCCGAGGTTGTAGGCGAAGGTGGCGCCCCTGTTGCGCTCGTTTCGCAGCACCACGATCTCGCGCCCCTTTTGCGGATAGCGGTGGTGCTCGGTCCGTTCGACCTCACCCGTGGCCTCGTTGTAGTTCGAGGCGTAGGAAACCCGCTGCGTCGGCACGCTGGCCAGGAAGTCCTCGATGACCTCCCGGGTGTGGTCCGTGGCCTCGGCTTCGTACACGACGACGATTTCCAGGTTGGGGTAGTCCTGAAACATGATCGAGTCCAGGCAGGGACCGAGATAGTCCGCCTGGTTGTAGGTCGGCACGACGAGGGAGACCTTGGGGCTGTCGCTCATGTCCTGGGCGCTCTCCTTGCTCATTGACGCCCCTTGCGTTTCCGCCTGGCTCCAGGCGCGTCGGCGTCTCCCGCCTCCACCCGGCGCGAGGCCGGGCGGAGCGCCGGGCGCCCGGCGGCAAGGGGTGGACAAATGGCCCATATCTGGCACTCTTCGAATCGAAGGGGCCGCCTTCGGGGAACAATCCTACCCGGAAACCTGGCGGCAAGCCAGGGAGCCGTTTCGCCGTCTTCCGCCGGCACGGCGTCGAAGCGGCCAGGGCGACCCGCGCGGGCGAAGCCCTCGATCAACGCACTAAAGCTCGCATCTTGCAACGGGATGATATCTTCGTATGAAAAAGGCGCTCATCTTCGGTGTTTCCGGCCAGGACGGCGCGTACCTGGCGCGCTTGCTCCTGGAGAAGGGGTATGGGGTGGCCGGCACGTCGCGGGATGCCCAGATGTCCTCTTTCCGCAATCTGGCCGCCCTCGGCATCCGGGACCAGGTTTCCCTGCATTCCGTCACGCTCACGGATTTCCGCAGCGTGCTGGCGGTGCTGACCCAGGTCGAGCCGGACGAGATCTATCATCTGGCGGGGCAATCCTCGGTGGGGCTTTCCTTCGAGCAGCCCGTGGAGACGTTTCTCTCCATCGGCGTCGGCACGCTCAACCTGCTCGAGGCGGTGCGCTTCCTCGGCATCCCCGCGCGGCTCTACAACGCCTCCTCAAGCGAATGCTTCGGCGATACCGGTGGCGAACCCGCGACCGAAACCACGCCGTTTTCGCCTCGCAGTCCCTACGCCGTGGCCAAGGCGGCCGCGCATTTCGAGGTGGCCAACTACCGCGAGGCCTACGCCCTCTTCGCCTGCTCGGGCATCCTTTTCAACCACGAGTCGCCGTTGCGCCCGCAGCGCTTCGTGACCCAGAAGATCGCCGCCACCGCCTGCCGCATCGCCGGCGGTTCAGGCGAACGACTCCGTCTGGGCAACATCGACGTGGCTCGGGATTGGGGCTATGCGCCGGAATATGTCGGGGCCATGTGGGCCATGCTGCAGCAGGACACGCCCGAGGACTACGTCATCGCCACGGGCGAGACCATCACCTTGCGCGAGTTCACGGCCCATGTCTTCGCCGCCGCCGGCCTTGACTGGCGCGATCATGTCGATGTGGACCCGACGCTTTTCCGCCCGGCCGACATCGCCGTCAGCCGGGCCAATCCGGCCAAGGCCGAATACCGTCTCGGCTGGAAGGCCACGCTGCGTCCCCCCGATGTGGCCAAGGCCATGGTCGCCCATGCGCTGCCCCAGCCCCGTCCTTGACTCCAGGGCGCGGCCGCAGGGTGCTCCCCTCTCCCGCTATGGTTGCATGTTGGGGGGATACAATGTTTCCGAGCATCATCATCCGTTCAAGATTTTCTTCTTGCGTGTAATTCTTTACTATCTTGTCGAAATGCTCTTTGTTCTTCAAGATGGTTGCGTATGATGCATCTTTGTCCGGCGAATCTCCGTTCAGAAAGAAACCGTTGGCCGGAACTGGCGACGTTTTTCGACTATCCCGGAGCGGTACGGCGGCTGATTTACACCACCAACCCCATTGAGAGCCTCAACAGCCGAGTCAGGAAAATCGTGAAGGGGAAAAGCGTCTTCCCGACGGAGATCGCCCTGTTCAAGGCACTGTCTCTGGCGGTGGCCGAAGCCGAGAAGCGCTGGATGATGCGAACAAGAAACTGATAAGAGATCATGGCCCAGCTTTCGATCTTCTTCTCGCAAAGGCTTAAAGACGATCTCTGCTGAAACGTCAACCAGGGGCGTTTACACAGTTTTCGAGACACTCCCTTGAGTCAGGAGTCTGACTGGAAATTTACGCAGTTTCCGTTACAGACTATCTTTGAGTGTAATCATTCTATTCATTTCTTGAAAAGAAAATTTTGAAAAGGCCAGAAAAGGCGACCACCAAGTCTTTCCATGCCCAGTGCCACATTCTATATAATGAGTGCTGGTGGAGAACGTTTCGTGTATGAAAAGTGAGATTGTCGCCTGTGCGTCCAACAAGGCTTGACGGACCAACATCAGTATGTTCTCTTTGCATATCTGAATCTGCTTTGTATTCAGCAGTCCTAGTCTCCTTGAAAAGAATATCTATATTTGTCGGTATTTTTTTATTAGGCATACGCATCCTCCAAGGCGTTTAAGACCACCGCCTACAGTAATATTCACTTAGTATCAACCTGAGGTGGTCGCGGAAAATTGGACAGTCTGTTAAGCTATAGTCCTCGACGACGGAGGGCGGTTTTCGATGTCCAAACGACGGAAATTTGCAGCGGAGTTCAAGGCCAAAGTGACGCTCAAGGCCCTGTCCGGCGAGTTGACCTTGGCTGAACTGGCCAGCAAGTATGATGTGCATCCGACGCAGATCGCCGGTTGGAAGCGTCAGGCCAAGGAAGACATGGCGGCGGCCTTTTTCGGGAAAACGGCGACCGTGCAGAAGAATGCCGCCGCCGAGATCCGGGAACTCCACGCCAAGATCGGCCAATTGACCGTGGAAAAGGATTTTCTAGAGCGAGCCTTCGCCAAACGATGCGTCGCGAGCGAAGGCGTGGGATGGTCGAACGCGGGTATCCCCGACTCAGTTAGCCGGCAGTGCCGCATCCTCGGGCTGGCCAGGTCGACCTGGTACCATCGCCCGAAGGGCGAGTCGGCCATGAATCTGGACCTGATGCGGCGTATCGACGAGCAGTTTCTGGAGACGCCGTTTTACGGATCGCGCCTGGACGTATACCGGGATGGCCACTCGGCTCCCAAGGCGGCATGACAACCAACTGGACTAGAGTTTAACCGCGCCGTCAAATTGTCCAACCAACCCGGACCACCTCAAACCGCCGGTAAAGCCGGGGGTGTCTGTCAAGGAAACAGATCGTACATGATTAAATATATTGACAGTCACGATCTAGACGCCATTGTTGAAGAATTTTTAAAAAAAAACAATTCATGTATAATAGATGAGGAATATAAATTTGATTTTGTTTACTATAACTATTTCGCGTCACTTGCCAACAAAGAAATCGTCCTCTACCAACCGGGGATTAAAAGCGGTCTTTTTTCGTTTTTGTATGACTACTGCTGTAGTAATGGGAGTTTGAGTCTTTATTTTACTCCTCATATTGACAAAGTTATGTTTTCTCATCCCGATAACATTATTCCGATTAAATGCCCAAGTGTACCTGTCAAGTTTTCAGATGGAGCCTGTGTCTTTATCGATCTTTATCAATGGCAGGTATCTGCTCTTAAGGAAATAGCTGAAGTAATTGCAGCAAACCAATCTACAAGAATTCACTTATTTTTATACAATGTTGTCTTGCCAACGATTGAGGATTATTTAGAGAAAGATACTGTAGAATATAAGTTTTTACCCACAGTATTTAGGCTGTTTTATGCTGAGATTTCAAGTGTTGATGCAGGGAAACGACTCTCTTTGCTCTGCGAAAAACTTAGGCATTGGTCTTTGGCAAAAGGAACACCACGCGGGACAAGTGACGAACATGAATGCCATAGTGCTTTTTTAAAAATACAAGAAGAAGCAATGGAAGATTCTTTTTTCAAAGATGATTTTCATTTTAAATCTTCATTCCTTCAACAATTTTGCGATCTGCCGGACGTTGTTCAACAGGTCTATCTTTATGAATATTTAAAAGGGTTAAAGGGTTGTTCTAGTAATAAGACAATGAAATTCATAAATCAATTAAAAGGAATTGTGCCAAAGTCAAGAAGTTATACAGACTGCTATGACAGTCTTTACTTGGCATTAGGTCGTTTCTATAATGATTTTTTCTTCAAAGCCCCATGCCATATCGATATTGCTGCTTTCCCTCTTTCCGCACAAGATAGATTCTTAACAGCATCTTCAATGATTGAACTTGCTATGACCCGACTTTGTCGTGAAAAAGCGGATGCGAGTCCACTTTCGTGGGTTGATCTCGGATGTGGTCATGGAGAAATAATGCAGCTTGTTCGACTGGAGCGGATGAAAATAAACTCCTTCAAGTTCATTGGTGTAGACTCTTCCAAAGGTTCTATCGCTTATGCAAATCAAAACAAAGAAAACTATATGGAATTTGAATGCAAAAATGTATTTTCTGCAATAACTTTATGGGAAAATGACGGAGTTAAATTCGACGTTGTAAGCGCATTTGAATTTATTGAGCATCTCGACGATCCGCTCGAGTTCTTGCTCTTGGTGCATAAAATCACAAAATCGTACCTAGTGCTGGGAACGCCGTTGGAAGAAAATGTTCCTTTCTTTATTTCCAACGAACACCTCTGGTCATTCACTCGTGAAGGTATCGAATCCTTGCTGCAGATTTCCGGTTTTAAGGTTCTCATCTGCAAGGAAAGTTGGGTGGGTCGTTACTCAACTGATCACAACTGGTTGACTGTTGTCGCTCAACCCGTGTAGTGTCAGGATTATTTTAATACGGTTTTTTGTGAAATCTGTCGCCCTGTAACTTCATTGTTTTCAGTGCGACAAGAAAGCCTGATCGATTTCGCGACAGATATTATTCCGGCCTGTTCTAATGGGACGGTAATCCCCCCGGAAAAAGGTTGTTCTGAAAAGTAGAATTTTCTCGTAAACCCGGACGAGGAGATTTTACATGAAGACGTCCCGCTACTCCGACAGCCAGATCCTGAGCATCCTGAAGCAGGCCG
>JAEWCY010000236.1 GCA_023390395.1 Pseudomonadota bacterium | reverse complement strand
GCGCACGGCCTTCGTCGGCCAGAGCGGCGCGGCCATGTTGCGCTGCGACGTCTGGGACGAGTCCGATCCGGCCCGGGCCGCCGTCATCCTTTTCGACCGCGCCCATCCCTTCGCTCCGGCGCAGCCCGCCCCGGAGACGGACGCCGCCGACTGGGCCGGCCTGACGCCCCAGGCCGCCCGGGCGCTGGCCGGCCAGGGGCTGGCCGCCGAACGCCTGCTCGGCGCGGCCGTGGACATGGGCTTTCGCCTGGAAGCCTCGGGCCAGGTCGTGTTCGAATCCGCCGCGGCGCTGCCTTTCGTGCCCCTGGGCGCGCCGCCGGAACACGCTCCGCCGGCGCTTCTGTGCGGCGGCGAGCCGGCCTGCCTCGGCGCGGCGGCCGGCGTGGTGGTCCACGTGGACGAGGACACGCCGCCCGATTCCCTGCCCTACGGAGCCGTGGCCGTGGCCCGCTCGGCCTCGCCGGCCCTGGCCCCGCTGCTGCGCCGGGCCGGGGCGGTGGTGGCCGAGGTCGGCGACGCCGTGGGCCACCTGGCGGCCATCGCCCGGGAATGCCGCACCCCGGCCCTTTTCGGTCTGGCCGGGGCCATGAAGGCCCTGCCCGAGGGGCGGCTCGTCACTGTGGACGCCGCCTCGGGCTGCGTGCTGGCCGGCGTCGGCCCGACCCGGCCGGCCCCGGACGGCGGCCTGTCCCCGGACGACCCCGAATACCTGGTGCTGCGCCGGTTGCTGCGCCGCATCGCCATCCTGCACCTCACCGATCCCGACGCCCCGGATTTTTCCGCCGCCGGCTGCCGCACCCTGCACGACGTGCTGCACTACGCCCACGATCGGGCCGTGGCCGTGCTGGCCGACCTGCGCCAGGCCGGGGTTTCCGAGCGCGCGGCCACGCCGCTCCCCCTGCCCCTGCCCCTGGACCTGCGGGTCCTGGACATCGGCGGCGCGCTGGCCCCCCGGGCCTCGGGACTTGCCGACGTGCGCTCCCGCCCCTTGGCCGCCGTGCTCCAGGGCCTGCTTTTGCCCGGGATGTGGGAGACCGGCCCGGCCCGGGTGGGCCTTGGCGACATCATCGGGGCCATGGCCCGGCCGCTGCCCGACATGCGCGGCAACCTGGCCATCGCCGCCCGGTCCTACTGCAACCTGAGCCTGCGCCTGGGCTACCATTTCACGGTCATCGACGCCTACGTCGGCGACAACCCGGAGAAAAACGCCATCGCCTTCCGCTTCGTCGGCGGGCTGGCCGACACCGCCGGGAAAAACGCCCGGGCCGCCTTCGTCCGGCGCGTCCTGTCTCGCCGGGGCTTCAAGGTGGAAACCGCCGGGGACCTGGCCACGGCCCGGCGCAAGATGATCGAGGCCGAACCGGCCCTTGACGCCCTGCGCCTGCTCGGAGCCCTGTGCGCCTTCGCCCGCCAGCGCGACACCGAGCTGTCCGGCCCGGACGCGGCCGCAGCCCTGGAGCGGGCCTTTCTCGACGCCTGGGAAGCCGCCGGCCCCACCGGGGAGAAGACGCCGTGATCGCCTGGCTGCGCGAAACCCTCGACCGGCGGCGGCAGGCCCGGGAACGGGCGAGCCTCGACGCCCTCAAGGTGCGCTACCACACCTTCCGCATCCTCCTGGCCAACGGCGAGCGGGCCCTGGACAGGCTGGCCGAGGTCGAGGCCGCCCTGGCCGGCGGCGCGGCCACGGCCGAACTGGCCGGCCGGACGGAGGATCTCCTGGCCGTGACCTTCGAAATGGCCGACGGCGCGGCAAGGCTCGCCGTCCGGGAGGCCAAGGCCCTCTACGCCCGCCAGATCGCCCTGGAAAAAGAGCTGCGCGCCGCCCTGGAGGCGGCCGAGGACGGCGTGCGACCGCCCTCCTGCCTGCCCCTGGCCCTGGCGCGAAACCCCGAGGAGGCGGGTGGCAAGGCGGCCGGGCTTTCCCTGCTGCTCGGCAACGGTTTTCCCGTGCCGCCGGGGTTCGTGGCGACGGTGGGGGCCTGCCGCGAATTCTGGCGAGAGACCGGGCTTGGGGCGCGCGTCGCCCGCACGTTGGGCGAGGCCGGGCCGGACGGGGACGTGGCCGCCGCCTGCGCCGCCCTGCGCCGGGACATCCTGGCCGCGCCCCTGCCCGACTGGCTGGCCAAGGACCTGGCCGAGGCCGCGGCCGCGCTGGCCCGCGCCCCGGGGCTGCCCTCCCCCGTCGCCCTGGCCGCGCGCTCCAGCGCCCTGACCGAGGACCGGGCCGAACACTCCTTCGCCGGCCAGTTCGCCACGGCCCTGAACCTTTCCCCCGAGACCCTCGGTCGGGGCTTTCTCGAAGTCATGGCCGGGGCCGTGTCCGAGCAGGCCGTGCTCTACCGCCGCCAGGCGGGCCTGCCGGCCGACGCCCTGGACATGGCCGTGCTCGTCCAGGCCATGGTCCCGGCCGTGGCCGCCGGCGTGGCCTTCAGCCTGGACCCGGTGCGCCCCGAATCGGACCGCATGCTGGTCTCGGCCGTGCCGGGCCTGGGCGTGCTGGCCGTCAGCGGCGCGGCCCCGGTGGACATCTACCGCGTGGCCCGCGACGACCCGGACGACGTGGTGGCCCATGTGGCCCGCAAGACCCGCCGGGCCGTGGCCGCCGCCGGAGGGGGGCTTCGCCGCGAGGCCGTGCCCGAGGCCGTCCGCAACGCCCCGGTGCTGGAGCCGGCCGTCCTTACGCGCCTGGCCAGGCTGACCCTGGCCGCCGAGGCCCTGGCCGGCTCCTGGCGCGACCTGGAATACGCCGTGGGCGCGGACGGCGCGCTTTGGCTCCTCCAGTCCCGCCCGGCCCGCATCGTCTGGGGGACGCGCCGCCCGCCGGTCGCGCCCAGACCCCTTTACGCCGGCGGCATGACCGCCGCGCCCGGCCGCTGCCTGGGCCTGGCCCGCCAC
>JAEWCY010000165.1 GCA_023390395.1 Pseudomonadota bacterium | reverse complement strand
GGCCCGGACCCGCAGGCCGCAAAGCCGGCCAGCACGTCCGGGCCAATTCCCCGACCACGGGCGCCAGCGGCGAAGCGCCGCATTTCAAGAAAGATTGCCTTCAAATTCGCCCTGAAGGGGCGACGGGCCTGGGAGGCCGGCATTTCCGCCCACGACCACCTGCCCACCCGCTTACCCATCCCCGGTCGAGGGGGTCCGGGGGGCATCATGCCCCCCGGCCGCCGGAGGCCTCTTCCTTCCTCTGCCTCTGCCTCTACTTCTACCTCACCTCTACCTTACCGATACCCCTCCGCCGCGATGCCCAGCCGCCGCAGGATCTTCTGCAGCGACACCCGTTCCAGTCCCGACAAACGCGCCGCTTCGGACACGTTGCCGCGCGTCTGGCCGAGCAGGCGTTCGACGTAGCGCCTGGTGAAGGCGTCCACCACGCGGGCCTTGGCTTCGAGGTAGGGCGCGGCCATGCCGGCTTCCTCTTCGCCGTCGATGGGGTCGGACTGGTCCGGGTCGGCCGTGGCCACGGCCTTGGGGCCGATGACGTCGCCGCGGCAAAAGACCGTGAGCCTGCGCACGAAGTTGAAGAGTTCCCGCACGTTGCCCGGCCAGTCCCGGCCGGCCAGGGCGGCCAGGGCCTCGGGGGAGAACTCCTTTTCGCCGATACCCGTCTCGCGGCAGGCCCGGGCCAGGAAGGCCGTGGCCAGCAGCGGAATGTCGTCGCGGCGCTCGCGAAGCGGCGGCATGCGCACGGTAAGGACATTTAAGCGGTAGTAGAGGTCCTCGCGGAAGGATTTGTCCGCGATCTTGGCTTCCAGGTCCTGGTTGGTGGAGGCCAGGATGCGCACGTCGATAGGCGAGGACTTGCTGGACCCGACAGGGCGGACCTCGCGTTCCTGGAGCACGCGCAGGAGCTTGGTCTGCACGCTCATGGGGATGTCGCCGATCTCGTCGAGCACGATGACGCCGCCGTTGGCGGACAGGAACAGGCCGCGCCGGTCGCGTTCGGCCCCGGTGAAGGCCCCGCGCACGTGGCCGAAGAGTTCGCTTTCCAGCAGCTGGTCCGGGATGGCCGGGCAGTTGACCGAGAGAAACGGTCCGTCGGCGCGGCGCGACAGGCTGTGGATGGCCCGGGCGGCCAGCTCCTTGCCCGTGCCGGACTCGCCCCGGATGAGCACGGTGTAGTCCGAGCCGGCCACGGCGGCGATGGCCTCCTTGACCTGCGCCATGGCCGGGGATTGGCCCAGCAGCCCGTCGTCCGCGCCGCAGGCGGCCACGGCGGCGCGCAGCCGCTGGTTCTCGCGCAAAAGCTCCGCCCGCTCCAGGCCCTTGGCCACGACCCTGGCCAGGTGCTCCGAATCCACGGGCTTGGTCAGGAAGTCGTAGGCCCCGGCCTTGAGCGCGGCCACGGCGGTGTCGATGTCGCCGTGGGCGGTCAGGAGCACCACGCCCAGGCGCGGCTCCAGGGTCAGGGCCAGGGTGAGCAGCTCAAGGCCCGACAGCCCCGGCATGCGCAGGTCCGTGACCAGCACGGCGCAGGGGTGGGCGCGCAGGTCCTCCAGGGCGGCCTCGCCGGAGAGCACGTGGTCGAGCCTGGCCTCGGGGAGCTTGGGCGCGAGCAGCCGCACGAGCCCCCGGGCGAAGTCCGGCTGGTCGTCGACGATCAGCACGCGCGGCGTGAACTCGCTCATGACGCCTCCTCCTGGCAGCCGCGGCCGCAGGCCGGCAGGGTGACGGTAAAAACCGCGCCCCCGGCGTTTTCCACCTCGACCCGGCCGCCCATGTCGCGCAGCAGCCCGTAGACCACGGCCAAGCCCAGGCCCGAGCCGCGTCCGGCCTCCTTGGTGGTGAAGAACGGGTCGAAGATGCGCGTGATGTCCTCGGGCGCGATGCCCGGCCCGTTGTCGGCCACCCGGATGCGCACCGCGTCCGGCTCGGGGCTGGCCACGGCTTCCATGACGATTTCGCCGCTTCCGGGCATGACGGCGTCCAGGGCGTTTAAAAGCAGGTTGGAAAGCACCTGCTCCAGGCCCGAGGCGTCGGCCTTGGCCAGGGGCAGGGACGGGGCGGCGCGGGTGACGAGCTTGACCTTGCGCGCTTGCGCCTGGACCTCGAAGATGCGCGAAAGCCCCTTGAGCAGGGCCTCCAGGTCGCAGGGGCCGGGCGTGGCCGGACGCGGCCGGGCGAAATCCAGCAGGTCGCGCAGCACCTTCTTGGCCATGTCGGCGTGGCGCTCGATGACGGCGAGGTCCTCGATGGCCTGGGCGTCTGCGATGCTGCCGCGCAGGAGCTCGGCGTAGCAGCTGATCACTCCCAGCGGATTGTTGATCTCGTGGGCCAGGCCGGCGGCCAGCTTGCCCACGGCCACGAGCTTCTCGGTCTGGCGCATCTGTTCGCGCATGCGCCGCTCGGCCGTGTTTTCGCGGGCGTAGACCACCATGCGGCCGGTGCCGCCGGTGGAATCGTCCAGGGCGTAGCGGGTGACGGCGAAGGAGCGGCCGTCGGGCAGGGTGACCGTGGAAGCCGAACGGCCGGAGGCCATTTTGGCCGGCGCGTCGGTCAGCACGCCGTCCGGCGGGCCGAAGATCTCCGGGGGCAGGCTCGGGGCTTGGCCGGGGCCGGCCGGCGGGGCCGGGCAGTGGCGGCCGGCCAGGTCCTTCTGCACGGCCCGGGCCAGTTCGCGGGCCGGCTCGTTGGCCAGGATGACGCCGAAGCCGGCGTCGAGCAGGGCCAGGGGATCGGAGATGCCCTCGAAGATGGAGGCGAGCAGGGTGTTCTGGCCGAGCAGCGAGTTGATGGCGTCGAGGTTTTCCAGCGCGATGCCGAGCTGCTGGCCGATGGCCCGGTAGAGGTCGGCCGCCTCGGGCAAGGGGCCGGGGCCGGCCTCGGGGAAATACAGGCGCAAAAGCCCCCGGCTCACGTCCGTGGTGCGCACGGGCACGAGGGCGGCGTGGGTTTCCAGGCGCAGCTCGTTGCCGGCCACGAGCCTGCGCCAGTCGGCCGGCGGCGGCGGCGCGGCCGTGCCCGGCGGCCAGGTCACCGAGCCGCCGCCGGAGAACTCGCATTCGTAGGCCGCCGTGCGCGCCCCGAAGCGCTCGGCGATGCGGTCAAGGGCTCCCGAGAGCAACTCGGCCCGGGTCTGGGACATGTTGAGGATGCTCAAGAGTTCCACGAAAAGGGCCACGTCGGCGCGGCGCTCGTCGGCCTCGTTGGCCAGGTCCAGGGTCCGGTCCGCCACCTTGCGTTCCAGGTTCTGGGCATGGTCCTCGATCTTGCCCCGGGCTTCCTTGAGGCGCGCGGCGAAGGCCTCGATGCCGGCGTAGATCTCGTCGATCTCGCCTTCGCCCTGGCTCGGGCGCGGTTCCTCGTCGGCCTCCTTGGGGAAGAACCGGCGCATGACCTCGGTCACCCGGCGCAGGTTGACCACCACCAGCCGGTCGAAGAAGACCTGCATGGTCAGGTAGAAGACGCCGAGCCCCAGGGCGAAAAGCCCCATGAAGCTGAAGGTGGCGCCCTTGATCTGCCCCAGCGCCCCGGCCACGGGCATGGTCACGGCGTCCACGCCCACGAGTTCGCCGTCGTGCCGCCAAAAGCCGCGCTTGTCGCCGTAGCGCTCGATGAGCTCCCGCGGCGCGGCCTCCGGGTCGCCGTGGCAGTGCAGGCACGAGGCGTCCAGGCGCACCGGCCGGGCGGCCACGAACACCTCCTCGCCGCCGCGCTCGGTGATCTCCTCGATCCGGGTCAACTCCGAGTCTTTTTCGAACCGTTCCATCAGGGCCCGCTCGAAGGCGTCGGCCTCGTAGTCGGGATTGCGCGAGCCGATGGCCACCCGACGGTACTTGTACTGGTCGCCCTGGATGTTGAAGTCGCTCATCACCCGGCGGGTGACGAAGGAGGTGGACATGGCCTCCAGCAGGAAGGCGTCGGGCGGCAGCAGGTGGTACATGGACGGCCGCAGCACCTGGCGCACGTAGGCCTGCACCGCCTCGGCCTGGGACAGGACCAGGGAGGCCTTGTGCTCGGTGTCGGTGACGAGCTGGTTGCGCAGGTTCATGGAGATGATGACCGCGAAGAAGACCCCGAGCAGGGCCATGATGACGGAAAGGCCCACCACGAAGCGATGCTTGATGGTGCTGGGGCGATGTCTGGCCATGGGTTTCTCCCTGGTCTCCCTTGTGTGGCCGTTGCGGGAAAAAGGCAATGCGAACGCCGGGATGCGAACTGCTAACTCGAGTTGGCAGTTTTGGTCCAGCTGTCAAAGAAGAGCTAGTTATATTGGCCAGTTGCAAATGTATGAAACTTTGGTCCCGGACTTGCTTAAGGCAAGTGGGGCGGCGTGCCCCCCGGCGAGGCGGCCGGCGCGGGGAGAGGGCTCTCCGCAGCGGGGCCTCGGCCGGATTGTGACAGGGGAGGACGGAGCGAACGCGGGCCGACGCCATGGCGCGGCCTGGCGGGAGCGATCACGCGGCATGGCGGCCGGCCCGCGAAGGCCTTGGGAAAGAGGCGGCGGGAAGGTTCGCGAAGTGCGGGCGGTCGCGAGAGGGCTGCGTCATCGTCAACGCGTAAGGAGGGAGTCATGGCGGAAAAGAAATGGCTGACGGAAGACAAGCTGGCCCTCATTCTGGGGCTGATCCTTTTCGGCTTGTCGCTTTTCAACTTCGGCGGCGTGGATCCGCTCGGCTGGGCCGTGAAGATCAACGTGTGGACCGACGCGTCCAAGATCTTCTCGGCGGCCACCGGGGCCTACAAGGACCTGTCGGGGTTCGCCTCGCTGATCCTGACCTGGATCTTCGTCACGGCCATGCTGGCCTTCGGCGTCAAGGCGCTGGGCGGCGACCCCAAACGGTTCGCCGTCAGCTTCACCCTGGTCTTTTTCATCGGCTACTTCTGCTACGCCCTGGGGCACTACGCGGTCATCGCCGCCACCCCGGACCAGCTCAAGAAGTACAACCTGACCTGGGCCATGGGCCTGACCGGCGAGGCGGGATTCATCATCGCGCTTCTGGCCGGCATCTTCATCGGCAACTTCATGCCGGGGCTGGCCGAGAAGTTCAAGGACGCGCTCAAGCCCGAGATGTTCGTCAAGATCGCCATCGTGATCCTGGGCGCGGAGCTCGGCGTCAAGTCCGTGGACGCCCTGGGTCTGGCCTCCTCGGTCATCTTCCGGGGCCTTTGCGCCATCGTCGAGGCCTATCTGATCTACTGGGCGCTGGTTTATTACATCTCCCGCAAATACTTCAAGTTCAGCCGTGAATGGGCCGCGCCGCTCGCTTCCGGCATCTCCATCTGCGGCGTCTCCGCCGCCATCGCCACCGGCGGCGCGATCCGCGCCCGCCCCATCGTCCCGATAATGGTTTCCTCGCTGGTCGTCGTCTTTACCTGCGTGGAAATGCTGATCCTGCCCTTCGTGGCCCAGCACTGGATGTACAACGAGCCCATGGTGGCCGGCGCCTGGATGGGCCTGGCCGTCAAGTCCGACGGCGGCGCCATCGCCTCGGGCGTCATCACCGACGCGCTCATCCGCGCCCAGGCCATGGCCGTGGACGGCATCAAGTACCAGGAAGGCTGGGTGACCATGGCGGCCACCACCATCAAGATCTTCATCGACGTGTTCATCGGCGTGTGGGCCTTCATCCTGGCCGCCATCTGGTGCACCATGATCGAATGCAAGCCCGGCGAGCGCATGAAGTTCGGCGCGATCCTCGACCGTTTCCCGCGCTTCGTCCTCGGCTACGTCATCACCTTCATCATCATGCTGATCCTGTGCGCCAAGGGCGGCGACATGCTGAAGTTCGGCAAGACCGCCATCGGCGACACCGGTCCCTTCCGGGCCATCTTCTTCGTGCTGACCTTCTTCACCATCGGCGTGGTGTCCAACTTCAAAAAGCTCTGGGATGAAGGCATCGGCCGCCTGGCCCTGGTCTACGTGGTGAGCCTGTTCGGGTTCATCATCTGGATCGGGCTTTTCATCTCCTGGCTGTTCTTCCATGGCGTCAAGCCGCCCCTGGCTTCCTAGCCGGGCAAACCATACGCAAGGAGGCCTGCATGGAACCTGAAAAGAAGGATGCGAGCTTTTCCGAGGAACTCGCGAAAATGGAATGGGAGCCGCTTCTGCCCATCGAGAAGAAGCTCGTGGGCTGGAGCATCGGGCTCGGCGTCGCCCTGCTCTTCATCCTCTACTACGTCAGCGGCGTGTTCTTCCCGGGCGCGCACGGCTGAGCCGGACGATATACGCATAACCGTCACGGGCGGCCCGTAAGGGCCGCCCGTTTGCGTTGCGGGGACGCCTTCACTGCCGCGCGGCGTTGCGCCCCGCCGTGAACACCAGCGCCTCGCCCCAGGGGGCGCGCGTGCGCAGGGCCGGCGTTTCCCCGGCCAGGCAGGCCAGCCCCTCGTCGTTTTCCATGACCACCGTCACGTCGAAGTGCGAAACCGCCTCGCGAAGGGCGGCGCAGTCGCGCGTGTCGAAGGTCTGCCCGTCGCGCGCCGCCAGGGGCGCGTCCGGGCCGGCCACCTGCCAGTCCTGGGCGCGGGCGTAGAAGAGGATGGGGTAGATCACGCTGTCCTTGCCGGCCAGAAGCAGGCCCTTGCCGCCGGGATAAATGCCGTCCGCGAGATAATCGAGCAGAAGCGGTCCGTCGAAGAAGGCGGCGTAGGCGTCGCGCCGCCTGCCCGGCCGGTCGAGAAGCGACGGGGCCAGGGGCGGGTCGGCCTCGGGCAGCTGTTTCGCGTCCAGCAAGGGTCGGTCCTGGTTGGCCAGCACGGCGGCGGCCAGGGTGAGGGCGGCGACGAGCAGGATCGGCCGGCGCAGCCAGGCCCGGTCGTGCCAGACGCTTCTCGCCGCGACCAGGTAGGGGGCGCTGGCCGCGAAGAACAGCGTGAAGAAGCGGTTGTTGTAGCTGAACCAGGTGATCTGGGCGGCCACCAGCAGGGCGAAGGCGAGAAGCGCCTGGGAGGTGGCCCGGCAGAGGGCGTCGCCCCGGCGGAAAATCCCCGCCAGCACGCAGGGAACCACGAGCAGCCCCCCCAGCAGGCCGAACCAGGCCGCGTCCTCGCGCAGTTCGTTGCCCGGGGCGTAGTCGGCGTGAAATTCCATGGACGCCCCGGGACCGAAGCCCTGGCCGAAAAGGGCGGCGTGCAGGCCGCGGCGGGCCTCGAACCAGGCCCGGCCGGGAACGTCCAGCACGTCCAGGGCGTAGCGGGCCAGATTGGCCGCCGCGCCGGCCGGGCCGTCGCGGTTTTCGTGCAGCGCCACCGCCTCCCGGGGGCCGAAGGGGTCGCCGAACCGGGCCAGGTTCACCCACTGGCTGGCCAGCCCCAGGGCCAACGCGGCGGTTAGGGCCAGACCGGCCAGGACCAGGCGCGGCCGCGACGTCCGCCAGGCGGCGCAAAGGGCGGCGGACAGTTCCCTGCGCCGCATGCACAGGACGATCGCCACGAACGGGCCGCCGAAAAGGGCGAAATGGCTTTTGGTGGAGAGGCCGTAAAAGGCGAAGCTCGACAGCAGCGAAAGCGTCCCGAGCCCCGGGCGGTCGAGCAGCCGGCCGCCGGCCAGGCAGCAGGCCACGGCCATGGCCGCCGCGCCGATGTCGTTTTTGGTGGACACGGCCTCGAGCGGCAGGAGCTTGAGCGAGGCGACGACAAGGGCCACGCGCCAGGCGAAGGCCGGCGCGCCGCGGCGCCTGGCCAGGGCGTAGGCCCCCGAGACGATCGTGGCATAGGCCAGGAAGGAGAAGGCGGCGATGGCCCGGTCCGTGCCGTAGCGCAGGAAGAACCAGTGCAGGAGGTCGAAGCCCGGGCTGAAGGAGAGCTGGCGGAAGGTGGAATAGTGCTCCGGGGCCAGCGTGTTCTCGCGCATCATGAGCAGCACCCGGGACAGGTTGTAGGTCATGGAGTCCCAGTTGGTCGGCGGCGCGAGCCAGACCACGAGGCCGAGGCCGGCAAACGCCGCGCCGAGGAGCCAGGCGCTCGGGCTCGACGCCCCAAGGCGCAGGCCAAGCGACAGGTCGGGCAGCAGCCGGCGTCGGCCATGGGCCAGCCCGGCCCAGCACAGGCCGGCCACGGCCGCGTCCAGGAGCCAGGGGAACCGGGCCAGGCGCAAGGCGAAAAGAAGCTGCACGGCCAGGCCCAGGCCGGCGAGGGCAAGGGCCAGGGCGCGGCACAGCGCCTCGCCCGCGGGCAGGCGCGCCGGCTGGAGGCGGTGGAGCGCGGCGACGCAACAGGCGAGTTCGCAAAGGAGCGCCAGGCTGAGCGGACTGTCGGTCATGGACCACCGGGACGTCGCGGGCCCGGCAGGGACGCGCGCGTCATGGAAAATACGGGAAATGGCCGCGGGAAAAGGCCTTGCCGGCGCATGCCGCCTGGGGCAATACGGAAGCCGGAGCCGGCGCATGCGCCCAACGGCCGAGCCTTGCCTTTCGTCGGCTTCGGCATTATCTGACTGCCTCCCTCATTTCAACCCTCGCCGGAAGCGCCCAACATGTCGGAGCGAACGCCCCATATCTCCCTGCCCCTCGACCGCCTCGTGCCCCGGGTCCTCGACATCACCCCCGAGGAACTCGAGTCCTGGCCCGAGGACGCGCGAAACCTCGCCGTGGCCGTGGCCGCCGAGCTTTTCCTCGTGCGCGCCAATCCTTTCATCAAGGCCGACGACGTCAAGGCTTCCGTGGAAAAGCGCCTCTCCGACGCCAACCCCAAGGCCTGGGGCGACTATCCGCGCACCATCCGCAAGGCCTACAAGGCCTTCTGGGACGTCTACGAGGCGGACAAGCGCTTTCGCGACAACCTCGTCGAGCGCCTGCGCCAGTTTTTGCCCGACGAGGACGTGGTCACCGCGCCCAATTCCCTGGTCGAGTGCTCCACCGACGCCACGGACCTGCGCATGGAGATGCCGCTTTGCATGCTCCTGCCCGAGTCGGCCGAGCACATCCGCCTGATCCTGCGCCTGGCCAACGAGTTGGAGTTCGCCGTCATCCCGCGCGGCGGCGGCTCGGGCCTGACCGGCGGGGCCGTGCCGGCCCACCGCCGCTCGGTGATACTCAGCCTGTCCAAGTTCAAGAAAATCCTGTCCATCGACGTTGAGGCCAGGACCCTTTGCGCCCAGACCGGGGTCATCACCCAGACCGCCATCAAGGCCGCTGAGGCCAAGGGGCTGCTTTTCACCGTGGACCCGGCCTCCAAGGCCGCCTCGTCGCTCGGCGGCAACATCGCCGAGAACGCCGGCGGTCCGTTCGCCTTCGAGTACGGCACGACGCTCGACAACATCATCAGCTACAAGATGGTCGAGGCCACGGGCGAAATCGTCGAGGTGCGCCGGGTGGACCATCCGCGCCACAAGATCCGCCCGGACGAGACGGCCGTGTTCGAGGTCGTGGACGGCGAGGGGGCGGTGCGCGACCTCATCCGCCTGCCCGGGGACCAGATCCGGGCGAAAAACCTCGGCAAGGACGTGTCCAACAAGTACCTCGGCGGGCTGCCCGGCGTGCAGAAGGAGGGCGTGGACGGCATCATCACCGAGGCCTGCTTCGCGCTCTATCCCATCCCCAAGTTCTCGCGCACGCTGTGCCTGGAGTTCTTCGGCCGCTCCATGAAAAACGCCATGTGCGTCATCCGCGACGTGGTGGGGCTGCGAAACCGCATCCGCGAGGAAGGCGACGCGGTCAAGATTTCCGCCCTGGAGGAGTTCAACTCCAAGTACGTGAGGGCCATCAGCTACGCCAAGAAGTCCTCGCTCTACGAGGGCGACCCCATTTCCGTGCTGCTTTTGCAGCTCGACTCCGACGACGAGGACGCGCTTATGCGCGCCGCGGCCGACATCGTGGACATCGTCGATCCCTACGACAACGTGGACGTGTTCGAGGCCAAGGACGCCAAGACGGCGGAACTGTACTGGGAGGACCGGCACAAGCTTTCGGCCATCTCCAAGCGCACGTCGGGGTTCAAGATCAACGAGGACGTGGTCATTCCGCTTTCCGTGGTGCCGGAGTTCGCCGAGTTCCTGGAAGACCTGAACCTGCACTGCATCGCCCACGCCTACCGCACCGCCCTGCAGAACGCCGGCCGGCTGCCGGGCATTCCGGCCTCGGACGAGTTCATCGCCATGGAGCTGGAGTTCTGCGACCGGGTGCTGCGCGGCCGCATCACGGCCCGGGACCTGTCCGACTCCGAAGTCGAGGTCCAGACCTACTATTTCTTCACCGACCTGGCCGCGCGCTATCCGCGCCTCAAGGACCGCCTGGCCGAAATCCACGCCGAGCTGACCGCCACCCGAATCGAGGTGGCCAGCCACATGCACGCGGGCGACGGCAACTGCCACGTGAACATCCCGGTCAATTCCAACGATCCCGAGATGATGCGCCAAGCCTGGGAAGCGGCGGAAAAGGTCTTCGAGAAGGTCACCGAGCTCGGCGGCGCGGTTTCCGGCGAGCACGGCATCGGCATCACCAAGATCGCCTTCCTGGACGAGGCCAAGATCGAGGCGCTACGGGCCTACAAGAAGCGGGTGGACCCCAAAAACCTCATCAACCCGGGCAAGCTGACCACCCGCACCCTGGCCGTCGAGCCCTACACCTTTTCGTTCAACCGCCTCATCCGCGACATCAAGAAGACGGCGCTGCCCGACAAGGACACGCTGATTTCCATTTTAAGCGGCATCCAGTTCTGCAACCGCTGCGGCAAGTGCAAGCAGGTCTGCCCCATGTTCGCGCCGGAATACGGGATGCTCTACCATCCGCGCAACAAGAACATCGCTCTTGGCGCGCTGATCGAGGCCATCTACTATTCCCAGATCACCCACGGCGAGCCCGATCCCGAACTGCTCGACCGGCTGCGCCGCCTCATCGACCATTGCACGGCCTGCGGCAAGTGCACGGGCGTGTGCTCGGTGAAGATCCAGTCCGGCCAGGTGGCCCTGGGGCTGCGCAATTTCCTGGACCAGCAGGGCTGCGGCGGCCATCCCATCAAGCACAAGGTGCTCTCCTACCTGGTGGAGGACGTGGCCAACCGCGCGCCCAAGGCGGCCAAGCTCGCGGCCTATGGCCAGCAGTTCCACAACAAGGCCATGCCGCTTCTGCCGCGCTTCTGGCGCGACCGCATCGAGAATCCGGCCCTGCGCGGCCCCAACCCGTCCATCGGGCTGCGCAACCTGTCCGAGCGCCTCGACCTGGACAAGGGCTCCATCTTCATCCCCAAGGAGGGGCGCGAGGCCCCGGAGACGGTGCTCTATTTCCCGGGCTGCGGCGCGTCGCTTTTTTCCAGCTCCATCGGCATGGCCGCCCTCCATCTGCTGCTTCGGGCCGAGGTGGCGGTGCTCATCCCCCACCGGCACCTGTGCTGCGGCTATCCGCTCCTGGCCGCCGGCATGGGCGAGGCCTACCGCGCCAACCGCGAGCGCAACCGGGCCGCCCTGGCCGCGCTTCTGGAGGAGGCCGAGAACCTGGGGCTTTGCCCGTCGCACAGCCTCACGAGCTGCGGCACCTGCCGCGAGGCCCTGGAGGAGCATGAGCTCAAGACCTTGCGGCCGAACCTCGCGCACATGGACGTCACGCAGTTTCTGCTCGGTCGTCTGGATTTTCCCGCGCCCGAGGACGCCTCGCCCATCCTTTACCATGCCGCCTGCCACTGCGAGTGGGCCGACGTGCCGAAGAGCAAGGCTACGGGCATGTACCTGGCCGCCCTGCGCAAGGTCACGGGCCGGCCGGTGGAGCTTTCGCCCAACTGCTGCGGCGAGTCCGGCATGGGGGCCATGACCACGCCGGCCATCTACAACCGTCTGCGGGAGCGCAAGCGCATCACCCTGGCCGAGAATCTGGCCGACGCGCCCGAGGCCATGCCGATCCTGGTCGGCTGTCCTTCGTGCAAGATGGGCATCAACCGCATCCTGGCGGAGATGCGCGACAAGCATCCGGTGCTGCACACCCTGGAGTATCTGGCCGAGGCCTTGGACGGCCCGAAATGGAAGAAGATGCTCAAGAAGAACGTCAAGGAAGCCCGCGTGCGCGGGTAGCCCGGGCGTTCGGGGGCCGGCCGGCGGCCGGCGCGGGGCGCGCGCAGCGCCGCAGCCCGCGTCGAGGATGGCGCTTGCCGTCCTGGCCGGGCACGGGTTTCGCCCGGCCATGCATCTGTTCCATCGCGGGGCCTGACCGCCGCCCGGAGTCGTCGCGGAGGGGGCTCGTGCGCGGGCTTGTCGCGGAGATTCCTTTCCCGTATTTTCATGTCCCGGCGGCTTACGCCGCCACGATTTTTCGGGTCTTTGACAGCCTGTAAAAGTGGTGGCTTTTTTGTCGTCCAAAAAGGCGAATGATGCCGCTTTGTTGCCGTACCAGTGTTCCCCGCGCGAGCGGGGATGAACCGCAAATGGCCCTGCACTACGGCGTCTCGGAATCGTGTTCCCCGCGCGAGCGGGGATGATCCGAAATGCGTTCCCGCCGTGTTGACACGGCCTTTGCCCGTGGGCATGGTCAGAACATGATGACCTTCGAGCAGATAAAGGCGATCGAGAACGCCCTCGGGCCAGAGGCGGCCAAACCCGTTGTCGAGGCGATACAGACCACGGATTCCCGGGTCATGTCCTCGTTCCTGGCCGAAGTGGCGACCAAGGCCGACCTGGCCACGCTTCGCGGCGAGTTTCGCGAGGAACAAGCCAGGCTGCGGGGCGAAATGAACGCCCGCTTCGCCAAGCTCGAAAACATGGTCAAGGTGCTCATCGGCCTGACCGCCCTGGCCGTGGCCTTTTTCAGCCCGGTCGCGGAGAAGCTGGTCGGATTCGTCAAATAGCCGCGAGCGGCTCCCACGGCTCCCCTCTCCTTCCCCCGCAGGGGAGGCCCCAAATCACCACCACGACAGGCTGCACCCGCACGGAACGCCCCCCCATGCCGCGACTGCTCGCCATAGACTACGGACAGGCCCGGGTGGGGCTGGCCGTCACCGACCCCGGCGGGACCGTGGTCTTCGCCCTGCGCACCGTCGCCTGGGAGACCCGCGAGGCCTTGTTTCGCGAGCTGCTCGGCGTTATTGACCAGACGCGCCCCGAACGCATCGTCGTGGGCTACCCGGCGCGCGCCGGCGGCGACGAGGGCCTCACCGGACGGCAGGTGCGCAACTTCGTGGAACGCCTCAAGCGGCGGACCGCCATCCCCGTGGCCCTGGCCGACGAGGCCCACTCCACGGAAGAGGCGTCCGAACGCCTGCGGCAGGCCGGCCTCGCCGGCCGCGAACTGGCGGCGCGCCTCGACGCCGAAGCCGCCGCCGTCATACTCGAGCGCTACCTGCGCGGCGGAGAACTATGCTGCGATCCCTCTTCCTCGGCGTCTGCCTCTTCCTGATAGGCCTCGCCGCCCTGATCGGCTACAAGGCCTACGAATTCCTGGCCGTGCCGCCCGCCCGGCCCGGCGAGGCCAAGGTCGTGTTCATCGAACCCGGACAATCCTTCGAGGCCACGGCCAAAATGCTCGTGGCCGAGGGCGCGCTGCGCGATGCCGACGCCTTCCGCCTCCTCGCCCGGCTCACGGACAAGGGCGGCAAGGTCAAGGCCGGCGAATTCGAGGTCAACACCGGCTGGACCCCGACCCAGCTCCTCGACTACCTGACCACGGCCAAGGGCATACAGCACAAGCTGGCCGCGCCCGAAGGCCTGACCATGCGCCAGATCGCCAGGCTTTCCGAAGAGGCCGGCCTGTGCTCGGCCGCCGCCTTCCTCAAGGCCGCCGCCGACCCGCAGCTCCTGGCCAAGTACGACATCCCGGCTCCCACCGCCGAGGGGTTCCTTTTCCCCAACACCTACCTCTTCACCCGCAAGCGCGGCGACGACGGAACCTACGTGGTCGAGGCCATGCTCAAGGAGTTCCGGCGGCAGGCCGACGCCGTGTGGCCCGGCGAAACCAAGCCCACGGGCAAGGACCTGCTCGCCGCCGTGACCCTGGCTTCCATCGTGGAAAAGGAGACCGGCGTGGACGGCGAGCGGCCGCGCGTGGCCGGCGTGTTCGTCAACCGGCTGGCCAAGGGCATGCTGCTCCAGACCGATCCCACCATCATCTACGGCCTCGGCGAGCGCTTTGGCGGCAACCTGACCCGGGCCCACCTCGAGGACACGGCCAACCCCTACAACACCTACGTGCGCCCGGGCCTGCCGCCGGGCCCCATCTGCTCGCCGGGGCTCAAGTCCCTGCAAGCCGTGGCCGCGCCCGAATCTCACGACCTCTATTACTTCGTGGCCACGGGCGAGGGCGCGCACAAGTTCAGCAAGACCCTCGACGAGCACATAAGCGCGGTCAACAAGTACCAGCGGGGACGCGGCAAGAAACAGTAACCGCCCGGTCGCCCCCGGCCGGCGTCTTCCCCGGGGAGGCACGTCATGGAGCCCATCGCCCAGGACATCGCGGACTGGATGGCCGAGCGCGCCAACAACGCCCTGTTTCCGGGGGCCGACCAGCCGGCCTTCGACGCGCCGCTTATCGGCTTCGCTGCGGGCGCGGACCCGATCTTCGCTTTCCTGCGCGACGACATCGGCCCGGAATTCTACTGGACGCCCGAAGCGGCCTTTGCCGCAGCCTTCCCGGACGCCCCCGCGCCGGCCGGGGAACTCACGGTCATCGCCTGGGCGCTGCCCCAGACCGCAGCCACGCGCGAGGCGCACAAACGCTGTCGCGACCTGCCGAGCCTGGCCTGGAGCCAGGTCAGACACTACGGCGAGATGGTCAACGAGGCGTTGCGCCGCTTCGTGGTGGAGCGCTTCGCGGCGCGGGGCGCGGACGCCGCGGCCCCGACGCTGATCCCCGAGTGGGGTCGCCGGATGTCCCCGCGCTACGGCTTCGCCTCGCGCTGGTCCGAGCGCCACGCGGCCCATGCCTGCGGCCTGGGCGCGTTCGGCCTGTCCGACGGGCTCATCACCCCGGCCGGCAAGGCCGTGCGCGTGGGCAGCGTGGTGGCCCGGACCGCCATCGCCGCGACGCCGCGCCCCTACGACCGTCACGACGCCTGGTGCCTGCGGGCGGTGGGCGTGGCCTGCCGGGCCTGCATCAAACGCTGCCCGACCGGGGCCATCACCGAAGCCGGCCACGACAAGGTCCGCTGCAGGGACTACATCGCGGGCGTCACCAGCCCCTACGTGGCCCGCGAGCTGCTGCCGGGCATCGCGGTCAGCAGCTGCGGCCTGTGCCAGGTGGGCACGCCCTGCGAAAGCCGCGATCCCACGGCCCGCAAGCGCCGCAAGGCAGCCGGCGTCTCGGGGGATGGGGTGAAAACGGGCCGGAATCTCTAGGAAAAGCGCGGCGTGGCGGGAAGCCCGTCGCCAGCGGGCGGCCGGGCGCGTACGGCCGACGCGTTCCGTCCGTCTCGGAAGGGCGGCCACGAGGGGCGGCCGGCCAGGGGCGGTCTCAGGAGTCCCGGGGCGGCTGGGAGCACTTGTTGTGCTTGTAGTCGATGGCCTTGCGGATGAAGATGGTGGATTCGGCGATGTTGGCGCACTGGTCGCAGATGCGCTTTAAGCTGTGGGCCACGAAGGACTGCTGCACGGCGCGCTCCACGGGCCGGGCCTCGCGGATCATTTCTCCCGTCACTTCGCGGAAGATGCGTACGTTGAGTTCCAGGGCGGCGGCGTTCTGGTCGATGATGGCCACGGCCGCCTCGGCGTCGAGGTCCATGTAGCAGTTGATGCAGGCGCGCATGAGCTCCATGGCCAGGTCGGCCAGGCGGCGCAGGTCGTCGTGCATGGGCTGGCGCGGCTCGGTGGTCAGCACCAGCACCCGCTCGGCGATGTTGACCGCCTCGTCGCCCAGGCGCTCGATGTTGACCAGCATGCGCATGGAGCCCACGATGAAGCGCAGGTCCTTGGCCACGGGGTGGTGCAGGGCCAGGATCTTGAGGCTCTCGGAATCGACGCGGCACTCGTAGTCGTTGATTTCCCGGTCCGCGTCGATGACTTCGCGGGCCTTGGCGGCGTTGTGCTCCAGCAGGCTGGCCACCGCCTTTTTGACGGCGTCCTGGGCCAGATGCATCATATGCAGGACATCCACCTTCAGCGAGTGGATGGCGTTGTCGAGCGGGGTTTCCACGTCACACTCCGATTTTTCCCCAAGCGGCCGGCCTCGGGGGATGCGTTCGGTCAACCCTTTTCGTCCCTTGTTACGGGCGACGAACGTGTGACCGAATTGTGACGATTCGGATAAGGCGTGTCAAGAATCCCCGCCCGGCGGTGCATTGGCGGGCCTGGGCGACGGTCGTGTTACGACAAGGTGTCGCGTTCCCGCACGCCCACAAGATAGAGGATGCTGTCCAGGCCCAGGGTGGAGATGGCCTGGCCCGCGCCCTTCTTGACCACCGGCTTGGCGTGGTAGGCGATGCCCAGGCCCGCGATGCCGAGCATGGGCAAATCGTTGGCCCCGTCGCCCACGGCGATGACCTGTTGCAGGGACAGGCTCTCGCGCTCGGCCAGCATGCGCAGGATGTCGGCCTTGCGCGCCGCGTCCACGATGTCGCCCACCACCTCGCCCGTGAGCCTGCCGTCGCGGATCTCCAGTTCGTTGGCGAAGACGTAGTCGATGCCCAGGCGTTCCTTGAGCCGGTTGCCGAAATAGGTGAAGCCGCCGGAGATGATGGCGATCTTGTAGCCGAAGCGTTTCAGGTTCGTGATGAGCCGCTCCGCTCCGTCGTTGAGGGGGATGCGCCCGGCCACGGTCTCGAGGACTTCGGCGGGCAGGCCTCGCAGCTGGCGCAGCCGGCGGCGCAGGCTCTCCTTGAAGTCGATCTCGCCGCGCATGGCCGACTCGGTGATGGCGGCCACGGCCTCGCCCACGCCCGCGGCCTTGGCCAGTTCGTCGATGACCTCGGCGGCGATGAGCGTGGAGTCCATGTCGAAGGCCACCAGCCGGCGGTTGCGGCGGAAGGCGTTGTCCTCCTGGATGGCGATGTCCACGCCGAGGTCGGCGGAGATGGCCAGGAATTCGCTTTTGAGCGCCGTGAGGTCGTCCGGCGTGCCGCGCACGGAAAACTCCACGCAGGCCATGCGCGGCGCGGCGGCGGCCTCCAGGGAGGCCCGGCCGGACAGGCGCGTGATGACGTCGATGTTGAGCCCGTTGGCGGCGATGACTCCGGACACGGCGGCGATGTGCTCGGCGGTCAGGCGGCGGGCGAGCAGGGTCACGATGCGCCGGTCCTTGCCCTGGCCGTCCACCCAGGCCTCGTAGCTGGCCGCGTCCACCGGGGTGAAGGTCAGGTGCACGCCGAGCTTGTGGCCGCAAAACAGCAGGTCCTTGAGAAACGGCGTGGCTTCGCCGCCGCTCGGCGCCTTGACCAGGATGCCCAGCGACAGGGTGTCGTGGATGACGGACTGGGCCACGTCCAGCACGTCGGCCTTGTGGCGGGCCAGTTCGGCGGTGACGGCGGCGGTGAGGCCGGGCTTGTCCTGGCCGGAGACGCGGATGAGGATGATTTCGGGCTCGTGCATCGGGAGCCTATAGCGCCCGGGCGCGCGGCGGGCAAGATGGCGCGTCCCCAGGGCACGGCAGGCGTCGTAAGCTTTTCTCCTTTTCCCCGGACCGGGTTTGGGCTATGCTCGATACGAGTCGGCGTTGCCGACGTCGCGGGCGCGCCTTCGCCCCGAAACCCCAACGCAGGAGGAGCAGTGGCCAAAAACGCCTATACATTCGCCAAGCGGTCCAAGGAACTGGCCAAGAAACAGAAGAAGGAAGAAAAGAAGCAGCGCCGCTCCGATCGCGTCGAGACTCCGGAAGGCCCGTACTACGACGAGGCCACCGGACAGATCGTCTATCCCGAGGCCGAGCCCGAATCCGGGGACGAGGCCGCCGCATCGGGCGACGAAGCCGCCCCGGCTCCGGACGAAAAGGCCGGCTAGCCTCGCCTTTCGAGCCGAGTGGGCGGTGCTTGCCACGGGGTGAGGATTCCCCGGAGCCTCCCGCTCGGGGCCGCCGCCGCGGATCCCCGCGAAACGAAAACAGTCGGACGCCGGGCGCAACCGCCACGCCCGGCCCGCCTCCCACGCCACCCGTGCCCCTCCCGGACCGGCCGGACGCCGACAGGGCGAAAGCCCGGCCGGCGCGTTCGCGTTGGCGGCGAGGCGCGTCCGGGAGACGCAGGGGAGCGCCGGCCGGCGACACGGCTACGGCAGCAGGAACGACGGCGTTTTTTGCCGCATGGTGCGAAAATCCTGCCGCCCGTAGATCTGCGTCAGGCGGTCGTTGCTCTCCCGGTCGAGGATGCGCTCGAGCTCTCCGTTGGCTACCGGCGCGCAGGCGGCCAGCAGCAGGGCAATGAGCGCGATCAGCAGGCGTGGCATGGCGCGGGCCTCCCTGGGGCGAATTTGCCGCCCCGACGTAACCTTGCACCTTCCGTGCCCGTCCGCCCCCGGCGCATGGGCCGCGATTGCCCGGGCGACGCTTTTGCCGTAGTGTCCGCGCCTCACCGCAACACGGAGAAGCCTGCCATGTCCGACGCGCCGTTTCCCGAACACACCCTTTTCATCACCGGCCCGACCTACGTCCGTCCCGAGGTGCGCGCTGCCGGGGCCTGGCCCGAGTACGGCCACCGCGACAGCGAGAACGCCAAGCGCTTCGGGCCCATCTTCGCCGACCTGGCGATCCTCGCCGATCTGCCCGAGGACTACCGGACCATCCTCTTCCTGGGCTCCGGGTCCACGGCCATGGAAGCGGCCGTGCGCTCCCTGGTGGCCGAAGGCGAGACGGTGCTGCACGTGTCCATGGGCGCGTTCGGCGACCTGTGGCACAAGATATCGCTCGAAAACGGCAAGAAGGCCGTGAAGCTCGCCGTGGAGCCGGGCAGGACGGCCACGGTCGCCGCCCTGGAGGCGGCCATGGACGCGCATAAGCCCGCCGTGGTCGCCGTCACCCACAACGAGACCTCCACGGGCGTGACCGGCGACGTCGTGGCCCTTTGCCGCGCGGCCAAGGCCCGGGGGGCCCTGGCCGTGGTCGACGGGGTGAGCATCTTCGGCGGCGCGCCAAGCGGCATCGCCGCCTCGGGCTGCGACATGTACTGCACCGCGACGCAAAAGTCCCTGGGCCTCAACGCCGGCTTCGGCATCGGCTTCGTGAGCCCGGCGGCCGTGGACAAGGCCGGCCACGTCACGGCCCGGGGCCACGCCTCCGACATCCTGGCCCACCTCGGCCGGGCGGCCAAGTTCCAGACCCAGTCCACGCCCAACGTGGCGCTTGGCAACCAGATGTGGCTGCAACTGGAATACATCGTCAAGGAAGAGGGCGTCGCCGCCCGGTTCGCCCGCCACGCGGCCATGCGCGACCAGGCCCTGGCCTTCGTGCAGGCGTTGCCCGGCTACGCGGCCTTCGCCGAGGAAGGCCACCGCTCGCCCACGGTGACCACGGTGGTCGCGCCCGAGGGCATGACCTTCGCCGGCCTCAAGGCGGTCAAGGAAGCCATGCGCGCCCGCGGCTACCTGTTCGACCCGGGCTACGCCAAGCTCAACGAGGATTTCGAGGCCGAGGGCAAGCGGCCGATCTTCCGCATCGGCCACATGGGCGACATCAGCCCGGCCATGCTCGAAGGCTACCTGCGCGCCCTGGGCGAGGTCCTGGCCGGCTGAGCGGCCGGTCCGCCTCAGCCGGCCGTTTCGCGACAGGCCCGGTCCGGAGCGTCCGTCCCGTCGCTCTCCCGGCATACGACGTTGTCCCGGCCCGAGGACTTGGCCCGGTAGAGCAGGGCGTCGGCCCTGGCCACCAGGTCCCGGGGCCTGGCCCGGCCGGGTCCGGTCCAGGTCACGGCTCCGAGGCTGGCCGTGACCCGGTCGCCCGCGGCGGAGCCGGCGTGGGGGATGGCCAGGGCGCGCACGGCCAGCCGGATGCGCTGGGCCGTCTCCCGGGCGGCGGCCAGGTCCGTCCCGGGCAGGATGCAGGCGAATTCCTCGCCACCGTAGCGGGCGACCAGGGCCCCGTCGCCCGCCACCGTCGCGCCGAGGGCCTCGCCCACGCGCCGCAGGCAGGCGTCGCCCGCCACGTGGCCGTAGAGATCGTTGAAGGCCTTGAAGTGGTCGATGTCGAGCAGGACCAGGGACAGCGGCGCGCCCTGGACGTCGCCACGGGCGCAGGCCAGGGTCAGGGCGGCGTCGAAATGCCGCCTGTTGGCGATGCCCGTGAGCGCGTCGGTCCTGGTCAGGGCGGCCAGGGAGCGGTTGGACTGCTCCAGAGAGGCTTCCATGGTCTTTCGCGCCGTGATGTCCGTGAACATGACGAACGCTCCCTGGTAGGTCCCGTCGGTCCCCATGACGGACTTGGACGAGACGAGCCCCCAGAGCTTCTCGCCGTCCCGGCGCACCCCGCATATCTCGTAGACCGCGTCGTTGCCCCGGCGCCGCACGGCCATGTGGGCGGCGTGGGCGGGCTGGTATTCCGGCGCGATGAAGCCGTCGATCCTCCTGCCCAGCAGCTCCTGCGGCGCGTAGCCGATCAGCGCCGCCATGCGCGCGTTGACGTAGGTGACGCGGTCCGAGGCGTCCAGGGAGAAGATGCCCTCGAGGGCCGTGTCCACGATCTGCCGGTACCGCTCCTCGGTGCGGTCCAGGGATTGCCGGGTCCGTTCCAGGGCGTCGTCGTCCTTTTCCTTGGCCAGGAGCAGCATGCTGCAGGCGCCGACGAGCATCATGACGTAGGCCCCGGTCCCGGGCAGCGTCCGGAGGGGAAGCCCCAGAAGGACGGGCCCCGCGCCGTCGCCGCCTCCCCTGGAAAGGCTGTAGAGAAGAAAGAGGCCGCCAAGAAGCGCGTAGCTCACGCCGAGCGTGCGGCGCAGGAGCGAGCCGGCCTCGTTGCCTCGCAGCAGAACCCAGGCCGACGGCAGATACAGGGCGGCATGGACGGCGAAGAGGGGCGGCTGCCGCCACGGCGAGGGCAGGGCGCAAACCGCCGTGCAGGCGGCGACGACGCAGGCCGCCAGGCCGAGATGGGCGCGTCGGGAAACCGGCCGGTCGGCCAGATGGGCCGCGGCCCAGAATTCGTAGGCGCAGCCGAGGAGCAGGGGGGCGTTGCCGAGCGCGATGGTGGCGAAGTCCGGGACGGGGCCGCGCAGGTACAGGACCAGGGAGCCCGCGCCCTGGAGGAACTTGGCCGGGGCCAGGAACGGGATGTGCTGGGCCGCGTCCTTGTGGCGCTGGAAGACGAGCAGCAGGGCGCAGATGACGAAGGAGCCGATGGCCAGAAGCAAAATGGTCGTCGGGGTGTCCATGCGTCACACCTGGCCGTCGGGCGCGTTGCGGCGGAGCTACTTCGCGACCAGGGCGCGGATGCGGCACACGCCGCATTCCCCTCCCGAGGACGGGTAGCCGCAGGTCGCGCAGGGCGAGAGCTGCTCCCTGCCTTCGCGGTTGGCCTCGGCGAAATGCTCCCTGCCCTTGGCCAGAAACGCCTCGTAGAAGGCGATCTTCTGGCCGGGACTGGCGTACTCCAGGTCGGCGAAGAGCTTCTTGTGGCCGGTGAAGCTGGCCCCGCCGGAGTAGGGGCAGGCCGCCTTCCAGTGGTCGATGCCCTTCAAGAAGCAGTAGGCCGCCGTCTCGAACTCCGTCAACCGGTAGAGCGGCTTGATCTTGCGCACGAAGCGCCCCTCGTGCGGCAGCGTCGGCCCCTGGCTGCCGAGGTAGGTCGCGTCCCAGCGCAGCACGTTGGCGAAAAGCCGGGCCACCTCGTCGTCGAGGTTGTGCCCCGTGGCCAGGGCGGCAAAGCCGTTCTCGTAGGCGAAGCGGTTGAAGTAATGCCGCTTGATCTTGCCGCACACGGCGCAGATGGGCCGGTGCACCGCCGCCTTGACCTCGGGAATGGCCAGGCCCACGTCCGCCGTGCGCAGGACGTGCAGTTTGAAGCCGTTGTCCCGGCAGTACGCCTCGGTGCGCGCGCACACCGGGTCCGAGGAGTCCGGAATGCCGAGGTGCACATGCAGCCCGGTCACGTCATGGCCGAGGTCGGACAGCACCCGCATGAGCGCCAGGGAATCCTTGCCGCCGGAAACCGCCACCAGCACCTTTTCGCCCGGGGCGATCATGGCGTGACGCCGCACGGCCGTCTCCACCTGCTTCCTGAAAAAAAGCTCGAAACACCCGGGGCAGAACCCCGCATGGTGGCTCGGCAGCTTCACCGCCGCCAACTCGCCGCATCGTTTGCACTTCATGATGACGTCTTCCCGGGAAAGGTGAGGGGGAAGAGGAATCGGGGGGGTGTGTCGCTTTATTGCATACTTACTTAGTCTAAAATTTGTTCCTCAGCCGATGGGGAGGTCCAGGAGGGGCCGAGCCCCTCCTGGCCGCCGGAGGCGTTCCCCCTCCGCCGCTACCCGCGCGAGACGACCGGACGGACGATGAGGTGGTCGCCGCGGCGCACCGCCCGGTCCGGGGTGAGCAGCTCGCCGTCGCGGACGACCAGGGCGTCGTTGACGCGAAAGTGAAGTTTGTTGAGCAATTGCAGGACGGTTTTGATTTTTTCGAAGGTGACTGGCGTTTTGTCCGTGCCCAGTGTTACGGTGATCATGGGCAGGTTGTGTAGCCCGTGGCGGAAGCGGACGCAAGCCGTGGCGACGGGGAAAACGGTTGACCCGGGCCGGGCTTTTCAGCATAACCTTGGGTGTGAGAGACGTGCATTCCAGACCCCTTTATGCCGTGGTGCAAGGAGTTTAGCCATGAGCGGGAAGATTTTGGTCGTCGACGACGAGAAACATATCCGCATGCTGTACCAGGAAGAGCTCGAAGGCGAAGGGTACGAGGTGGTGACCTCCGACGGCGAGGAGGACATCCTGCCGCTCATGGCGCGCGTCTCGCCCGACGTGGTGGTGCTCGACATCAAGCTCGGCGGCAACCGTTCGGGCCTCGACCTGCTCCAGGAGATCCGCGGCAAGGACCAGAGCATCCCCGTGATCCTGAGCACGGCCTACGACAGCTTCCAGCACGATTTGAAGTCCATCGCCGCGGACTACTACGTGGTCAAGTCCGTGGATCTGGGCGAACTCAAAAACAAGGTCGCCCTGGCCATGGAAAAGGCCGGCTAGGGCCGGCGCCTTCGCCCCGCCTCGCGCCCCGGACGCCTCGCGGCCTCCGGGGCGCGGCCGCTTGCGGGGCCGGGCGCGCCGCCCTTGCCCCGGCTGGCCGTTCGTGCTAGCCGCCTAGCCCATGTTTCCCGATTTTTCCCAGACCATGCAGGAGATCGCCTTGCTGGTGGTGCCGGTGCTCATGGCCGTGACCTTCCACGAGGCGGCCCACGGCTACGTGGCCAACTGGCTCGGCGACCCCACGGCGCGCCTGGCCGGCAGGCTCACGCTCAATCCCCTCAACCACCTGGACGTCATCGGCACCCTGGCCTTCCTGCTCACCCGCATGATCGGCTGGGCCAAGCCCGTGCCCGTGGACCCGCGCTATTTCCGCAACCCGGTCAAGGGCATGATGCTCGTGTCCCTGGCCGGCCCGGCCATGAATTTCCTGCTCGCCGTGCTGTGCGCCCTGGCCGCGCGGGGCATCGAATACGCCGGCCGGGGCGTGGCCGAGGGCACGCTGGCCTACAGCGTGCTCGCGCCGCTGCTCTACATGTGCGCCGCCGGGGTCCAGGTCAACATCGCCCTTGGCATCTTCAACATGCTGCCCGTGCCGCCGCTGGACGGCAGCAACGTGCTGGCCGCCTTCCTGCCGCCGCACCTGGCCATGCGCTACCAGGGGTTCGGCCGCTGGGGCTTTCTGCTGCTCATCGTCCTGGCCGTGGCCGGCGTGCTCGGCAGGCTCATCGGGCCGCCCGTGACCTATCTTTCCCGGATGCTGCTCTAGGACGGGGGAGGTCCCCCCGCCTTTTCCCATACCCTTCACGAGGAAACGGATCATATTGCCATGAGCGAGAACACCCCCAAGGAAAACAAGCGGATCGTCTCCGGCATGCGCCCCACCGGCCCCCTGCACCTGGGCCACTACTTCGGCGTGCTGAAAAACTGGATCGAGCTCCAGGAAACCCACGAGTGCTTCTTCTTCGTGGCCGACTGGCACGCGCTCACCACGGAATACGCCGAGCCCAAGCGCATCAAGGGCTTCGTGCCGGAACTGGTCAAGGACTGGGTGGCGGCCGGGCTCGATCCGGAGAAATGCGTGCTGTTCCAGCAGTCCCAGGTCAAGGAGCACGTGGAGCTGCACCTGCTGCTGTCCATGCTGACGCCGGTGTCGTGGCTGGAGCGCTGCCCCACCTACAAGGACCAGTTGACGGAACTCGCGGCCAAGGACCTGACCACCTACGGCTTCCTGGGCTATCCGGTGCTCATGGCCTCGGACATCCTGCTCTACAAGCCGGGCTTCGTGCCTGTGGGCCAGGACCAGCTGCCGCACCTGGAGCTGACCCGGGAGATCGCCCGCCGGGCCAACCACCTCTACGGCGGGTTCTTCCCCGAGCCGCAGGCCCTGCTCACTCCGGACGCCAAGCTGACGGGCCTGGACGGGCGCAAGATGAGCAAGAGCTACGGCAACGCCATCGGCCTGTCCGAAGACCCGTCGAGCATGAAGAAGAAGGTCATGGGCATGCTGACCTGCGCCAAGCGCGCCCGGCTGACCGACCCCGGCGACCCCAAGGAGTGCAACCTCTATCCCTACCACGAGCTTTTGACCGATCCGGCCAGACTGCCGGCCATCGTGGACGGCTGCACCCACGCCACCTGGGGCTGCGGCGACTGCAAGAAGGTGCTGGTCGAGTCCATGACCGCGTTCCTGGAGCCCATCCGCGACCGGCGTAAGGCCTTCGACGCCGACCCGGACCTGGTGCGGGCGCTGCTGGAGAAGGGCAACGCCACGGCCCGGCAGCGGGCCTGCCGCAACCTGGAGGCGTTTCGCAAGAAGCTCAATCTCAATTTCTAGCAGGCAACGCGCGACGGCCCGACCGGGTCGCCGCGTTTTGCCCTGCGACATGCCGCCGTCGCGGCCGGACGCACGTCCGGTCGCGGCGGCGGTTTCGTTTTTCGTCCGGGCGGCGGAAAGCGCGTGAGGCCGGGAGCCCGGCGGCCGCGGCAGGGGAGGGGGAAATGAAGCGCCCGGCCGTCCGGCCCGGGCGCGTTTCCCGCTATCCTTTCGCCCGTTTGGGGGCGGACAGGCGCAACAGGCGCGGGTCCACGGTCGCAAGCAGAATGCCCGAGATGACCAGCCCCCCGCCCAGGACGTGGAAGCCGGCCACGGACTCGCCGAGCAGCCAGGCCGATTCCGCGGCCGCGAAAAGCGGCAGGCTGTAGTAGATCATGCCGGCCAGGACCGGCCCGATGCCGGCGATGGCCCGGGTCCAGAGCAGGTAGGCCACCGACGAGCAGCCGATGCCGGCGTAGGCGATGCCGACGAGCACGGCGGGGCTCCACTGCGGGGCGGGCATGACGGCCGTTTCCGCGATGAGCCCCGGGAGCAGGAAGAGCAGGCCCAGGGTGAAGTAGGCGGCGTTGTAGCCGGGGATGGAGAGTTCCCTCGGGCGATCGCGCACGAAGAGCGAATACAGGGCGAAGCTGGCCGTGCCCGCCAGGGCCCAGAGGTCGCCGGGGGTGAAATGGACGGCCGCCAGGTGCCGCCAGTCGCCCCGGGACAGCAGCGTCAGCACGCCGAGGAGCACCACGGCCATGCCCGTGAGCCTGCGCCAGGTGATGGGCTCGCCGTAGAGGATGCGCGAGAGCACGATGATCATGATCGGGGCCGTGGGCACGAGCAGGGCCATGTTGAGGCTCTGGGTCGTCTGCCCGGCCTTGTAGATCAACGTGTTGAGGAGCGTGACGCCAAGCAGGCCCATGAGCGCCAGATGCCGCCAGTGGCGGCGCATGACCGGCCAGTCTTCCCGGAGCCGGGGCAGGGCCCAGGGCAGGATGCAGACGAGGGCCAGGGCCCAGCGCCAGAAATTGAGCTGCACGGGGGGGATGGCCTGGGCGATGCCCCGGGCCACCACGAAATTGCCGGCCCAGACCACCGTCGCGGCCAGGGCGGCCAGGATGCCGCGCAGGGAGGGGGACATGGGGCCGGACTACTTCAGGGAGCCGATCTTGCCGAACTTGGTGGATTCGGCGCGGTAGAAGACGTTCTCGATGACCTTGTCGTTGCCCACGTCCTTGTAGTCGATGCGCACGGGCGAGCCGTCTTCCTTCACCTTGCGGAAAAAATCGGCGATGTTCTTGAACTTGTCGGAGCGCAGCCCGGGGTCCACCACGAAAAAGCCCTGGCTGGTGACGATGGTCAGGACGTTTTTCGTCTCCTGGACCTCCTCCACCAGGGCGGTGGTCTTCTTGTACTTCACCGCCAGGCTGTCCTCGGTCACGAAATCCACGACATAATAGGCGGCCACGATGAAAAGCAGGAAGGAGCAAAGGAGCAGCACCTTGCCCTTGTTCACGGCGAAATCGCCGATGACCTGCCGCAGCCGTTCAATCTTCGTCTTGTCGATCATGGGGCCTCGTTGGGCCTGGCGCGCTTGCCGCGCTCCCGGGCCGTATCACGGCAAGGAGCATACCACTCCTTGGCAAGGGAAAAAAGAGAAGAATCCGGGGTGATCCGGCTTCGTCGGGGCCGCGCGTCCAGCTTGCCTGCCGCCGCCGTCGCGTCGCTGCGCCCTTGCCTCCTTGCCGGGCGCGCGCGGAGCCCGTACGGCCCCGCGCGACGCATTTTCTCCAGCGGCTACGGTTCGATTTTCGTGCCGAGCATCTCCAGGAATTTACGCATCCATTCCGGATGGGCCGGCCAGGCCGGACCGGTGACGAGGTTGCCGCTGACCACGGCGTTGGTGAACGTCGCGTTGGGGCCGACATAGGTGCCGCCGGCGCGCTCGATGTCCGGCTGCACGGCCGGGTAGGCCATGCAGTTGCAGCCGGAGACCACGTCCGCCGCCACCAGCACCTGCTGGCCGTGGCAGATGGCCGCGATGGGCTTTTTCGTCGCGCCGAAATGCTT
>JAEWCY010000080.1 GCA_023390395.1 Pseudomonadota bacterium | reverse complement strand
GACGGGAAGCGGCCGCCCTTGGCCAGCAGGATGAGGAAATTGACGTAGTCCGGCCGGCGCATGGTGTAGCTTTTGGTGTAGACGTCGCGGCGTTCGTCGGTGAGCAGCCCGTCCGCGGCGGCCATGGCCGCGAGCTTGGTGCCCGGGTAGAGCACCAGGGAAAAGGGCTGGAGCCGGAAGGGCTTGGGGATTTTCGCGACAAAGCGTACGGAGTCGAGCCGATCTTCCAGGGTCTCGTAGGGCGTATCCAGGATGAAGTCGTAGCTCGGCGGCAGCATCCGGTCCTTGTAGGCGTTGATGACGGCCATGGCCGCGAGCATCTTGTCGTTGCCCATGGCCTGGCGGTTGAAAAGCGCCTGGATGCGCGGCGAGCCCGTCTGCACGCCCATCTGCATGTAGACCATGCCGGCATCGACCAGGGCGTCCATCTTTTCGCGCGTGACGGTGGCCGGACTGCCGAGGCACGTAAACGGCAGGGCGATGCGCGCCTTGTACTCGCGGCAGAACTCCCGGATGTTCTCAAGGGGCCTTGCGAAAAAGGCGTCGTCGGAAATCCAGACGTAGCCGATAAAGGGCATGGCCGCCAGGGCGGCCTCCAGCTCGGCCATGACGTGGGGCACGCTGCGCCAGCGCAGGTAGCCCTTGGCTCCGTAAAGCGACTTGATCGCGTCGTTGACGCAGTAGGCGCAGCGGTGCGGGCAGCCTCGCCCGGTCATGGTCTGGTAGCCCACCCGGCCGAGCAGGCGCGAGACCGTGCCCTGGGCCAAATGTCTTTCGGTCACGTTCGGGGTCAGCGGCACAAGGGCGTCGCCCCCTTCCCAGATGTAGTGTTCCTCATGGGACCAGTCCGGCGGCGGCAGGGCGTCGAGGTCGGCGCTTAGGGGGCGCACGGCGTTTTGCGCGAGGCTGCCGTCGGGGCGGCGCGACCAGATGTTGGGGATGTCCGTGACGGGCAGTCCGGCGGCCAGGGCGCGGACCACGTCCAGGATGGCTTCCTCGCCGTCGCCCACGCAGGCCATGTCCGCGACCGCGAGGCATTCCTCGGGCCGGATGGTCGGATGCACGCCGCCCCAGAGCACGGGCGCGGCGATCCTGCCCCGAAGCGCCCGCGTGATCTGGGCGGCGTTGTCGGCGTAGTTGGTCATGAGCGACACGCCGACGACGGTGGCGTCGGCGCAAAGGGGAACGAGGGAATCGAGCACGCCTGGCGGGTAGCGCTCGGGCTGGTCGGTCAGGGCGTCGCCCAGGGGATCGGGCAGGAAGACCAGGCGCGTGGGCACGCCCGCGGCGCGCAGGTACGCGGAGATGGCCCGCACGCCGAAGGAAGTGATGTCGGGATAGGGCGAGATGAGGACGACGCGCGGGGTCGTCCGGGACGGGGTGGCCTGTGGCTCCATTTTCGGAAGGATGCCGGGGGCGCGCCCGCCTTGTCAAGCCGGCGTCCCCATAGCGGCGGGCGCATGCCGCCTAGCCGAGGCTCTCCAGGATTTTGGCGTCCAGGGCCTTGGTCAGGGCGTCGAAGCCTTCCTGGGCCAGCACGACCAGGATGTCGCCCGTGGCCATGTAGCGGGCCAGGGTGAAGTTGGCGCGCACGTAGAGCGTCACGGAGCACAGGGCGTCGGCCACGGCGAGCAGCGGCCCCAGGTTGTTGGCCGTGGACAGGGGCTGGTAGTCCACGTGCAGGCCGAGCATGGTGCCCATGGCCCCGAGCACGCCGACGAGGACCACGTTGCCCACCTCGCGCAGGGTGTCCTCGCGCATCTGCTCCGACACCTCGGGCATGCCCAGGGCCTCGGTGAGGCCCGTGACGAGATTGTTCGCGTCGCCGTGGGCGAAGGCCAGGGCGGTCATGCCGCGCATGGCCCCGACGAAGGGCAGGAACACGCCCTCGCACACGCTCGGGCAGCGCCCCATGGTGGCCTCGGTCAGGCTCGGCCGGCTGAGGATGCGGATTTCCGGGGCGGAGAGGAGCACATGGGTGGCGCACATGCGGTTGAGCGCCTCGGCCGCCCGGCCGAGGCCGATGTTGACGCATTCGCTCAAGAGATCCATGCGGGATTCGAGGGTCACTGCGGACACCGTAACCTCCTTGCGGCGCACGAACGGGCCGTCGTCGCCCCGACATAACACCTCAAGGCCGTTCATGCGATAACTTTGCCGACGCCGGCTTTGCGCGCCGCGTGTCAGGCCAGGGCGGCGTCGGCCATGTCCGCGACGTGGGCGGCGAAGGGAAAGGCGCAGGTGAAGGCCGGGGAAACGGCGTTGAGCACGTGCAGGGAGCGGTCGTCGCGCTCGATGCGAAAATCCATCTCGAGCCTGCGCTTTTTCACGTCCACGAGCTGGGCCCGGATGCCCGGCCGGCCCCAGGCGGCGTAGTGCTCGGTCTTCACGAACTCGGCCAGCTCCCCGGCCAGGCCCACGATGTGCGGCCGAAACTGCTTGCGCAGCTCCTCCACGGCCAGCTCCCGGAAATTGAAGTCGGCCCGGGCAAAAAGCGCCGCCTCGCGCAGCACGATCTCCAGGGCCTCCCCTGCGTCGAAATTTTCGAACCAGCCGTACTGCTCGCGCCAGAAGCAGGGGATGGCCGTGGGCCCGATCTTGACCCGGCCGTCCACGGCCACGGTGAAATGCACGCCCAGAAACGGGTTGGCCAGGTTGGGCACCGGGTAGACGTTGGTGCGAAGCCGCGGCGCGCCGGGCGAGGCGTAGAGGTAGAGCCCCTTGAAGGGCAGCAGCGCGTGGTCGCGCGAGAAGCCGAAGTCCCGGGCCACCTTGTCGGCGTAGAGCCCGGCGGCGTTTATGACGTAGCGGGCCCGGCGCGTGCCCCGGCTGGTGACCACGGCGTCGCCCCGGCGCTTCAGGTAGCGTTCGCCCAGGCACACGGCCACGCCCCGGCCGCGCGCGTCCTCGGCCACGGCCGCCAGCACCTCGAGGGGATCGATGGAGGCCGTGGAAGGCGAGAAAAGCGCCCACTGGCAGGTCTTCACGCGCGGTTCGATCTCCCGGGCCTCGGCCAGGGTCAGGCGGCTCAGGGCCACGCCGTTGGTTTGGGCGCGCGCCAGAAGCGTGTCCAGGGCCGGCAGCTCGCCGGGGTTTTTGGCCACCACCAGCTTGCCGCAGGCATTGAGGCGCAGGCCTCGCTCGACGCAGAAGGCCCGCATGGCGGCGTTGCCGTCGCGGGTGAAGCGGGCCTTGAGCGAGTCGGCGGTGTAGTAGAAGCCGGCGTGGAGCACGCCGCTGTTGCGGCCGCTGGCATGGGCCCCCAGGGAGGCTTCCTTTTCCAGCACGGCGATGCGCGCCCCGGGATGGCGGCCGGCCAGTTCCCGGGCGATGGACAGCCCGACGATGCCGCCGCCGACGACCAGGAAATCCGAATCCGAGATGTTCGCGTCTTGCGTCGTTTCCATGAAATGCCTTGTTGCGGGAAGCCCCGGCCGCGCGGCCGGGAACGGGTCAGGAGGCGGGCGCGTCCCCGCCGCTCGAGGTCCGCAGGATGCGGGCGATGATGTCCGTGGTGCTGGCGTCGGGTTCGAGGTCGATCAGCGCCACGCGGCCGCCGTAGGCCGCGACCACGTCCGCGCCGACCACGGTCTCCAGGGTGTAGTCCCCGCCCTTGGCCAGCACCTCGGGCCGCACGGCCCGGATGAGCTCCAGGGGGGTGTCCTCGTTAAAAAGCGCCACCGCGTCCACCGAAGAAAGGGAGGCCAGCACGCCGGCCCGGGCCTCCTCGCCCTGCACCGGCCGCGAAGGCCCCTTGAGGCGGCGCACCGAGGCGTCGGTATTAAGCCCCACCACCAGCCGGTCGCACAGTTCCCGCGTGCGCGAGAGCATGAGCGCGTGGCCGGGGTGGAGCAGGTCGAAGCAGCCGTTGGTGAACCCGACGCGAAGCCCCTGGCTGCGCCACAGGGCCACGCGTTCGAGCAGCCGCTCCCGGGAGACGACCTTGTCGTCGCCGCCCGTGCCCGTGCCGGCGAGCACGCCCCGGCGCAGCTCCTCGGGATGGACCACGGCCGTGCCCACCTTGCGGATGACCACGCCCGCGCCGATGTTGGCCAGCCGGGCGCAAAGAGGCAGCGGCGCGCCGAGCGACAGCCCGGCGCACAGGATGGCGGCCAGGGTGTCGCCCGCGCCAGAGACGTCGAAGACGTCGGCGCTCTCGGCCCGGATGTGGCGGGCCGGGCCGTCGGCGAAATACAGGCTCAGGCCCTCTTCGCTGCGGGTGACGCACACCGCCCGCGCGCCGGTCGCCTCGACGACGCGGCGGGCGGCGGCGGCGTAGGCGGCCTCGTCGGTCAGGCGCAGGCCCGTGGCCGCGGCCAGTTCGGCCCGGTTGGGCGTGATGACCGTCGCCCCCCGGTAGCGGGCAAAATCCGCGCCCTTGGGATCGACCACCACCCGCGCGCCGCTTGCGGCGGCGAGTTCCATGACGCCGGCCAGCACCGCGGGCGTAAGCAGGCCCTTGCCGTAGTCCGACACCATGACGACGGGATAGCGCGGGACGAGTTCCCGCAGATGCCCGAGCACGGCCTGGGCGGTGGCCACGGCCACCGGGGCCAGGGTCTCGCGGTCCGTGCGCAAAAGATGATTGTGGCCGGCGATGAAGCGGGTCTTTTGCGTCGTCGGCCGCCCCGTTTCCACGGCCAGGCGGGCGTCCACGGCCGGGTAGGCGGCCAGGAGCCCGTCCAGGGTCTTGCCAGCCTCGTCGTCGCCCACGGCGGCCACGAACCCGGCCGCGACGCCGAGGACGGCCAGGTTGCGGATGACGTTGCCCGCGCCGCCCGGCATGTCGCTTTCCTCGGACACGGACAGCACCGGGACCGGGGCTTCGGGGGAGATGCGCTCCACCCGGCCCCGCACGAAGCGGTCGAGCATGGCGTCGCCCACGACCAGCACCCGGGCCTGACCCAGGCGGTCGCACAGGGAGATCAGTTCGGGAAGTCCTTCCGATGCCGTTGGCGCGGCCATGGCCGTATCCCCTCTGCAGGTCAGCGGTACGGGCAGTCCCTGGCGAGGTGGTCGCGCACGTAGTCGCCCACGGCCTCCTCCAGGGGGGTGAAGGCGTACGGGTAGCCCACGGAACGCAGCCCCCCCAGGCCCGCCTGGGTGAAATACTGGTATTTGTCGCGAATCTCCAGGGGCATGTCCACGTATTCTATGGATTCCGGCAGGCCGGCGGCGGCGAAGCCCGCGCCGATGAAGTCCTTGAAGCTGCGGGCCCGGCCCGTGCCGACGTTGAACAAGCCCCGGACGTGCGGATTGTCGAGCAGCCACAGGACCACCCGCTCGGCGTCGCGCACGGAGACGAAGTCGCGCATCTGGCCGCCGTCGGAGAAGCGCTGGTCGTGGGAGCGGAAAAGCCGCACCGGCCGGCCGGCGGCCATGTCCGGCCAGACCTTGGTCAGCACGCTCTGCATGGAGCCCTTGTGCAGCTCGTTGGGGCCGAAGACGTTGAAGAATTTAAGCCCCGCCCATTGCGGCGGCAACGGAGCGCCGGAAAAGACGCGCCGGCACACCAGGCAGTCGAAGGCGTGCTTGCTGAAGCCGTAGAGGTTGAGCGGCAGCAGGCGGTCCAGGGCTTCCAGGGAAAACACGTCGTCGAAGCCCTGGGAGCCGTCGCCGTAGGTGGCGGCCGAGGAGGCGTAGACGAACGGCACGCCGGCCGCGGCGCACCAGTCGAGGAGCATGAGGGAGAACTTGAAGTTCTCGCGCATGACCGCGTCGCCGTCGGTGACCGTGGTCGAGGAGATGGCCCCCATGTGGATCACGGCCCGCAGCTTTCCCCGGGCCCCTTCCAGCCAGCGGGGCAGGTCCTCGGGGGCGACGAGGTCGTCGAAGCGGCGGCGGCGGATGTTGTGCCATTTGCCGCCGTCGCGCAGCCGGTCGCAGAGGATGAGGCCGCGCTCGCCCCGTTCGTTGAGGGCGGCGGCGATGTTGGAGCCGATGAAGCCGGCGGCCCCGGTGATGCAAATCATGCGGCTTCTCCTGCGGACGGCCGGGCCGCCGCGCGGGCGGCTCGCCCGGCGGCGCTCGGCGCCGTCCCAGAGTGCCCCAAGGCCCCGGCGAAGACAACCGGCAAATCCCGGCTCTGGCCGCATCGTGCGTTGACGAACCGGCCCGCATTCGCCAAAAGGTTGCGAGCCGAGGTCCCGTACAGGGCAAGCGAGGTCGCCGCGACATGCTTTTGGGGAAAACTGTGGCCGTGGTCGTGCCCGCCTACAACGAAGGCGCGCAGATCGTGACGGTGCTTCATACCATGCCGGATTTCGTGGACCACATCGTGGTGGTCAACGACTGCTCCCGTGACGACACCCGGCAGCGGATCCTGGACTACATGGCCGTCCACAACACCGCGCCCGTGTGCGACGCCCCGTCCTGCGACGACATCCCCGAGGACACGGGATACAACCGGGCGGAAATCCTCGTGCAGCAGATGGACGAGGAGGAGATCAAGTTCTTCGTGCCCTCCAAGGTGCACAACGCCTCGCCGGCCACGGACCGCGTCATCCTCGTCGACAACCTGGTCAACGGGGGCGTGGGCGCGGCCATCGCCCGGGGCTACAAGCTGTGCAAGGACCTGCGCGTCGACTGCACGGCGGTCATGGCCGGCGACGGCCAGATGGACCCGGCCGAGCTCGAGAGCATCTGCCTGCCGGTGGTGGCCGAGGGCATCGACTACGTCAAGGGCAACCGCCTCATCCACCGCTCGGCCTGGCTGGTCATCCCCAAGCTGCGCTATTTCGGCAACTCCATCCTGTCCATGCTGACCAAGATCGCCTCGGGCTACTGGCGGGTCTCGGACACCCAGACCGGGTACACGGCCATCTCGCTCAAGGCCCTGCAAGGCCTTCGCATCCACAAGATCTACAAGCGCTACGGCATGCCCAACGACATGCTGGTCAAACTCAACATCGCGTTCTGCACCGTGCGCGAGGTCGAGATCAAGCCGGTCTACAACGTGGGGGAAACCTCGAAGATGAACATCTTCAAGGTCATTCCCACCATCAGCTGGCTTTTGTTCAAATCCTTCTTCAAGCGGTTGTGGATCAAGTACCTGTTCAAGGACTTCCATCCCCTGTTCATGCTCTACCATCTGGCCTTCTTCACCCTTTTCGGCAGCGCCATCCTTTTCCTCCGTCTGGTCTGCGACTTCTTCCTGGACAGGTCCTGGACGTTTTCCGCTCTGCTGCTGTTCGTGTTCCTGACCATCAGCGGCATCCAGTTCCTGCTCTCGGCCATGTGGATGGACATGCTCGACAACGACAGGCTGTACAAATAGCCCGGCCCGGTCCGGCCGCCTTGAGTCGGGCCGGCAAATGGGCTACCAGTTGGCCCGGGCCGTTTCCCGGCCACGCCTCGACATTCCGGAGTCTTCCCATGGGTTCAGGTCCCCGCGTCTGTTCGCGTTGCGTCTACGACGACACCATCCCGAGCATCGTCTTCGACGCGGACGGCGTCTGCCAGTTCTGCAAGATCCACGACGCCATGGAGCGCAGGTATCCGCTCGGCGAGGAAGGGGCCGCCCGCCTGGCCGCGCTGGTTGCGCGCATCAAGGCCGCGGGCAAAGGCCGCGACTACGACAGCGTGGTCGGGGTCAGCGGCGGCGTGGACAGCACCTACACCCTGTACCAGGCCGTGCGCCTGGGGCTTCGCCCCCTGGCCGTGCACTTCGACAACGGCTGGAACTCCGAGATCGCGGTCCACAACATCGAAAACGCCACCCGGACCCTGGGCGTGACCCTCGAAACCCACGTGGCGGACTGGGACGACTTCCGCCGGCTCCAGATCTCCTTCCTCAGGGCCTCGACCTCCGACGCCGAGATCCCCACGGACATGGCGATAAGCGCCGTGCTGCTCAAGACCGCGGCCAAGCTCGGGCTGCGCTACGTCCTAAGCGGCCACAGCTTCCGGGCCGAGGGCATCGTGCCCCGCGACTGGACCTATTTCGACGGCCGCTACATCCGCGCCGTGCACAAGCAATTTTCCGGCTCGGCCAGGACGGGCATCCCCAACCTGTCCCTGCCGACCCTGGTCTGGTACATGTTCGGCCGGCGCATCCAGCTGCTGCCGTTTCTCAACTTCATGGAATACGACAAGAAATCCGCCGCCGCCGTCATTGCGCAAGAGGTCGGCTGGCAGGATTACGGCGGCCACCACCACGAGTCGGTGTACACGCACTTCTTCCAGTCCTACCTCTTGCCGCGCAAGTTCGGCATCGACAAGCGCAAGCTGGGGCTTGCGGCCCGCATCCGCTCGGGCAGGATCACCCGGGAGGAGGCGCTGGCCATCCTGGCCGGCTCGCCCTACCCGGAGAACGCGGACATCGTGGAATACACCCGGCGCAAGCTCGAGCTGTCCGAAGAGGAGTTCGCGGCCATCATGGCCGCGCCGGTGAAAACCTTCCACGACTACCCGACCCATTTCCCGCTGCTGCGCGCCCTGCGCGGGCCCCTGGCCCTGGGCGCGCGTCTGGGCGTCGTGCCCCCGGTGCTCTACTACAAGTACGTCCACGCCCCCCAGGACGGGGAAGCGGACGCCGCCGGCCGATGATCGTCGTCGTGGACCATGGCCTGGGCAACCTGCGCTCGGTGGCCATGAAGTTCGCCCGCCTCAAGGTGGAGGCGGCCGTGTCCGCCGACCCGGCGGCCATCCTCGGCGCGGACAAGCTGGTGCTGCCCGGGGTGGGCTCTTTCGACGCGGCCATGGAGAACCTGCGCGCCGCCGGCCTGGTTGAGGCCCTCGACGAGGCCGTGCTCGTGCGGAAGATCCCCATCCTCGGCATCTGCCTGGGCATGCAGCTCTTCACCCGGGGGAGCGAGGAAGGCAGCCTGCCGGGACTGGGCTGGATCGACGGCGACACGCGAAAGCTCGTCCCCTCGCCTGGCGGCGAGAAGCTGCGCGTGCCCCACGTGGGCTGGAACACGCTGACCGCCCGGGAGGGATCGCCGCTTTTTTCCGGCATCGCCCCGGGTGAACGCTACTACTTCGTCCATTCCTACGCCGTTTTTTGCGATGATCCCGAGCAGGTCGCGGCCGAGACCACCTACGGCCCGACCTTCGCCAGCGCCGTGCGGCGCGGCAACATTTACGGCACGCAGTTCCATCCGGAAAAAAGCCACCACCATGGACTTGCCATGCTGGAAAACTTCACGAGGCTTGCGGACTGATGCTCGTCCCGCGCGTCATACCGGTGCTGCTTTTGCGCGGCCGGGGCCTGGTCAAGGGCGTGCGCTTCAAAAAGCACGTCTACGTGGGCGACCCCATGAACGCCGTGCGCATCTTCGACGACAAGGAAGTCGACGAACTGCTCATCCTCGACATCACGGCCACGGCCGAGGGCCGCACGCCGCCGCTGGACCTCATCGAGCGGGTGGCCGACCAGTGCCTCATGCCCTTCGGCGTGGGCGGCGGCGTGACGCGCGTGTCCGAGGCCCGGGACCTTTTGAGCGCCGGCGCGGAGAAAATCTGCCTGAACACCGCCGCCCTGGAGCAGCCGGACATCGTCTCGCGCCTGGCCGACGCCTTCGGCCGCCAGAGCGTGGTGGTCTGCCTGGACGTGAAGAAGTCCTGGACGGGCAGACGCGAGGTGGTTTCCCGCTGCGCCGGGCGCAAGCTTTCCGGCGACGTGGCGCAAGTCGCCCGGGACATTGCCGCGCGCGGGGCCGGGGAGCTCATCGTGCAAAGCGTGGACCGCGACGGGACCATGGAGGGCTACGACATCGAGCTCACGCGCGCCGTCAGCCGCGCCGTGGACGTGCCGGTCATCGCCCTGGGTGGGGCCGGGAGCAACGAGGACCTGCGCCGCGTCCTGACCGAGGGCGAGGCCGCCGCGGCTGCCGCCGGCTCCCTGTTCGTCTTCCACGGCCCCCGCCGGGCCGTGCTCATCACCTACCCGGACAAGGCGGAGCTGGAGGCGATCCGGGGGGTGACGCTTAGAACTTGAACGGGCAAGAAGGACCTCGCACAAAGGCAGATCGCGCTCCAAGGATCAGGCAAAATCACCTAGATACGGATATCACTCAATCATTCATATAGAAACGTTCGCGGTAGAAAGTGATCGTCCTACAACATGGCTTTTTCAAAAGATGGAGATTGCTTTTGAGCAAGGATACCTCGACCAAATCCCCAGAGTTCGTCATCATATCATCGTCCGGCTCCGGCCTTTCTCTGAAAGAGATTTATCGCTACAGACATCTTTTGTATTATATAATATACAAGGATGTTGTCGGAAAATACAAACAGGCGATTCTGGGGATCGGCTGGAAACTCCTCACTCCTTTCTTGAACATGGTCGTACTGACTCTTCTTTTTGGCGTAGTTGCTAAACTGCCCAGTGAACCTGGCTTACCCTATGCCCTCCTTGTTTACTCCGGGACCTTAGGATGGAACCTCTTCGCCACTATTTTCAACAATAGCGCCAATTCTGTACTTGCCAACGCTGCCCTTCTGACTAAAGTATACTTTCCCCGAATGTTGTTACCTTTATCATCAATCGGCGAAGCGTGCATGGACTTTGGTGTGGCGATGTCTATTTTGATTGCTTTGATGCTTTATTACGGATACACGCCAGGCTGGGTTTTGTTATTGCTTCCGCTTGCCATCCTTCTTTGCATCATCGCCGGTTTATCTGTCGGCCTTTTTTTTGCCGCCATCCTACCAAAATACCGCGACTTCGGTTATCTATGCCCATTCGTGCTCAGCCTCTGGATGATGCTCTCCCCGGTCGCCTACTTGGCGCAGTCTTGGCCGGAAAGCATCCAGTGGATCATTGCCCTCAACCCAATGGTCGGCGTAATCGAGTTCGCCCGTTGGTGCATCCTCGGCGGCGGCTCATCGTTCTCCGGTGCCCATCTCAGCTATTCCATTGTGTTTTTCGGCCTGCTGCTTATCGCGGGGGTTCGTTTTTTTCTGAAACGCGAGCGCCACATCCTGGACGTGCTTTAATTTCTTGCAGCGGTGCAGTCATCTTTATGCAACTGTCCAAAGTTCTTGACTTCCAGCCCCCTCGACTGAACGTCGTTTACCATTGCCCTTCAAGCTGCGGCAGGGCCTCCCCCGGTCGCGGTTCGTTGCCCCCGAGCGTTCAAAGACTTGGCCTGCCGCTCTCTTCACCGCCTCCCGCGACATGTCGACAGCAACCCCTGCGAAAATCAGCCTCGTTTCATGGCTCCCGTTGGGGCTCCCAACATCGCCTGCGCAAATCCGACCGAGACGCATGAGTGAAGGGCGTTCTCGACAACCCAGCCCTTTATTGACAGGGAAACAAATTGACATTATTTAGAATAAATTTTCGACCTCACCGGGTTGCGCATTGTACGCAGACGCCATGCGAACCGACCGGGAATCGAAGTTTGCTTCGGGACAAGACGTTCTCGTTCTCCTGCGGAGATAAACCATGCATATCCTTTTTATAGTTTACGACAACGGATCATATATTAGCCAATTTCCGATAGGAATTGCTGCACTTAGCGCGATCCTGGAAAAGCATGGTCACGAAGTCACCATTTACAACCAAGACATACACCACTATAGCGACGAACATCTTGTCAGCTATTTAAATGAACACGAGTTTGACATTGTCGGCCTTTCGTTTATCGCCGGATATTGGCAATATAAAAAAGCAAAGTCCATATCATCCATCATCAACAACAGCAGGAATAGACCGCTATATATCATTGGCGGACACGGACCAACCCCTGACCCCACCTATTTTCTCAACCTTCTCCAGGCAGACATCGTATGCATGGGCGAAGGAGAGGAAACGATCCTCGACATAATCGACGCGATATCTTCCAAACGAGACCTTAGCACCGTTTCTGGCATAGCATACCGAACCGGCTCTCAAGTCACAATAAATCGGCGCCGTCCGCTTATTCAAGACATCGACGCTCTCCCATTTCCAGCCTATCACCTTTTCCCTATTGAAGTTTACAGACTTTTGCGTATGCCGCATTGCACATCAAGCGATTTTATCATGCCGCTCCTTTCCGGTCGTGGTTGCACATTCAAATGCAATTTTTGCTATCGCATGGATAGCGGCTTTCGCCCGCGAAGCAATGAAGCCATCATCGAAGAGATAGAATTATTAAAGAAAAACTACGGAATAACTTATATCTCTTTCTTCGACGAACTCCTCATATCTTCAGTGGAGCGAGCCACTCTTCTCTGTGAAGATTTTATCAGGAGACAAGTCAATATAAAGTGGGAATGTAACGGCCGGCTGAATTATGCCAAAAAAGATCTTCTCAAAGCCATGAAAAGAGCCGGCTGCGTATTCATCAATTACGGGATTGAGGCTTTTGACGACAACACTTTGAAAGCAATGAATAAGAACCTCTCCACGAGACAGATTGAACAAGGCATCCAGGCCACGCTCAATGCTGGAATCAGTCCAGGACTTAATATAATCTTCGGAAATCATGGTGAATCTCGCGAAATTCTTCAAAAAGGCGTCGATTTCCTTCTTAAGTATGACGACGGAGCCCAGCTGCGTACGATCCGGCCTGTTACGCCTTATCCAGGATCACAACTTTACTATGATGCCATTAATGCAGGCAAAATAAAGGATTGTGCCGATTTCTATGAAAACAAGCATACAAATTCAGACCTTCTTTCTGTAAATTTCACGACGCTATCGGACGATGAATTTTACGATGCTTTGCACAAAGCAAACTCTATACTCCTTGATAATTACATTCGAAGACTTAAAATAAGCAGTGCCCACCAACTTGATATTTTATACAAGCAGCGCGACGCTTCCTTTCGAGGCTTCAGACACGGATAGATTCTCAAAACTCCCCATCCGATATTGCCAGAACTCCGTGACTACAGACGATTGCGTGCGAATTCAACAGGCCTGAACCAGTAAACTTGATAAAAATCCTGTGCCGTGCCAAGTTGTTTCCCGCGAACGACGGAGCTTGACAAAACTACCTGTTTTTTAAGAGAATTACGGCATTTATCATTCTTGTGGTAAAGGTCGTCGCTCGCGAGGATTTTCCTCAATCCATTCCTTGGCCTTATCGCCCACTGGGCTACTTTCCTGGACGCACGATGAGTGAAGCCATTATCATTGAGAACATAGGCAAGCGATACATCATCGATCATTCTCAAAAGTTTGATTCGCTGCAAGCTGCGATGTTCGGGGCCGCAAAGTTGTTCGCATCGAGGCTATGCCCCAAGGGTGCGGGCGTGCCCTTGGCGAGTGGAGGAGAGCGTTCTGAATTCTGGGCGTTGCGCAACGTCACCTTCACCGTAGCGCAAGGAACTTGTCTTGGCCTGATAGGACGTAACGGTGCAGGCAAATCGACGCTGCTTAAAATTTTGTCCAGGGTCGTGGCTCCCACCGAAGGTCGAGCAGCCATCCAGGGACGTGTCGCCAGCCTGCTCGAAGTGGGAACCGGATTTCATCCGGAATTCACCGGCCGCGAAAACATCTTCATGAGTGGTACAGTACTTGGCATGTCCCGGCCGGAGATATTGAAGCAATTTGATTCCATCGTGGAGTTCTCCGGCGTGGAGAATTTTCTCGATACCCCGGTGAAGCGCTATTCTTCAGGAATGTATGTGCGGCTGGCATTTGCCGTGGCCTCCCATCTCGAATCCGATATCCTGCTCGTGGACGAAGTCCTGGCCGTCGGCGACACGGAGTTTCAAAAAAAATGCCTTGGTCGCATGGGGGGAATAAGTAAAAGTGGTCGAACGGTAATCTTTGTCAGCCACAACTTGGCCATGATCGGATCTCTTTGTACCGATGCCGTCTTACTCCGCAACGGAGCTGTTGCGTTCCGCGGGTCACCAAGCGACACTATCCTCAACTACCTTACAAGTAAAAGTGGAAACCCAGCTCATTTCATTTGTCCTGACGAGCAATACATTGGTGACGACTTAGCGCAGCTTCTTGAAGCCTGGGTGGCACGTTCCAATGGGGAAAAAACCAACGCCATCCAGATCACGGAACCAATTGTCGTCGCCTTCAAATTCCGTATGATGCAAGATGACGATCGTGCCATGGTACCGACCCTGCATTTCTACCGTGGAGACGGCGGTTTGGCATTCACAGTGCATCATCCGCCCAAACCTTTCGCCCGAGGCGAACACACTGTGCATTGCCACATCCCTGGAAATTTTCTCAATGATGGTGCCTACTCCGTAACTATCTGTCTCCTCTCCTTTGAACCCTACAGCATTAACTGTTTTCAAGAGGAATCTCTCTTGATCTTCACCGTGACTGACCCCATGGAAGGGACGCCAACTCGCTGCGGGTACCCACGCGCCATCCTGGGAGTTGTAAGACCTCTTTTATGCTGGACCGATGAACGTGATTAAACAAACTGCAAAACATGCACTCCTCCTGGCGTATAGTCCTTGCAATTTGATTATGGGTCTTGCGTCACATCGCACTGTTGCCAAAGACACGATGTTGGATGTTCTTTATTGCGGGACCTACGACACAATAAAATACGTCATACGGCAAGTGACTGACGCCTGTCCCTCGATTGCCTCGACCACTTTTCTGTCTTGGGAGCGCCTTGGGGAAATGGCCGCCGATCGCTATCCCTGGACCGCCCCATGGGCGCTGCCGCTGACGAAGGGCCGGCTTGTCAGAATGGCGGGCGAACGCCTAAGACGCGCCTGCCCGGACCACCATTATGACATGGTGCTTTACCCCCATGACGTCGTCGGCCAAGCTGTTGGGCTTGCCCAGGCTGCTTGGCCGACGGCCAGCCTCCTGTGGATCGGCGATGCTTTTGGCCTTTTCGTGGAAAAAAACACACACCTTGGCCTGCTTGGCATCACAACGACCAAGCATCCCTTCCTGCCGGAGACAAAGCCGAACCTAGCCACGGCCTGCTTACCAGTCGACCAGACCGGCCGCGCACTGAACCAAGTCCCCTTGGTCATGGTTTCCCGGCAGACTCTTCTGGAGACATTGCAGCAGGTTCATGACGCTTTTCCGGAGTTACCCGGCTACCTTAAAAATATCCGAGAGTGCCATGCCGGTCGGCCGAAAGTTTTGCTCATGACGGAAAACCATGCGGAATGTGGCTGTATCTCTGTGGAACGAGAGTGCGAGATGTATGCGGATCTTTTGATTCGACACGCCCGTCGGGGCAGCATTGTCTACGTAAAACCACATCCCGGCGAACGTTTTGAACGTCATGAGCATCTCGCGGCTGCCGTAGCCGGCCATTGCGACGTTGTCACCCTGACGACCCCTTTTCGGTTTATCCCCGTGGAGCTCATGCCTGAGCTTATCTTGAGCTGTGAGCTCTGCATCAGCATGTCCTATCCTCGTCTCTCCTTGAAATACCTCTACGACAAGGACGTGCTCAACCCAGCCGACCCTCAATTTGTGGAACGTTGGTTTGATCCAGTGTCATGGCGATCTTACAACAACTCTTACCTCTTCTATGAAGGACCTCTGGCCGCCCTGCAAACCTGGGACGGACAGGGCGTGCTCTGGTCCGGCGACTTGCCGGATCCGGAATCCCGATCATGAAACCGCGCGTGCTGGGCGTCATTGTCGCCCGCGGCGGCTCCAAACGCCTGCCCGGCAAGCATCAGCGCCAGCTTGCTGGAAAGCCGCTACTCGCCTGGACCATAGAGGCCGCACGGGAGGCCACGTCCCTGACGCGCTGCTTCGTGTCCACGGACAGCCAGGACATCGCCCGTTGTGCCGCCGACCATGGCGGTGAGGTCCCGTTCCTGCGCCCGCCGGAACTGGCCACGGACACGGCTTCTCTCCTGGACGTGCTACGCCACGCCCTGGCTTTTTGCGAAACCACCGGGGAACGCTATGACGCTGTGGTACTCTTGCAGGCCACCTCGCCCTTTCGTCGCGGCCAACACATCGATGAAGCTGTGACTCTCTTTTTTTCGGAACAAGCCGACACTGTAACTGCGATTCGGCCAGTCCAGGAGCACGGATGGTACCAATTCCGGCTTGAAAACCGTAATATCGTTTCGTTATTTCCGGGAAAAACCTACGAGACGCCACGCCATCTGCTTCCAGAGGCCTTCCTGGAGAACGGAGCCATCTACGTGCTGCGGCCAAGCGACATCCTCGCTGGCCGCTTCTACGGAGAAAAAGTCATCGGATATCGGATGAAACTGTTCGATTCCATCGACATCGATACCTTGGAGGATTTCCTGTGGGCGGAGTTCCTTCTTTCCCGATCCTAATGACATCCATGCCGAGCGGCTTCATATTCGTAATGACCGCCAAGAGTTGACTCCATGCGTTGCGTGCTCACCGTCACCGGAACCCGCTCAGACTGGGGGGCCATGACGCCAGTTTATGCGGCCATCGCCGCAACTCCTGGCCTGCGGCAGGAGTGCGTCCTCACCGGGATGCACCTGCTGTCGCGCTTTGCCGAAAGCCGCCGGGAGGTTGAACGGAACTTCCCCGGCCCGATCCACGTCGCCCCCGTCTGCGACGAGGACGACACCAACGCCGGCATGGCCAAGGCCCTGGGCCGGGGCGTCGTCCACATGGCCGAGGCGCTTTCGCACGTGCGCCCGGACATCCTGCTGCTGCAGGGCGACCGGGGCGAAATGCTGGCTGCGGCCATCGCCGGGGCGCATATGAACGTGCCTGTCGTGCATCTTTCCGGGGGCGACCGGTCGGGCACCATTGACGACTCCATCCGACACGCCGTCAGCACCCTGGCCCACGTACACCTGACCACTTGCGAGGCCAGTTCCCGCGTGCTGCTCGGCCGTGGCGAAGCGCCCGGGCGCATCCTGGCCGTCGGGGAACCCGGCCTGGACGTCATCCGCGCCATGGACTACCTCGACCGGGAAACGATTTGCGCCGAACTCGGCCTCGACCCGGCCAAACCCCTCATCGTCGTGGCCCAGCACCCGGTGACCACCGAATCCGACCAAGCCGGACCGCAGATGCGGGCCACCCTGGATGCTGTCCTGCGCCTGGCCCGTACCCGCGACATGCAGGCCGTGGTCACGGCCGCCAATTCCGATGCCGGCGGCGAAGCCATAAACGCTGTCATCGCCGCCCAGGCGGGCGATCCCCGACTGCGGGTGCGGGCCACCCTTGGCGCCCGTCGCTTCCTGAGCCTGCTTCGGGCCGCCGTGGTCCTGGTCGGCAATTCCAGCAGCGGCATCTGGGAAGCGCCATCTTTTGGCCTGCCCGCGGTCAACGTCGGCACGCGCCAGCACGGCCGCCTGCGCGCGACCAACGTCCTCGACGTGCCACACCACGATGCCGAAGAAATCCTCGCTGCCCTGGAAACGGCCGTCCTGGACCCGGTGTTTCGCGACAAAGCGGCCCAGGCGGTGAACCCCTACGGCGACGGCCACGCCGGAGATCGCACGGCCAGGGTGCTGGGAGGGCTCGATCTCGACGACCCCAGGCTGGTCGCCAAATGGCTCGACGCCGGGAGGGATTTCCTTGCCTTCGCACGTTGAGATCCTCACGACCGAAGGCGATGACGCCAGGCGCTGGCAAGCGGTGCTGGAGGCTTTGCCCTCGGACAGGAGGGACGTGCACTACTGCCCCGGATATTCCGCCCTCTATGCGGAGAACGGCGTCGAGGCCCGGGCGGCCCTTTTCCATGCGGACAGCGGCGACGTGCTCTATCCGTTCCTCACGCGCCCCATCGCCATCGACGGCGAACAGCCGGTCGTCGAAGGCCGTCCGGCGCGGGACATCGCCATGCCCTACGGGATAGGCGGCCCGGTCTGCACCGCCCCCGCTGCGGACAGGCCTGGGCTTTACCGCCGGTTCGACGCCGCTTTCGTCGACTGGTGCCGGCAGGAAGGGCTGGCCTCGGAATTCCTGTGCCCCCACATGTTCACGGGTAGCCTGGAGCTGGTCAGAGAAAATCCGGCCTACCGTCTGGAAGCCGTCAAGCCCGTGGTCGTGGTGGACCTGGCCGGCGGCCCCCAGGAGTTGCACAGCCAGCTGCGCAAGGGACACAAATCCGACATCGGCCGAGCCCGCAAATCCGGGGTCCGGGTGGAGCGGGTGGAGCCGGACGCCGCGCTCTACACGGCCTTCAACCAGCTCTACACCGCCACCATGGATCGTCATCGGGCCGCCAGACGCTGGTACTTCGAAGACCATTACTTCCGTTCCTGCCGGGAACTCCTGGGACAGGAGAGCTGCGCCTTTTTTCTGGCCCGGGCCGAGGACGGCGGCCTGGCCGCCTGGTGCATCGTCATCGTCCACGGCCCGACGGCCTACTACCACTTCGCGGCCAGCGATCCCCTCCATGCGGCGGCCAAGCCTTCCACCCTCATGGTGCACGAGGTCTGTCTGTGGGCGCAGGCTCGGGGCTGCAAGCGCCTGTACATGGGCGGCGGCGCCACACTCGCCCCGGACGACGGCATCTATCGGTTCAAATCGGGCTTTTCAAAGCACACAGTCACGTTGTACGCGGCTTGCCGCATCCTCGACGAAGGAACCTACGACGCCCTTTGCCGGATCAAGGCGCGAAGCGAGCAGCATCTGGCCCAACCGCCGGCCAATCCGGACTTCTTTCCCTTCTATCGCCGCTAGCAAGGAGTCTGCATGCATTTCGGCTGTAAGGACTACCCTCTTGGCCCCGATCATCCCTGTCTCGTGATCGCCGAGGTGGGCGTCAACCACAACAACGACATGGCCATCGCGCGGCGCATGGTGGACGCCGCCATCGTGGCCGGTGCCCATGTGGTGAAGTTCCAGGCCTTCATCACGAAAAACGAAATCAGCCGCTACGCCGGCAAGGCGGAATATCAGAAATGCGGCGACGCGGACGCCGAAGGGCAACTAGACCTGTGCAAGGCCCTGGAGTTGTCCCACGAGCACCTGCGCGAGCTGTTCGCCTATTGCAACGCACGTAGCGCCGCCATGCTCTGCGCCGCCTTTGACGACGAAAGCCTGGACTTCCTCCTGGACGACGCCGGTCTGCGCACCATCAAGATCGCCTCCTCGGAAGTGACCAACCTGCCGTTTCTGCGCCGCATCGGGGCCGCCGGCGTGGACGTGGTCCTGTCCACGGGCGCGAGCACCCTGGCCGAGGCGGCCCTGGCCGTCGAAACCCTCCGCGAAGCGGGGTGCGGCGAACTTTTGGTCTTCCACTGCGTTTCCCAGTACCCGGCCCCGGTCGACGAGGTGAACCTGCGGGCCATGCTGACCATGGGGCAGGCCTTCGACTGCGCCGTGGGCTTCTCCGACCATACTCTCGGCACGGAAGTGGCGACCGTGGCCTCGGCCCTGGGCGCGGCCGCCGTGGAGAAGCATTTCACCCTGGACCGGACCATGGTCGGTCCGGACCACAAGGCCTCCATCGAGCCCGAAGAACTCGCCGCGCTGGTGCGCGCCACCGCCATGGCCCGGGCCTGCCTGGGCCACGGGCGCAAAGTCCCGGCCCCCTGCGAGGCCGGCAACCGGCCGCTCATCCGCAAGGGCCTGGTGGCTGCCCGGGACCTGCCGGCAGGCACGGTGCTGACGCCGTCGCTGCTCACAGCCAAGCGTCCGGCGACCGGCATCGCGCCGGACGACGCGTCCAGGATCGTCGGGCTCGCATTGACGGTCGACGTCCCCGAAGACGCGCCCATCACCTGGGAATCCCTGCGAAAGCCATGAGCGAGCACACCCTTTACGACCGGCTGGCCCCTCATTACCGGGACATTTCCTCCCGGCGCGCGACCTACCTGGCCGCCGTGGACGCCTTGATCCTCGAGCGCGCCAGACGGCCCGGCCCGGCTTTCCTGGACGTGGGCGCGGCCGACGGGGTGCGTGGGCTGGGCCTGGCCGGAATGCTCGGCGCTTCCCGGGTCGTTTTTTGCGAACCGAGCCGGGAAATGGCCGCAAAATGCCGCCAGGGCGCGCCCCGGACCGTCGTCTGGGAATGCGCCGCCGGCGACATGCCCCTGGACGGCGGACCGTTTGACAACATCGTTTGCTTGTGGAACGTGCTCGGCCATATGCCGGACACGGCCGCGCGAACCGCCGCGCTTGCCCGCATGGGCGACCTGCTCGGGCCGGGAGGGCGCCTGTTCCTGGACGTCAACAACCGGCACAACGCCGCGGCTTACGGCTGGTGGCGGGTCTTCGGCCGGCGCGTCGTCGACGCCCTGGCGTTCGACGAACGCCGCGGGGACGCCTCGTACGTCACCACGGTGGGCGGAGAGGCCATCGCCGGCATGGGGCATCTGTTCACGCCGGCGGAAGTGGACGTCTTGCTGTCCGCCGCCGGCCTGCGGGTTGTGGAACGCCTCGGGGTGGACTACCTGACCGGCAGGCCCGCCGTCTCCCCCCGGCAGGGCCAACTTTTCTACTCTTTGGAACGGACATGAACACGAATTCTTTCGACCCTTGCTGGAATGGCCTGCACGGAAGCCGTTTGCCCGGCGACACCTGGCCGACGGACGACATGATCCGGCAGGTGGCGCGGCACTATTTCAAATTCCCGGACCGCGGGTCCCTGCGGGCGTTGGACGTGGGCTGCGGCAGCGGCCCATTCACATGGTTTCTGGCCCGAATGGGTTTTGCCGTAAGCGCCATTGACGGCTCATCCGTGGCTGTGGCCAGTTGCCTACACCGCCTGGAACGCGAGGGTTTGCGCGCCGAAGTGATGGTGGGCGACCTGCTGTCGCTGCCCTGGCCGGACGACACATTCGACTTCGCGCAGGAATCCCAATGCTTGTATTGTAACGACGTGTCCACCACCAACTGTATCGTCGCGGAAATTCACCGGGTGCTCAAGCCCGGCGGGATCTTCTTCTCGCGCACGCCAGCCGAAGACTGCTGGGGGGCGGGCCTTGGCACGCCGGAGGGCGATGGCGCCTGGCGCGACGCCCCGGACGGACCATTCGCCGGCATGGGGCTTGCAAGGTTCCTCAGAAAAGATCAAATTAAGTCTTTATATCATCCCTTCGCCATTGAATCCATAGAAAAAACATCAACAACCCTAGACAGCATGGCCCATACTCTTTCCATGTGGAACATCATCTGCTATAAGAAAAGCATATGATTACGCCATTAATTATAATTACCGGAGACAAATATCGACACCTTTACTTTGCGCAATATCTCCTGAACTACTTTCCAGAAGCTCGCCTTATCATTGAACGCCAGCCTCCCGCCGCCTGGGGTGCCCACCTCGACTCGCCAACAACCCTGGCGCAGGAGCATTTCACGGCGTTTCGAGCCACGGAGGAAATTTTTTTCGGGGCGCTAACAACCGCAAGCGAAGAGCTCCTGGCGCAGCGGACCATATGTCAAATCGAGACAGGTGCCATCAACCATCCAGAAATCATCGACATATTAAGTGGGTACAAGCCATGTGCCCTCGCGACCCTAAGCACTTCCATCCTCGGCCCGGCATTTATAAGAACATTTCCAGGTATAATCGTGAATTACCATGCCGGGTTAAGCCCGTTCTACCGAGGAAGCGGCACTAATGTCTTTCCTATTTGCAACAGAGAGCCGGAATATATCGGCGCAACGATTCACTATATCGACGAAGGGATCGACAGTGGCGACATCATCGTGCAGGGGCGCCCTGAATTTTCACTAGACGATGACAGCCACACGCTGGGATGCAAGACTCTCATAAAGGGAACCGAACTAATGCGCCAAGCGGCAGAGCTTCTTCTTGCCGGAACACCACCGAAGGGACACAGACAAGACCTTGCAAAAGGCAGGTTTTATCCTCTCTCTGCATTCACAGACGACGCCATTAGGAGCCTTCATACTGCAATTTCCGACGGCATCATCTCTAACTACGCGCAACAAAGACCGATCCACGTCGATATCCAAGAGGACATTGTGACATGAAGTCTATTATCATGTACCATTACATTCGAGAAACCGGCATGGGCCTGACCCCAGAAGCCTTTGACAAACAGCTCACCCTATTGAGCAGCATGTATCGGGTTCTGCCACTATCGGAATTATTGAGGGATACGGGTTCTGATCCGGTATGCGCCATCACTTTTGATGACGGTCTCAAGGACGCCGTCATCAGCGCGCTTCCCATCCTTCTCGACCACGGGTTTTCAGCAGCTTTCTTCGTGCCCGGCGCCATTTTCCATCAAAAAACCTGCCTGGATGTCCAACGTCGTCATTTGCTCATGATGAAACTTGAGGTCGCCAGCATCATAGAAGAACTTAACGAAAGCCTACCTGAGCACCTCGCCATCAAGCCAACCCCCGCCATGCAGGCGGATTATCTAGACGACCTGACCACTGCTTCCATGAAATGGTCCCTAGATCATTTCCCTCCTGAAATCGTTTCCCCCATTTTGAGGCGTCTCGTCGCCAAATACCTCGGCGATGAATCACAGCTTTTCGAAAATCTCTATCTTAGCCGGGACGACATTCAGAAACTCCTAAACGCCGGCATGGAGATTGGCGGCCACGGATTCACCCACAGGCCCCTAGGGAAACTCTATTACTATGACCAACTCAACGAATTGAGCCATTGTGCGACAACTATCCGCGACCTCATCGGCAGAAGGCCGCTCATGCTCAGCTACCCTTCTGGCGATTACACCCCCATTACCATGCGAATAGCGGAGCATCTTGGCTTTTCGAACGCTTTCACTATTCAAAAATATACAGCTGAAAGCTCACCTGGACCGCTGGAAATCGGACGGTTTGACTGTATTTCTATCCCGTCTCCTGCGGAATTACAATGAAAATTTCTCCATTTATCATTCGAAGCACAGCATCACTTCTCGACGCGATGCAGGCTATCGATGCCAACTGGCATGAATTCGTGCTCATCGTGAATGAAGAAGGACAAGCCCTAGGAACCGTGACGGATGGCGACATCCGGCGAGGCCTCCTGACGACCATGAACTTCGACCTGCCGGTGACACAGGTCATGAAGCGCGACTTCGTCTTTGTTGAACCGGAAATGACGCGCGGCAACGTACTCGACATCATGCGAGCATGCGACATTCGGCAAATTCCAATTCTCGATGCTTACAAACACCCTGTCGGATTTCATTTTCTTCGTGAGATCATTGGCAGCAGCCAGAAGACGAACCAGGCCGTCATCATGGCCGGCGGCAAAGGCACGCGCCTGCGCCCCCTCACCGCCCACTGCCCCAAACCCCTGCTGCACGTCGCCGGCAAACCCATCCTCGAACACCTGGTTCTGCACCTCGTCGGCCAGGGCATCCGGCGCATCTGGATCTCCGTCAATTATCTCGGCCACATGATCGAGGAACATTTTCAGGATGGCTCGGCCTTCGGTTGCCGCATCGACTACCTGCGCGAGAGGCAGGAACTCAGCACCGCCGGCTCCCTGTCCCTACTGCCGGAAACGCCGGCCGATCCCCTGCTGGTCCTCAACGGCGATCTCATCACCCAAGTGGATGTGACCGCCCTGCTCGATTTTCATGTCCGCAAGGGCCAGCCCGCCACGCTGTGCGCCCGCAACCACACCTATGAAATCCCCTTCGGCGTGGTGCACGCGGACAACGGACTGCTGCAGACATTCAGAGAGAAGCCGGCCTGCCATTTTCTCGTCAATGCCGGCATCTACGTCGTGGAGCCGTCGCTTTTGCCCCTGGTCCCGGCCGACCGTCCCATGACCATGCCCGACCTACTGGAAGCGGCCATGGCCGCGGGGCACGGCGTGGCGGTCTACAACATGCCCGACGACTGGCTGGACGTGGGACGGCCCAGCGACTTCGACCGGGCCAGGGGAAACATATGATGCGCGTCCTGGTCACCGGAGCCGACGGCTTCATCGGCTCGCACCTCGTCGAGCACCTCGTGCGCCAGGGCCACGAGGTGCGGGCTTTCGTCTACTACAACTCGTTCAATTCCTGGGGCTGGCTCGACGCTTCGCCGGAGGATATCCGCAAGGACCTCGACGTGTTCGCCGGCGACATCCGCGATCCGCACGGCATCCGCGCTGCCATGCGGGGCTGCGACGCCGTGCTGCACCTGGCGGCCCTGATCGCCATCCCCTATTCCTACCATTCGCCCGACACCTATGTGGACACGAACATCAAGGGCACGCTCAACGTGCTCCAGGCTGCACGCGACTTGGGTCTGTCCAAGGTCGTGCACACGTCGACCAGCGAAGTCTACGGCACAGCCCGATTCGTGCCCATCACCGAAGAGCACCCGCTGCACGGGCAATCCCCCTACTCCGCCACGAAAATCGGCGCGGATCAACTCGCCTTGTCCTTTCACCTTTCCTTCGACACGCCCGTCGCCATCCTGCGCCCCTTCAACACATACGGCCCCAGGCAGTCGGCACGGGCGGTCATTCCCGCGATCATAAGCCAGATAGCCTCCGGCGCGCGGCGCATCCAGTTGGGGTCGCTGCATCCCACCCGCGACTTCAGCTTCGTGACGGACACGGCGCGTGCCTTCGAAGCCGTCCTGTTGTCGGATGCGGCGGTCGGCCAGGTCCTCAACGCCGGCTCCGGCTTCGAGGTCAGCATCGGCGACACGGCCCGGATGATCGCCTCCATCATGGATGTCCCCGTCGAGATCGGCCAGGACGCGCAACGCCTGCGCCCGGCGAAAAGCGAAGTGGAACGCCTGCTGGCCGACAATTCCCGGCTGCGCGCCGCCACCGGTTGGGCGCCCGCCTACGGCGGCCTCGACGGCTTCCGCCGGGGCCTGACGGCGACGGTCGACTGGTTCATGGACCCGCAGAACCTTGGTCGATACAAAGCGAACGCCTATAACATATGAGCACCTACGCCTCATTATGCGACTTCATCCGGTCCCGTTTTCCCGGACGGGATCGCATCGGCCTGCACGAACCGCAGTTTTACGGCAACGAGAGGACGTACGTCCTCGACGCCATCGATTCCACGTTCGTGTCCTCGGTCGGGGCCTATGTGAAGCGTTTCGAAGACATGCTTTGCCAGATCACCGGCGCCAGGCATGCCGTGGCCACGGTCAACGGCACCACGGCCCTGCACGCCGCCCTGCTCGTCGCCGGGACGCGGCCGGGCGATCTGGTCCTCACGCAGCCCTTGTCCTTCGTGGCCACGGCCAACGCCATCGCCCACGCGGGAGCGGAGCCGGTCTTCCTGGACGTGGAAGAAGACACCATGGGCCTCGATCCCCAGGCCGTCGCCGAGTTCCTGCACTCGGCCTGCGAAAAAATCAGCGGCGGTTGCCGCCATGTCGCCACCGGGCGGCGTATCGCCGCCTGCGTGCCCATGCACACCTTCGGCCACCCCTGCCGCGTGGACGCCTTGGCCCGGGTTTGCGCCCCGTTCGGCGTCTCCGTGGTGGAGGACGCCGCCGAAGCGCTGGGAAGTCTGCGCCAAGGCCGGCATTGCGGCACTTTCGGCCTGCTCGGCACCCTGAGCTTCAATGGCAACAAGATCGCCACCTGCGGCGGGGGAGGGGCCGTATTGACCAATGATCCCGGCCTGGCCCGCAACCTGGCCCACCTGACCACCACGGCCAAGCTGCCGCACCCCTACCGGTTCGTTCATGACGCGATCGGCTACAACTACCGCCTGCCCAATCTCAATGCGGCCCTGGCCTGCGCCCAGTTGGAGCAGCTCGAAGCCTTCGTGGCGAGCAAGCGCGCCCTGGCCAGTGATTACGCGACTTTTTGCGCCGAGGCCGGTCTCCGCTTCGTGTCCGAGCCCGCCGACACCCGGGCCAATTATTGGCTCAACGCCATTCGCCTGCCCGACAGCTCGGCCCGGGACGCCTTTCTTGAAATGAGCAACCGTTGCGGCATCCAGACGCGCCCGGCCTGGGACCTGCTGTCCAGCCTGCCCGTGTACGCCCATAGCCCGCGTGGCCCCTTGGATGTGGCCACCCGCCTGGCGGCGGAACTGGTCAATATACCGAGCAGCCCGCGCTGCCAGGACGTCGCGGCGGCCTGAGCCGGCAGGACCGGGCCGGCGGCGGACAGCGCCGGCCGCAAACGACACGTTTCGGCGAAGCGCCGGCGGCTTCTCGAAAACAACGAGGCGGATGACCGCATGCTTGCAACCGGCCCGGCCGCAAACGTCACGCGTATCGCGCGCCATACCCCAGGACATGGGCATGGGGGCTTGTTCCTCGCCGTGCTCGCGTCAGGCGCGCTGTGAACATCCTCAGCCGCTTGGCCAGACGCCTCCTCCGCTCGCGCCGGACGGCCGCCTATGCGGCCGGCCCGCCGCCATGGGATTGCTGGCGGCGCAGCCGGGACCATGTCGACGTGCATGCCACGGCCATCATCGATCCCTGCGCCACGGTACGCGTCTGGCAACCGGACGGCCCCGCGCGGGTCCACCTGTCCATCGGCGAGGGGTCCCACATCTTCAGCAGCTTCAACCTGCTGCGGCAACAGTCCACCATCCGCGTCGGCGCGCGCTGCCAGCTCGGCAACGTCAATTTCGTCTGCGCCGACGCCATCGTCGTGGAAGACGACGTGATCATGGCCTGGGGCATCACCCTCATGGACAACGATTCCCACGCCACACGCTGGGAGGAACGGACCGACGACGTCCGGCGTTGTTACGATGATTATCTCGCCGATCGGACGAACCTCATCCGAAACAAGGATTGGAGCCATGTGGCCATGGCTCCAATCACCATCCGGTCAAGGTGCTGGATCGGCTTCAACGTCAGCATCCTCAAAGGCGTCACCTTAGGGGAGGAATGCGTGGTGGGAGCGGGGAGCGTCGTCACCAGAAGCTTTCCGGCCGGCTCCGTCATCGCCGGCAACCCGGCCGCTTGCATTCGCAGCGTTTCCGATGCAGCCGCCGCTTCGCCGGCGCGGCGGCGTTGAAGGCCGTCGCCGTTTCGTATACCTTCGCCGCCACCACACGCCATGACATGGAAACTTCTTCTCACCGGCGCCCGGGGATTCATCGGGCGGGCCGTGGGCGAGGCGTTTACGGCCGCTGGCTGGGAAGTGCTCGGCCTCGACCTGGCCGGGCGCGACGGACAGGCCGAAGCCTGCCCCTTCCCGCTCCGCGAAACGGACTATACGCCGCACAGCCTCGACGGCATCCTCGACGCGTTCACGCCCCATGTCCTGTTCCAGGGGGCCGGCTCGGCCGGCGTGGGGCAATCCCTTCGGGAACCCGGTCGCGACTTCGCCTCCTCGGTGCTGCTTTTCCAGGGCGTTCTGGAGGCCTTGCGCCGGGCTGGGGCCCGACCCCATGTCTTTTATCCCTCCAGCGCCGCTGTCTACGGGGAGGGCGTGGGGAGCTTCGCCGAAGACGACACGCCCGCGCCCATTTCCCCCTATGGCTTCCACAAGTGGCAATGCGAGTTGTTGGCCCGGCAGTACGCCGGGCTGCACGGCATCCCGGCCACCGTCCTGCGCCTGTTTTCCGTGTTCGGGCCGCGCCAGCGACGCCTGCTCGTCTGGGAAATCTACAATCAAGCCCGAAACGAGGGCCGCATCCGGTTGCGCGGCTGCGGGAGCGAAGTCCGAGATTACCTGTCCGTGGACACGCTGGCCCGTGGCGTGCTGCACCTGGCCGGCCTGCCCAACGAGGGCTTGCGCCTCGTCAACCTGGCCTCGGGAGTGGGCACCCGCATCGATGCCCTGGCCGGGCTCGTGGCCCGGCATGTCGGCCCGGACATCCCTGTGGAGGCGGCCGGCCGGGCGATTCCGGGCGACCCGCAGCGTCTGGTGGCCCGCACCGACCGTCTGGCCGCCCTGCTCGGCCGGCCGCTGCCTTTCGATTTCACCGCCGCCCTCGCGGCGTGCCTCGACAGGTGGTCGGACCGTGGCTAGGGGCCTGCGCATCGTCCTGGCCGGCGAATTGGGCAGCCCCCATTTCCGGCGTTGGTGCAATCAGCTGCGCGATGCGGACCTAGACGTCCGCCTGGTGCACACCGGCGCGACGCCCCCGGCCTCTCTGGAAGGGTACGGGGATTGCGTCCTGTATCTGCCCAGGATTCCCTCCGACGCGCCAGGACATGCCCTGGGCATGCTCGGCGGTTGGGGCCGGCGTCCGTGGTGGACGCCGCGCGGTTTTCTCTACAGGGCCTTGCGCCTTCTGGGCCTCGTCCCCAGTGGCCGTTCCACGCTCTGGCTGAGCCTGCTGCTGCTGTTCCTGCGGCCCCGGCTCGTCCATTCCCACGGGCTCAACGTCAATTGGCAAAACCACCTACTGCCCGTGCGCAAGGCGCTCTCGCGCCTACCCGCCTCCAGGCGCCCCCCCTGGATCTACAGCTCCTGGGGCTCGGACCTGGATTTCTTCCCCAGGTTCAGGAAAGACCAGGCGCAAGGCATCCTGGAGACCCTGCCCCAGGTGGATGTCCTGGTCACCGAATGCGACCGCGACCGCGACCTGGCCCGGGAGTTCGGCTTCCGGGGCCTTTTCTGGGGCAAGCTGCCCATGTTCGGAGGAATGACCGAGGCGGAGCTCGCCCTGCCGCAAGCCTCCCCGGCGACCCGCCGCCTGATCCTCGTCAAGGGGCGCGACAACAGCCTCCCCCTTGAGAAGGGCGGCGATCCCGTGGGTCGCGCCCGCTTCGCCCTGGACGCCCTGGAGAACCTCAGAGAGCGCTTGAAAGGCTGGAGCGTGGTCGTGCTCCAGGCCTCGCCCTCCATCCGCCCGCGGGTGGAAGCCCTGGCTGCGGCGGGCATGGACATCCGCGCCCCCGGCCGATTGTCCTACAAGGCTGTCCTGGCCCTGTACGCCGAGGCGCGCATCTTCATGGCCGTGACGGTCAACGACGGCCTGCCGAGCTCCCTGTGCGAAGCCTTCGGACTGGGCGCATTTCCCATCTACTCGGACTTGCCTTCCGTGGCCGAATGGATCACGCCCGGGAAAAACGGATTTCTGATCCCCGTGGACGATCCGCAGGCCATTGGGGAAGCCCTGTCGCGGGCCATGGAGGACGACGCCCTGGTCACGGCGGCCGCCGCCAGCAACCGGGAGCTCGTGCGGCAGCGGCTCGAGTACGGCGCGGTCCGGCAACGCGTCCTGACCCTGTATCATGACGTCGCGGCTCTGCGACGCAATCCGTGAAGGGTATCCCATGCGCATTCTCGTCCTCGGCGCCACCGGCATGCTCGGCCACACGCTCACCTTCGAACTCTCGCGTCGTCCCGGGCTCGAGGTGACCGGAGCGGCCCGGGATCCCGAACGCCTGCGAGGGCAGGTTCCGGAAGCCTTCCTGGCCCGCCTGCGCGGCGGGCTCGAAGCCCGCGACATCGGAACCGTGGCCGCGGCCATGGACGCGGTCCGGCCCGACGTCGTCATCAACGCCGTGGGCCTTATCCGTCAGCTTCCGGAAGGCCGCCAGCCCCTGCCCTGCATCGAAATCAACGCCCGCCTGCCCCACCAGCTCCTCGAGCTGTGCCGCGACCGGGGCGCGCGCCTCATCCACGTCAGCACCGACTGCGTCTTCGACGGGCGCAAGGGAAGCCCCTACGTCGAGGACGACCCGGCCACGGCCCGGGACGTCTACGGCCTCAGCAAATACCTGGGCGAGGTGCGCGAAGCCCCGGGGCTGACGCTGCGCACGTCCATCATCGGCCACGAGCTGCGCAACCGCCAGAGTCTGCTGGAGTGGTTCCTGGGTCGCCGCGAGGCGGTCTCGGGCTACGCCAACGTCCTTTATTCCGGGTTGCCGACCGGCGAACTGGCCAGGGTCGTGGCCGAATACGTCCTGCCACGGCCGCAGCTGACCGGACTTTTTCAGGTGGCATCCGCTCCGATTTCCAAGTACGAGTTGCTGCGCCTCGTGGCAGCGGCCTACGGAAAGGCCATCGACATCCGCCACGACGAACAGGTGGTCGAGGACAAGACGCTGTCGGGCGCGAAATTTCATCAGGCCACGGGCTACACGGCGCCGCCCTGGCCCGAACTGGTGTCGGCCATGCACCGAGACCGCCAGGCATTTCTCTTGGGAGACAACAGCAATGCATAACGTTTTCGAAAACAAGTCACTCTTGATCACCGGGGGTACGGGTTCTCTCGGCAAGGTCCTGGTGCGTCATCTGCTCGAAGGCCGCAGCGGCTGCCCGAGCAAGATCCGCATCCTGTCTCGCGACGAAGCAAAGCAGCATTACATGCGGGTGGAGTACCAGAACCTGCAAAACCCGACCGACGAGATCATCTACGACAATTTCAAGAAGCTGCTGGAATTCCGCATCGGCGACGTGCGCGACTACGGTTCGGTGGTCTCCTGCCTGCGCGACGTGGATATCGTGATCAACGCCGCCGCCCTCAAGCAGGTGCCCACCTGCGAATACTTCCCCACCGAAGCCACCCTCACCAACATCCTGGGCGCCCACAACGTGGCCCGGGCCATCCGCGAGCACGACTTCCCGGTGACCACCGTCGTCGGCGTGACCACGGACAAGGCCTGCAAGCCCATAAACGCCATGGGCATGACCAAGGCGCTGCAGGAGCGGGTGTTCATCGCCGCCAACCTGGACAGCCCCAGGACCCGCTACATCTGCGTGCGCTACGGCAACGTGCTCGCCTCGCGCGGCTCGGTGATCCCGCTTTTCCACCACCAGATCCGCAGCGGCGGCGCGGTGACCATCACCACCGAGGACATGACCCGCTTCCTGCTCCCCCTGGAGCACGCGGTCTTCACCATCGCCACGGCCGTGGCCCGGGCCCTGCCCGGCGAGACCTACATCCCCAAGATTCCCGCCGCCACCGTGGTCAACATCGCCAAGGCCCTGATCGGGGACCGGGACACGCCCATCAAGGTCATCGGCATCCGGCCCGGGGAGAAGATTCACGAGATGATGATCTCCGAGGAAGAAGGCCTTCGCTCCTACGACCGGGGCGACTTCTACGCCATCAAGCCCATGCTGCCCGAACTCGTCGTGCCCGAGGACGCCGCGCCGCGCGGCCGCGCCTACTCGTCCAACGACGACCTCATGGACCTGGCCGCCACCCGCGCCCTGCTCGAGAAACACGGCCTTCTCGTCGAGCAGGTGGAGTCCTTCGGGGCCGACGGCGAGCTTTTGCGATGAAGGTCATGACCGTGCTCGGGACGCGTCCGGAGATCATCCGGCTGTCCCGGGTGATCCCCCTGCTCGACGCGCTGTGCGATCACGTCCTGGTCTTCACCGGCCAGAACTTCGATCCCAACCTGTGCGACATCTTCTTCGACCAGCTCGGCGTGCGCGCCCCGGACCACCGCTTCGAGTGCCAGGGCGCTTCGGCCATGGCGCAGGTCGGCGTCATCCTGGCCGAGGTCGACGCCCTGCTCGAACGCCGCAAGCCGGACCGCTTCCTGGTGCTCGGCGACACCAACAGCGCCCTGTCCGCCATCGCGGCCAAGCGCCGGGGCATTCCGGTCTTCCACATGGAAGCCGGCAACCGCTGTTTCGACCCCCGGGTGCCCGAGGAAGTCAACCGCCGCATCATCGACCATTCGAGCGACGTGCTCATGCCCTACACGGCCAACAGCCGCGACCACCTGCTGCGCGAGGGCTTCGCCGCCAACCGGGTCTACGTCACCGGCAACCCCATCCATGAGGTGCTCACGCACTACGCCCCGCGCATCGAGGCCAGCGACGTGCTGTCGCGGCTCGGCGCGACGCCCGGGGGCTATTTCCTGGTGACCCTGCACCGGGCCGAGAACGTGGACCTGCCCGACCGGCTGGACCGCTTTCTGGAGGGGCTGACCGCCATCCATGCCCAGTACGGCCTGCCCGTGCTCCTGAGCCTGCACCCGCGCACCCGCAGCCGCCTCCAGGCCTCGGGACGCGCCCTGGGCCAGGGCGTCGTCGCCCTGGATCCGCCGGGATTCTTCGATTTCGTGCACCTGGAGAAAAACGCCCGGGCCGTGTTGTCCGACAGCGGCACCGTGCAGGAGGAGGGCTGCATCTTCGGCATCCCCACCGTGACCCTGCGCGACGTCACGGAACGCCCGGAGACCATGGAGGCCGGCAGCAACATCCTCACGGGCTGCGAACCCGAGGACCTGCTGCGCGCCCTGCGCCTGGTGCTCGCCCACGACGCACCCTGGATCACCCCGGCGGAATACCTCGCTCCGGCGGTCAGCCGCACGGTGGCCAAGCTGCTGTTTTCCCACTGGAGTTGACTCATGTCCGCATTCGCGCCGAAGGTCTCCATCGTCATACCGGTCTACAACGGCTCTAACTACCTTCGAGACGCCATCGATTCCGCTCTGGCCCAGACCTACCCGGACATCGAAGTCCTCGTGGTCAACGACGGCTCCAGCGACGGCGGCGCCACCGAGGCCATCGCCCTGTCCTACGGGGACCGCATCCGCTACCTCGCCAAGGCCAACGGCGGCGTGGCCACGGCGCTCAACGCTGGCATCGCAGCCATGACCGGCGACTACTTCTCGTGGCTCAGCCACGACGACGTATACCATCCCGAAAAAGTCCGCCGGCAGATCGACGCCATCCGTGACCTCGCGCCGGAAACCATCGCCTATTCCGATTACGAGCTCATCGACAAACGCTCAAAGAGCATCGGGAAGCTGGTGTTCAACACCATCTACGCGGAAGCGAAGCTCAACATTCCCCTCTTCCCCCTTTTGCGCGGCCTGATCAACGGTTGCACGTTGCTTATCCACAAAAGCAACTTTGAAAAGTTCGGCCTGTTCGACCCGGCCTATCGCACGACTCAGGATTACATGCTTTGGTTCGACATGTTCCGCGGCTCTCCGATAGTATATATAAATGAACTTCTCGTACAATCTAGAATTCATGCGAACCAAGGCAGCAGATCCATAAAAAACCATCTTACAGAGTGCAATGACCTCTGGATTTCGATGATTTCCCGAGTCACCGACCAGGAGATGCGGCAGCTTTTCGGAAATCCCTACGCCTTCTACCACACAACCGAAATCTTTTTGCGCACGCGCACGCATTTTCTTGCGGCGGCGGACAAATCGAAGGCACTCTCCAGGCTCGCCGAACCGGAATTGCTCGACACGATTTCCAGGACGACGGTCAGCGTCATCATCCCTTTTTTCAACAGAATCCCCTTGTTGCTCGAAGCGATGGACAGCGTGCTGCAACAAACGCATCCCCATGTCGACATCGTGCTTGTCGACGACGGCTCCACCGACGACCTGTCCGCACTGCGCTCCAAGCGGCTCGAAAACGGCAACATCCGGTATGTCCGCCAGGACAGGGCCGGCCCGGCGGCGGCGCGGAACCGGGGCTTGCAGGAAGCGACAGGCGACTATATCGCCTTTCTCGATTCCGACGACCTCTTCATGAAAGACAAGATTGCGAAGCAACTCGACTTCATGCTGCGCAACGGCTACGATTTCTCCCACACCTCGTACATGCGTGTCGCAAACGGCGGAACAGAACGGGAAGTCGTCGCATCCGGAAAATTCTCAGGCAACGTCTTTCCTCTCACCATCAGCGGCTCGCCGATCGCCACCCCGACCGTCATGCTCCGCCGCGACGCGGTGAAGGCCCCCCCTTTTCCGGAAGAAATCGGTCTCGGGGAAGATGCTTGCGCCTGGATCGTGTTAAGCCAGAAACACGAACTTGGCGGATACGATGCACCGTTGACGCAGGTGCGTGTATTGAACACCGCCTGCGTGAGCGATCGGAAGAAACTTCAAGCGGGCATTTTCAACATAATGAACTTTGTCATGTCCAAACCCGAGTACAACAAGCACCAGGACGAGCTTTACAAATTGTCATGCCAGTTCATGGACACCTTCGAACCCAGCCGGTACGACAAGATAGTCAGGGCGGTTGGCTATGCAAAGAAAATGCTGCGATGGGCTCGCCTCCTCTAGCGGGCCTCGATCCTGGAGATGTTGTCGCGGTCCTTTATATTTGTCACGAACGACTGCCCCATAGCCACGCATGACATGCGGGCGCCACGGCTTCTTGTCGCAACAAAGCAAGCATGCTAGGCTGAAATGCGTCTGCAAAGCGAGACACCGACCGCCACGCCATTTGGCGTCATCCATATCAAGGAGATACCCGCATCATGATCGAGGGCAAAAAGATCTTTATCACCGGAGGAGCGGGATTTATTGGCTCCACATTAATCGGAAGACTTTTCGACGACAACAAGATCACAATCTATGACAATCTATTCAGAAACTCGTTGGAAGGAAAAATCTACAAAGACCATCCGAATATTAACTTTGTAAAAGGGGACATCCTCGATCTGGACCACCTGCGCCAGGAAATGCGCGGAGCCGACTATATCGTCCATTGCGCCGCCATCGCCGGCATCGACACCGTCATTAAAAGCCCGACATCCACCATGCTCGTCAACATGATGGGCTCGGCCAATGTGTTGAAAGCGGCCTCAGAACTGGATTCCGTCGAACGAGTCGTCTGTTTTTCCACGAGCGAGGTCTTCGGCACCCATGCATTTTGCTCCACAGAGACGGACAAATGCGTCATGGGTGCTGTCGGCGAGGCGCGCTGGACCTATTCCGTCAGCAAGCTTGCCGAGGAGCATCTTGCCATCGCCTACCATAGGGAAATGGGATTGCCGACCACCGTCGTCAGGCCATTCAATATCTACGGACCGGGACAAGTGGGCGAGGGCGCTTTGCATATCTTCATCACGCGCGCCCTTCGCGGCCTTCCCCTTGAAATCCATGGCGACGGCACCCAGATCCGGGCCTGGTGCTACGTGGACGACATGGTCGACGGAACGATGCTGGCCCTGACCCATCCCAACGCCGTCGGCGAGTCGTTCAACATCGGCAACCAAAAGGCCGTGCTCACGATCTACGGCTTGGCCAACACCGTCGTGCGCGTCATCCAGTCCCCGTCTCCCATCCTTTTCGTGCGCAAGGATTACGTGGACGTGGAGTTGCGCATTCCCGCCGTCCGCAAGGCCAGCGAGCTTCTCGGCTTCGAGGCGAAGGTCGACATCGAGGACGGCATCAAGCGCACCGCCGCATTTTACAAGCAGGCCCAGGGCGCAGCTTGATGCCGGCCCGGCCGCTTCTCCGGCCCCTCGCGGGATCCCGCCGGCGGAGCGGGCCGCCCGACGCCGTGTCTTCGCCGCAGGCATGACTTGAAAACGATTCGTTGCCCGAGAGTCGCGAACCAAACCCCACAAGCGTTCCAATGGACAACACAAACGACGACGTTACGCTGACGTCTCCAGACCCCGCCCGCAACGCGCCGTCGTCTCCCATGGCGATCGCCATGCTGACCAATCTGTACCCTCCCCTGGGGACGGGGTCCTCCACGCAAAGCGCCCAACTCGCGCGCGAACTCGCCCTTCGCGGCCACAAGGTCGTGGTCTTCACGGCCGCGGTCGTTCCGGGCACGCCCGACCATGAAACGACGCCCGAGGGCGTCGAGATCTTCCGCCTGCCGTGCCGCAAGCTGCCCGATCTGGCCATCTTCATGAACTTCCCGTGGTTCAGCGCGACGCTCCATCCGCGCAATCTTCGGTTCATGACCCAGGTCATCCGCCGCCATGGAATCCAGGTCCTGCATGTCCACAACCATCTCTTCGACATGGCGTTCAGCGGCGTCTGGCTGTCCTGGAAACTCGGCCTGCCCCTGGCCCTGACCATCCACACCTACGCCCAGCATCCCAACTTTCTCTACAATGCCATATTCTATCCCCTGGACTGCATCTTCCTCAAACATGCCGTCATCGACAGGGCCGACGCCGTCATCGCCCCGGACTGCAACGTCCAGGCCTACCTCTCCAGACGATTTCGACGAAACGACGGCGTGTTCATTCCCTACGGAATCGCCCCGCCGCGCCCGGTGCCCCCGGAAGAAGAGGACAGCCTGCGCGCGGAGTTCGGCCTGCACGGCAAGCGCGTCATCCTCTCCCTGGGACAGCTGCATCCCCTGCGCAACCGCATCACGCTGATCCAGGCCTTGCCGGAAGTGATCCAGGCGCATCCGGATGTGCGCCTGCTCATCGTCGGGGTGGTCGGCCACCAGCCGACCGTCGATTTGGTCCACGAACTTGGCTTGCAGAATCATGTGATCTTCACCGGGCCGCAGCCGCATGAACGCATCCCGGCATTTCAAAGGCTCGCGAGCTTCAGCGCCGTATGGGTAGACTACAAGAACGAGGATTGCAAAAACGCTTCGTTCGGCATCGGCGTCATGGAAGCCATGAGCTACGAAAACGCGGTCATCTCCATGGGGAACATCGACACCTATGGCGCAGGGCGCTTGCAGGACAGAAAAAATATTTACCTGCTGGAAAACGACAACCCGATCAATGTACGCAACGCGCTCATGAACCTGCTCGACAATCCCGCCATGGCGGCCGCCATCGGCTCCGAGGCCGCGATCTTTGCCAGAAACAATTTTTCGTGGGAAAATGTGGCCGAGCAGCATATCCTGCTGTACGAGGCCTTGAAGAAAAAAGGCTCTCGGGCCCGCCAGACTTCACAATAGCCATTCCGAAGCGTCCCCTGGCGGCGTCTCTTTACAAAAACAGACGATCTCCCTTAGAGGAACATGCAGGAATACGGCTGAAAAACGCATTGAAAGCCGATTGCGTACGACGGGAACAGGATTTTCACACGCTGCCGTCGGGCAAGCCCGCGGAAAACCATCCAAGCAAGCACCACCATGCAGCACACCACCGTTATGGTTACCGGCGTCGGCGGCGGCGCCATCGGCGGCCAGATCCTCAGCGCCCTTTCACAAGCGACGACGCCGTATCGCGTCGTGGCGGCCGATGCCCAACCCTTTTCCCACGGACTTTATCTGGGCCACGAATCCGTCGTGCTCCCCTTGGCGAGCCGCCCGGAGTACATTTCCGCCGTGCTCGACTGCATTCGCCGGTTCGGGGTCAACGCCCTGATCCCCGGGACGGAAGCGGAATTGAACCGCCTCGTCCCCCATGCTTCGACGCTGCAGGGGCACGGCTGCACCCTCGTCGCCAATCCCGAACCCGTCGTCGCGCTGTGCGCCCATAAGGGCAGGCTCACGCAATGGCTGCTCGAACACGGCTTTTCCACGCCGAAAACCGCCGATGCCGGCAACTGGCGGGCGCTGCTGGAAGAGACGGGGTTTCCGCTGGTCGGCAAACCGGCCATGGACACGGGAGGCTCCAAAGGCGTCCGGCTGCTGTGCGACACGGCCGAGGTGGAGGAGTTCCTCGCCCTTACCCGGGGAGAGCTCCTGCTGCAGGAATACGTGGCGGACGGCGACAGCGAGTACACCGTGGGGATCATGGCCGACAAGGACGGCGCATTGATCGACTCCATCGTCATCCATCGCAAGCTCACCGGACTGTCCCTGGGAACCACGCGCACCCATGCCGGCAAGACCTATTCCTTGTCCACCGGCATTTCCCAGGGATTCGTGGTGACCAATCCTTTCATACAGCGGCGCTGCGAGGAGCTGGTCCTGGCCATGGGCGGCCGCGGTCCCATGAACGTGCAGTGCCGCTTGTCCCGCAACGATATCCAGGTGTTCGAAGTGCATGCCCGCTTCTCCGGCACCTGCGCCATTCGGGCCAGCGCCGGCTTCAACGAGGTCGACCTGCTCTTGCGCAATTTCCTGACCGGAGAGCGGTTCGGAAGGATTCCCTACGCGCGCGACGTGGCGGCCATCCGCGGCCTCAGCCATGTGCTCGTTCCCAGACATGCCTACCGGGGCGAGTTTCCCGAGGAGCCATGCGAACCATCCTGGTGACGGGAGCCACCGGGTTTCTCGGCTCCCATCTCGTCGCCGCCTGCGTCGGGCGGGGCTTTCGCGTCCTGGCCCAGGCGCGTCGCCCGGTGCGGCCGCGTCTGGAGAACGTGGTCGCCGTGCAAAGCGACCTGCGGGACCTCGCACCGGTGCGCGACGCCGTGGCGCGCCACGGCTGCGACGCCATCGCGCACCTCGCGGCGCGCCTTCCCGGGCACGGCCCTTGCGCCGCCTACGCCGAAACGAACGTCCTCGGCAGCGCCGCCCTGCTCGATCTTTTCGCGGAATGCGACGCCTCGCATTTCGTCCTGGCCTCCTCCCTGTACCTGATCGGCAAGCCCGGCCATGCGCCTGTCACCGAGGCCCACGCCGCGATCCCCGCCCATCCCTACTACGCTTCCAAGCTGGCCGCCGAGGCTTTTTGCCAGGCCTGCGCCGCGACCTGCGGCAAACCGGCGACCGCCCTGCGCCTCTCGGCCCCCTATGGCGCGGGGATGCCCGAAACCGTGCTCCTGACCTTCCTGCGGGCCGCTGTCGCGGGAAATCCCATCCGGTTGCACGGATGCGGAAAGCGGGTACAGAATTTCATCCATGTCCGGGATGCCTGCCGGGCGTTTCTCCACGCCCTGCACCTGCCCGCAGGACTGTTCCTTTCCGGGGGGGAGAGCGTCTCCATGGCCGAACTCGGCGCCCTGGCCCTGCGGTTGGCCGGCCGCGAGACCGAGGTCCCGGCGTTTTCCGGCCAGCCCGATCCCCAGGAGGACTACCGTTGGATCGTCGACGCGGCCAAGTTGCGTCAGACCGGATTCGAACTCTCCGTCCCCCTGGAGCAGGGCTGCGCCGAACTGGTCTCCCGGTTGCGCGCCGCTTCGGCCGAGCCGCCTTGGTGGCGCGAATGAGGATCGCCCTCCTTTCCGATATCCATGGCAACGTCACGGCCCTGCGGGCCGTGGTCGCCGCCTTGCCGGCCGTGGACATGGTCCTGCACGCGGGAGACGCCGTCGGCTATTTCGCTCACGGCGACGCGGTCTGCGATCTGCTCCAAAGCATGGAGGCCCGGTGCATCGCCGGAAATCACGACCGCTTCCTCTCCGTTCCCCCGGGCGATCCGAATCCCCTGCTGCGGCGTTCCCTGGACATGACCCATGCCCTGACGGGCGAAAACGCCCGGAACTGGCTGGCGTCGCTCCCGTGCTCCCTGCGATTGCCATGCGGCCCCCGCCTGGTGCGCCTGCATCACGGCAGCCCCTGGGATCCTGACGCCTACGTGCACCAGGACGCGGACCGGGAGCGTTTCGCCGGCCTGGACGCGGACATCGTGGTGCTGGGGCATACCCACCGGCCGCTCCTGTTCCAGGCCGGGCGGACCCTGGTCATCAACCCCGGCAGCGTGGGGCTCCCCCGCGACGGCGATCGCCGGGCGGCCTTCGCCGTCGTGGACACGGAATCCATGACGGCCACCTTCGGCCGGGCGTCCTGGGACGCCGCCCCGGAACTGGCCGCCGTGACGCCATGGGGTCTGCGGCAATCGCTGGCGCGCCATGTCGCCCCCTGGGAATCGGAAGGGCAAGGGTGATCCGATGCACGTTCCTCTCATCATTTTCGGCACGGGTTCTTTCGCGAGCGTGGCCTATTATTTCTTCGCCGAAGCCGGATTTCGGGTCGTCGCCTTCACGGCCGACGCCGCATATCTGGAAGGAAACGGTACGGCACGTTTCGAGGGATTGCCCGTCGTCCCTTTCGAAACGGTCGAAACGGCGTATCCGCCTCAAAGCCACGGCATGTTCATCGGCATGGGCTACACCGGCGCCAACCGCATCCGACGGGACAAGTACCTGGCGGCCAAGCAAAAAGGCTACCGCTTTGCGAATCTGATCCACCCGACCGCCTGCGTCGCGTCGAACGCCGTCTTGGGCGAAAATTGCCTGATCATGGAACAAGTCCTGCTCCAACCTTACACCGTCCTTGGCGACAACGTCTTCCTCTGGTCCGGAGCGGCGGTTTTGCACCACACCGTCGTGGAGGATCACTGCTTCCTCGGCGGACGCTGCGTCATCGCGGGCTGTTCGCGCCTGGGCCAGGGGTCTTTTGTGGGCACCGGGGCCGTCGTGCGGGATTGCATCGACATCCCGCCAGGGTCCATTGTCGGCGCCGGGGCCGTTGTGCTCCGCAGCCCGGACGGCGCGATGGTCCATCGCGCCCGCTATGCCGAGAGCATTGACTTCAAGGACTGGACGGGAAGCCTCTGAGCCTGTCGCGGCCGCGGCCGTGCCGGACCGTGGCCCGCCCGGGCAACCATGCAATCTTTCCAGAGCGCTGTCGCCGCAAGCAAACATGAAAAACATACCAAGACGCCTGGGATACTGCGCATACGCCGCCTGGCTGGCCATGCTCATACTGGCGGCGACGGGACCGCTGGCATACGATCACTTCCCGCCGATACTCGGCACGGCGTACAAGCTCTTCTTTTACCGGGACTGCATATTCCCATGAGCTGGAACGTCCTTCTCCTCTCGTTGTCTTTTTGCTTCGCCATCGGCTTCTCCTTCCTCTGTCTGTTGCTGGGGAGGATCATCCGGAAAGCGATGCCGTTCGACGACAACCTGGCCCTGGATTTTGTCGTCGGCCATGTCGCCATGTGCCTCGTGCTGCAGCTGCTGGCTTCGTTTTATCTGTTCAGCCGACCCGTCGTCATCGGCTTGTTCATCGCCATCCTCCTCGGGGCGTGCGCCTGCCGCGCGTTCCCCCCGCCCCTCTCCCGCCGGGGCCTGTCCGACATTGTTCCGCAGGGCCGGAGCGCCAGGAGCCTGGCCTTGCTTTCCTGCCTCTCAGGCATCGCATTGCTGCTGTGCGCCTTGACCTATCCCAAAACCGACGCCCTGGCGTACTATTTGGCCCAGCCCAAGCTGGTCGCCGCCATGAACGGCTACAAGCCCCTGCCGCAGTACGAAAGCTTCGCCACGTTGTCCCTGATCGGCGAAATGCCTTTTGCGGTGATGTACCTTTTCGGAGGAGACACATGGGGGCAAGTCATGTCGAAATTGTCGATGTGGCCTGTCGCCGTGGCGAACCTCATGCTCCTGTGGGCATTGGGCAGAAGGCTGGCTCTTTCCATAAACGGCTCATGGCTGCTCGTGGCCGCCGGGCTGACGAGCTCCGCGTTCATGCTTGTCGCCTGGGACGGAAAGACGGACCTCGTCGCCCTGCAATACGCTCTCGGGGCGGCGCTTCTGGTCCCGGGCCGAGCCTCCGGCCGCGCCTTGCCCGCCGCCGGATCCATCCTCGGCGCGCTGGCGGCCGGCGCGGTCATCGCCAAGTTTTCCTATGCCCTTGTCCTTCCCTTCTGCCTCGGCGTTCCGATCCTTCGGTCGTACGGGAAACATTGGCGGGGCTTGCTCGCCTTCTGTCTCCGGGCCGGCTGCGCGGCCTTGATCGTCTTCGCCCTCGGTTGGTGGATCAAGAACCTCATCTTGTTCCATGAACCGTTCGCCCCGTTTTTCCTCTTCCACAAGGCGACGCCGTCCTTCAGCCTGGAGCAGGTCTGGTTCAAGCCGGAAGACGTGCGATGGATCGTGGCGACCTATCCCCTGGCGGTCACCTTCGGCGTCTACCCCATGCAGCACGGAGGCGTTTCAGCGCTCTGGCTCATGCTTCTGCCCGCCCTGGGGACCGCTCCATGGCGCAACAGCCGGGCCCGCCCCGCCCTCTGGCTGGCGATCGGTTCCCTGGCCGGGCTTCTCGCCTGGATGCTCACGCGCCCGTCGGTGATCGCTCCCCGGTATTTCCTGCCGGCGCTTCTGCTTCCCCTGCCTTTTTTGATCCACGGCTACGACGCATGGCTTCAAAGGCGATCCCCCATGGCCCCTCTCGCGGAAATCGCGACCAGCGCCCTCCTTTGCCTGTATCTCCTGGCCCTGGGCGCGGTCGCGGCGGCCCAAACCCGACCGTACGTCGCGTACCTTGTCCATGGAAGCAGACAACATTTGCCGGCCAACCTGTCGCGCGCCCTGCGCCTGGCCGACGACGCAAGAGACCACGTCAGGGTCCTGCTGCTCAGCTATTCCAGCGAAAGCATTCCATCGCGCATGTTGAAGGCTCTTTTCACGCAGAAGGACGTCAAAGGGGACATCTATCGATGGCTCCTGGACAACAAGATCGACTACGTCATCCAGGACACGGCTTCCCATGCCTGTCCGGGATTGGGCGCCGCGGCGATCCCGCCGGGGTTGTCCGTGGAGAAGGACGACTCCGCCGGAGACGCCCATCTCTTGTACATTCTCCGCCGAACGGACGGATAGCCGGCTCGCGACGACAGCCCCATCGCTTCCTTGGCCGCTTCGCGACAAGCTGAACCAGCCTTATGCCGCATCCGCACAGGAGTTCCCCATGATCCATCTCGCTGCTCCGGACATCGAAGAGGAAGAAATCCAGGCCGTCGTTTCCGTTCTGAAAAGCGGCATGCTGGTGCAGGGCCCCCAGGTCGCCCTGTTCGAGCAAACCATGCAGTCTTGGCTCACCCCGCAGCACCAGGCGGTCGCCGTCTCCAGCGGCACGGCCGCCCTGCATCTGTCCCTGCTGGCCCTGGGCGTCGGCCCGGGGGACGCGGTCATCCTGCCCGCGTACTCCTGGCCGGCCACGGCCAATGTCATCGAGCTGACGGGGGCCAGACCGGTCTTCACCGACATCGAGGCGCGCACCTTCGGCATGTCGGCCGAGGGCCTGGAATCGGCCATCGGAAAGGCGCGCTCCCTGCCCGGAACGCGCCTCACGGCGGTCATGGTCGTGCATGCCTTCGGCACGTTGCCGGACATGGACGCCCTCCTCGCCATCTGCGAAGCCCGGGGGCTTCCCTTGATCGAAGACGCCGCCTGCGCCATCGGAGCCTCCTGGAAAACCCGCCCTGCAGGAACCCTTGGCCTCATGGGCTGCTTTTCCTTTCACCCACGCAAAATCGTCACCACGGGCGAAGGCGGCCTCGTCTGCACGGGGGACGAGACGCTCGTCCGGAAGTTGCGGGCCCTGCGCAACCATGGCTTGGACCCGGACGCCCCCGGCCCCGACTTCATCGCTCCCGGATTCAACTACCGCATGACCGACTTCCAGGGCGCCCTGGGCGTGGCGCAGTTGCGCAAGCTGGCCGACATGCTGGCGGACCGGAAGACGCTCGCGGATCGCTATGATGCGCTGTTCGCCGGCAGCCGCGTCCGCCCGCAGGGACATCCCGCCGCCTGCGCCCCGAACAGGCAGGCCTATGTCGTCGCCTTGCCTCCAACGACCGATCGCGACACGGTCATCGCCAGGCTCAAGGACGCCGGCATCGCCAGCACCATCGGCACCTGGCACATACCGCTGATCCGTTGCTACCGAGAGCGCTACGGCTACCGACCGGGGGATTTTCCCGTTGCCGACGGCGTCTTCGCCCATGCATTGACCCTGCCGCTGCACCGGCGGATGTCCCCGGATGATGTCGACTGCGTGGCCGGCACGCTGCTGCGCATTGTGGACGCTCTCGGCTGAAAGAATCGACGTCCGTCGGGTGTCTTGATTTAATAGACCTTTTTCTGGTGGCGTCCGCGCCGATTTCCAAGTATGAACTGCCGTCGCGCCATTGGAGCTGACCCGATGCCCCTTTTCGAGCCCAAGGTTTCCATCGTCATCCCTGTCTACAACGGTTCCAACTACCTGCGCGAAGCCGTCGATTCCGCCCTGGCCCAGAGCTACGGCAACGTCGAGATCATCGTGGTCAACGACGGTTCCCGCGACGCGGGCGCGACCGAAGCGGTCGCGCGCTCCTACGGCGACCGCATCCGGTACGTGGGCAAGGAAAACGGCGGCGTGGCCACAGCCCTCAACGCCGGCATCGCGGCCATGACCGGCGACTATTTCTCGTGGCTGAGCCACGACGACGCCTACCCGCCGGACAAGATCGAACGCCAGGTGGCTTTTCTGGCCGGTCGCGACGACCGCGAAGTCGTCGTCTACGGCGACTATGCCCTCATGGACGCGGACGGACGGCTTTACCATACCGTGCGGCTGCCTTCCCGGCCCTCGGCGGCCATGCCCTATCACCTCTTCATCGAGCAGCCCCTGCACGGCTGCACGCTGCTCGTGCCGAAAAGCGCCTTCGATGCGGTCGGGCTTTTCCCCGAACACTTGCGCACCACCCAGGATTACGATCTCTGGGTGCGCATGGCCATGCGCGTGCCGTTCGTGCACCAACCGGAGGTCCTCGTCCACGGCCGCAGGCATGCCGACCAGGGAAGCCGGACCATCCCCGGCCACAAGGAAGAAGTGCGCCGCTTTTTCGACCGCAACTACCCGTTGTTCTCCCCGGATTGGATGGCAAAAACCTTCGGCCCCGAAGGCGTCGCCGAAGCCTGCCAGGGGCTGTTGCCTCCCTTGGCCCGGGCCGGCCTCTACGGACGTTTCCTGGATGTCCTGCATCGCGCCGTGACGGCCACGCGGGGCCAGGCCCTGCCCCGCAGGCTGTCCTCGGCCGGGCGCACCGCCGCCAAGGGACTTCTGGCCCTTGGCCAGGCCGCGGCCGTGAACCTCCTGCCGGCCTCGGCTTGGAGCGTCAGGCAACAGCTCGGCACATTGCCGGCGAGGGGCAAGAGACTCCTGGCGGCCGCCCGGAATCTGCCGTGGCGGTCCTGGCCGTACAAGCTCATGATGCGCCTGGGCAGGCGCGCCCCTTTGCAGGAGCATTTTTCCAGGATTTATCGGGAGAACCTCTTCGGCGGTAGGGAATCCCGGTCCGGGGAAGGCTCCAGCCTGACGCAGACCGCGAAGCTGCGCCAGACCCTGCCGGAGCTTTTCCGGGAACTCGGCGTCAAGAGCCTGCTCGACGCGCCCTGCGGCGACTTCCACTGGATGCGCCACATCGACCTGGGCCAAATCAGCTATCTGGGCATCGACATCGTGCCCGAGATCATCGAGGCGAACCGGGCGACCTTCGGCGACGCCCGGCGCGCCTTCGCCCACCTCAACCTCGTCAACGACCCCTTGCCCGCCGTGGACCTGATCTTCTGCCGGGACTGCCTGGTGCATCTGTCCCACGCCGATGTCCGAAAGGCCCTGGCCAATTTCAAACGCAGCGGCTCCACCTACCTGCTGGCCACCACCTTCGTCGGCAGGGTGGCCAACGAGGAACTCCGCGGCTGCTGGCGCGTGCTCAACCTGGAGAAGGCGCCATTCGGACTGCCCCGGCCTCTGCGCCTGATCTCCGAGGACTGCACCGAAAACGACGGAAGATACGCGGACAAATCCTTGGGATTATGGAGGCTCGCCGATCTATGCTAGCCGGCCGGGACGCTCCCCTCGTCACCGTCATCACCCCGACGTACAACCGCGCGGCGTTTCTTCCCGAAACGATCGACAGCGTTCTCCGGCAGGATTACCCGAACATCGAGTATCTGGTTCTCGACGACGGCTCGTCGGACGACACGGCCGCGGTGGTCGGGCGGTATGGGGATGCGGTCCGGTATCAGCGCCACGACAACATGGGCGAGACGAAAACCGTCAACAAGGGGTTCGCCCTGGCTTCGGGCGACATCGTGTGCGTGGTCAATTCCGACGACCCGTTATACAGCGACCGGGCCGTGAGCCTGGCCGTCGCCAGCCTGGCGGCGCATCCGGGGGCCGGCATGGCCTACCCGGACTGGGTTTCCATCGACGCTCGTGGCCGGGTCCTGCGGCGCATGGCCCTGCCGGAGTACACGCTTGAGAACATGCTCGAAAGCGCCGACGTCACCATCGGGCCGGGCATGTTCATACGCCGCAGCGCCATCGAAAGGATCGGCCCGCGCAACGAGGCCATCAAATACACGGGCGACCTCGACTACTCGTTTCGCCTGGCGGCTTGCGGCGAGATCGTCCACATCCCCGAGTTTCTCGCCACCCACCGCGAGCACAGCGCCGCCGCATCCAGCACCAGCCAGGGGGCGGTCATGGCCGGGGAGGTCGCACGCCTGGCCCACGTGTACACGGACCACCCCAACACGCCGGCAGGAATCCGGAAAAGGCGTCGCCACCTCCTCGGCAAGTGGCACTTCGTCGCCCTGGGCTACACAGGCAAGGACCGACGGGCCTTTCGCGAGCATGCCGCGAAATCCTTTTCGTACAGCCCGGCGCTGTTTTGCTTTTTCTCGGTTCTTCGGACCTTGTCCCTCTTGAAGAAACGCGTGTTCCCCGGGTGAGCGGAACCGCCGCCCCGGGAAGCCGCCGCGGCCCGCTACGACTTCGACAGGCACGCCGACGCGGTCCTTCGCGTCTACGCAGACGTCGTCGCCAGACGGCAACGGGGCCTTGGGGCCTAAGGAGCACAGGCAACGGCATGCGCGGGAAGCTCGCCTTCGTCTACCGCAACCCCGTCCACTTCGTGCGCCTGGATTCCCGGCTCCTGGCCGAGGACTGGGACGTCGCCGAGGTGCGCTTCTCCTTTTCGCCCCTTTGCCTGTGGCGGCTGTGGCGGGCCGTGGGCCGGTGCGACGTGGCTTTCGCCTGGTTCGGCAACGTCTGGGCCGCCCTGGCCGTCCTCTTCGCTAAGCTACGCGGCAAGAAATCCGTGGTCGTGGCCGGCGGCTACGACGCCGACGTCGTGCCGGAGATCGGCTACGGCCTGCCGCTGCATCCGGTCCTGCGCCACTTCGCCCGCTACGCCTTCACCCGGGCCGATCTGGTCCTGCCTGTCTCGCCCTACATGGAGCGCAGGCTGCGGGCCTTTTGCCGACCCCAGGCCAGCCTGCTCGTTCCTAACGCCGTGGACCTGCCGGACGTCGTCCCGGACCCGACCGCGAAGGAGCCGCTCGTCCTCACCATCGGCCTCGTGCACCAGGGCAGCTCGCCCATCAAGGGGCACTACCGCTTCCTGGAGACCGCCGCCCGCCTGCCCGACGTGCCCTTCGTGCTCTACGGCCGGCAGATGGACGCCACGGCCGGGGAGCTGCGCCGGCTGGCCCCGCCCAACGTCACCCTGGTGGACGACGCCGGCCGCGACAGCCTGCTGGCGTATCTGCTGCGGGCCAGGGTCTACGCCCAGTTTTCCGCCACCGAATCCTTCGGCGTGTCCCTGGTCGAGGCCATGTGGTGCGGGGCCACTCCCGTGGTCACGCCGCGCGGGGCCCTGCCGGAGATGGTCGGCGACGCCGGGGTCGTGGCCCAAGGCATGGACCCCGACGCCCTGGCCCGGGCCGTGCGCCAGGCCCTGGACCAGGGACCGGCCGTCAACGAACGGGCGATGGCGATGGCCGGAGGCTACACCCTGGACGCCCGGCGGCGGGGGTTGCGGCGCATGGCCGCCCTGCTCGGCTTCCCTCGGCAAGCGGGCGACTTGTCTTGCGCCCGGGGGCCGGGTAAGTAACCGGGGCGTTCCTGTCGCGTCGGAAACTCTGGCCAAACGGGTGAACCATGTGCGGCATCTGCGGGGTCTTCGCCCCGGGCCGGATCCGTCCGGACCACGGCGCGCTCGTGCGCGCCCAAAACGACATCATGCGCCACCGCGGCCCGGACGCGGCCGGGGTCTTCGCCGACGCCCACTGCGTGCTGGGCCACCGCCGCCTGGCCATCATCGACCTCTCCGACGACGGCCGCCAGCCCTTCGCCTCGTCGGACGGCCGCTACCAGATGGTCTTCAACGGCGAGATCTTCAATTACATCGAGCTGCGCCAGGAACTCGCCGGCAAGGGCCGGCGCTTCGCCACCAAAACCGACACCGAGGTGCTGCTCGCCGCCTACGAGGCCTGGGGCGCGGACTGCCTGCCCCACCTTAACGGCATGTTCGCCTTCGCCGTCTACGACAGCCGGGAGAAGACGCTCTTCCTGGCCCGGGACCGTTTCGGCGTCAAGCCGCTCTATTACGTCCTGCGAGACGGCATCCTCCACTTCGCCTCGGAGATCCGCGCCCTGCTCGCGCTGCCGGGCCTGTCCCGCGAGGTCGACAGGCAAAGCCTGTTCGACTACCTGGCGTTCAACCGCACCGACATCCACGACGAGACGTTCCTGACCGCCGTGCGCCGGCTGCCCAAGGGTTGCCGGGCCCATTGCGACGCCGCCGGCGGCCTGTCCGTGCGGACCTGGTGGTCTCCGCTGCCTTTTCTCGAACATCCCGTCGAGGACACCGAGGCGGGCCACGCCCGGGCCGTGGCCGAACTGGCCGCCGACGCGGCCAGGCTTCGCCTGCGAAGCGACGTGCCCGTGGGGTCGTCGCTCAGCGGCGGGCTGGACTCCTCCATCCTGGTGGGGCTGTTGCACGACGTCACCGGCGCGCCGAACCCCTACCACTGCTTCACCGCCGTCTATCCCGGCGACCCCGTGGACGAGGCCCGTTACGTGGACGCCCTGGCCGCGCGCTATCCTTTCGTCAGCCACCGCGTCACGCCCACGGCCGAGGAGGCCCTGGCCGACCTGCCGGCCTTTGTCCGGGCCGCGGACGAACCGACCACCAACCCGTCGTTTTACGCCCAGTACCGGGTCATGCGCCTGGCCAGGGAGACCGGGGTGGTGGTGGTGCTGGACGGCCAGGGCGCGGACGAGGTCTTCGCCGGCTACCAGTATTTCCACGGCTTCAACCTCTACGGCCTGCTGCGCCGGGGCCGGATCGGGCGCTTCGCCGGGGAGTTCGCCGCCGTGCTGGCCCGTCGCCAGCATGTCAGCGGCCTGGGAGCCCTGGCCTTCTCGCTCCTGCCCGAGGCCGGGCGCGCCCTGGCCCTGGGCCGGGCCCTGCCCTTCCTGCGCCGGGACTTCTTCCGCGCCGGCTACGGCGAAAGCCGCATCGCCCGGGAGTTCTTCCGGGCCCGCGACCTCAACCACAGCCTGGCCCTGCATTTCCAGTACAAGCTCGAACATTTGCTGCGCCTGGAGGACCGCAACTCCATGGCTTTCTCCCTGGAAGCCCGGGTGCCCTACCTGGACTACCGGCTGGTCGAACGGCTGCTGGCCACCCCGGCCGACCTCAAGATCCGGGGAGGCCAGACCAAGTACCTCCAGCGCCTGGCGCTCGGCCGCCACACCGCGCCGGAGATCCTGGCCCGCACGGACAAGCTCGGCTTCGCCACGCCCGAGGCCCGCTGGATGGCTTCCCCGGCCTGGAAGCGCCGCACGGCAGCGGCCATGGCGCGCCTCGCCGCCGCCTGGCCCGACGTCCTGCGCTTTCCCGGCAGCTACCGCCCCACGGCCCAGCAGGCCTGGAAATGGTGCCAACTGGCCGAATGGCTCGACGCCGTGTCCGAAACGCCGGCGGGCGGAGACCTTCCCGGCGCGACGGCCTGAAAATCCCCGCGAGGTTCGCCATGCGCCCGCTCTTTTTTCTGGCCCATCCGGCCCACTACCACCTCCTGCGCCGGGTCATCGAATCCTTCCGCCGGGACGGAGCCCAGGTCACGGTGGTCATCGTCAAAAAAGACGTGCTGGAAGCCCTGGTGGCGGGCGAGGACTGGGACGTGGTCAACCTGGCCCCGGAGGGGCGGCGCATGGAGGGCGTGCCCTTCGCCCTGGCCGGGCCGTTGCTCCTTTGGCGCACGGAGAGGCGGCTTTTCCCCCTGCTGCGAAAGCTCAGGCCCGACGTGCTGGTCGGCACGGAACTGACCCTGGCCCACCTGGGCCGGCTGCTCGGCATCCCGTCGCTGCTTTTAAACGAGGACGACACCCCGGCCACGCCCGAGAACTACCTCTTCTACCCCTTCGCCACGGCCCTGGTCCTGCCGCGATGCTGCGACCCCGGCCGCTGGGCCTCCCGGCGCGTCTCCTATCCGGGCTACCACGAACTGGCCTACCTGCACCCCGACCATTTCAGGCCGGACGCAGACGTGGCCCGGGAACTCTCCCCGGACGGGCGGCCCTACTTCCTGCTGCGCCTGGTTTCGCTCACGGCCAGCCACGACGTGGGCAAGCGCGGCATCGACAACGCCCTGGCCGGGGAGCTGTGCGACTATCTCGGGGCGCGCGGCCGGGTGTTCGTCACCTCCGAGCGGCCCTTGCCGCCCCGGTTCGAACCCCTGCGCATCCGCCTCGACCCGGCGCGCATCCACCACGCCCTGGCCGGGGCCGCCCTCGTGGTCGGCGACAGCCAGACCATGGCCGCCGAGGCCATGGTTCTCGGCACGCCCTCGGTGCGCATCAACGACTTCGTCGGCCGCCTGAGCTACCTGCGCGAACTGGAGGACGACTTCCGCCTGGGCGCGGGACTGCGGCCCGACCAGGCCGGCCGGCTCCTTGACACGGTGCGGGCATTGGTGGAACAACCCGACGCGGCGGCGGCCATGGCCGCACGCCGCCGGGACATGCTCGCCGTCCGCATCGATCCCACGCCCCTTATCCGCGACCTCGTGACCCTGGCCGCCGCGCGCCGGCCCCTGGAAGCCCTGCGCCGGGCCGCCGCCGCGTACGTCCCGGCCTGACCCCGAGCATCCGCCGCCATGATCCACCGCATCCACCTCGTCGTCGGGGCCAGGCCCAACTTCATGAAGGCCGCGCCGCTGTTTCGCGAACTGCGCCGCCGCCCCTGGTGCCGGCCCGTCCTGGTCCACACCGGCCAGCACTACGACTACGCCCTGTCCCAGGCCTTTTTCGAGGATCTCGGCATGCCCGCGCCCGACCACTCCCTGGACGTGGGTTCGGCCAGCCACGCCGTGCAGACCGCCGCCGTCATGTCCGGCTACGACGCCGTGCTCGGGTGCGACCGCCCGTCCATGGTCGTGGTGGTCGGCGACGTCAATTCCACCCTGGCCTGCGCCCTGACCGCCGTGAAGGAGGGCGTGCCCGTGGCCCACCTGGAGGCCGGCCTGCGCAGCCGCGACCGGACCATGCCCGAGGAGATCAACCGCCTCGTCACCGACGCCGTGGCCGACCGCCTCTGGACGCCCTCCCCGGACGCCGACGACAACCTCCTGGGCGAAGGCGTGCCCCGGGAGCGCATCGCGCGCGTGGGCAACATCATGATGGACTGCTTCGAGATGCTGCGCCCCAGCATCGAGGCCGGGAACGGCCCGGCCGCCTTGGGCCTTGCCCCGGGCGGCTTCGCCGTGGCCACCCTGCACCGGCCTTCCAACGTGGACACGCCGCAGGCCCTGGCCGCCGTGGTCGAGGCCCTGTCGCGCCTTTCCGAGCGCCTGCCCGTGGTCTTTCCGGTCCACCCCCGCACCCGGGAGCGGCTGTCGCGCTTCGGACTGGCCCGCGTCCTCGAGGACCTGCCCGGCCTGCGCTGCGTCGAGCCCATGGGCTACGTGGACTTCATGGGGCTCGTCACCCGCGCCGCCCTGGTGGTCACGGACTCGGGCGGCCTGCAGGAAGAGACGACCTACCTGGGCCTTCCCTGCCTGACCGTGCGCGACAATACCGAACGCCCCGTCACCGTGACCCAGGGCACCAACCGGCTGTGCCGCCCCGGGGACATCGACGCCCTGGCCGGGGAGATCCTGGCCGGGGGCGCGCCCAAGGGCCGCCGGCCCGAGCTCTGGGACGGCCGCGCGGCCGGCCGCGTGGCCGACGACATCGACCGTTTTCTGCACGGCCCCCAAGGAGCGCGCCCATGACCGGCGACAAAACGCCCGCCGTCCCCGGGCCGCAAAAGGCCCTGCGCTCGCTGTTGCGCTTCGCCGCCGCCCACTGCCCCGTGGCCGGGCTGCGCCTGGCGCTTCTGCGGGCCTCGGGCATCCGCATCGGGGCGCGGGCCTACGTCAACCTCGGCTTCGTGGCCGTGGACGGCTTCCGGCCGGGGCTGGTCAGCATCGGCGAGGAGGCCTCCCTGGCCCCGGGCGTGGCCCTGGTGGCCGAGGCCAGCCCCAACGCATCGTTTCTCGCCCGGGAGTACGACGTGGCGAGGCGCGGCCCGGTCGTGATCGGGCCCGGGGCCTGGCTCGGGGTCAACGCCGTGGTGCTGCCGGGCGTGACCGTGGGACGGGGAGCCGTGATCGGGGCCGGGGCCGTGGTCACCCGCGACGTGCCGGATTTCGCCATCGCCGCCGGCGTGCCGGCCCGCGTCATCGGCGACGTGCGCGAGCGCCCCAGGGGAGGCCGCCGTGAAGCGTAGGCCCGCCCTGGCCGTCACCGTGGACATGGACGAGTGGTACCACTGCCGCTGGGCCACGGGCTCGCCCCGGTCCCGCTGGAAGGACACCGCCGCCTTTTTCCGCGACCGCTACGGCTCCGACCGCCCAGCCGGGGAGATCCGGGAGCCCATGGCCCGGGTGCTGGCCCTTTTCGCCCGTCGGGGCGTGCGGGCCACCTTCTTCATCCTGGGCGAGATGGCCGAGGCCTATCCGGACTTGGTGCGGGGCGTGGTCGCGGCCGGCCACGAGGTGGCCAGCCACGGCATGCACCACGAGGACCTGCCGGCGCGGCCCCGGTTCACCGACGACCTGCGCCGGGCCAAGGCCGTGCTGGAAGACGCCTCGGGCCAGGAGGTGACGGGCTACCGCGCGCCCAACCTCATCATCGAACCCTGGGTCCTGGACGCCCTTCACGAGCTGGGGTTCGCCTACGACGCCTCGGTGTGCCCGTCGCGGGCGCTTTTCGGCAAGTTCAAGGGCCTGGCCGACGCGCCCCAGACGCCCTACCGGCCGGCCACCCACGACCTGGCCCGGCGCGGCGGCCACCCGGTGGTGGAGCTGCCCATCCCCTCCTTTCCCGTGGTGCGGCTTCCGGCCGCCACGGGCATCATGACCCGCGTGGCCGGCGGCTGGTGGTGCCGGGCCGGGCTGTCCCGGGCGCTCGCCCAGGGCGCGGCCACCTACTACTTCCACCCCTACGAGATCGCGCCCCGGCCGCACTTCCCGGACATGCCGCTCAAGGTGCGCCTGTTTTTGCGCCGCACCGGCCCCTGGCTCGAACGCACCCTGGACCGGATGCTCGCCTCCCTGGACGTCCGGTTCGTCACCGCCCGGGAGCTGGCGGCCGAGACAGCGGAGAAGCATCCGTGCGCGTGAACCCGGCCGGCCAGGCCGACCGCGCCGCCTGGGACGCCTTCGTGGCCCTGCGCCCGGAAACGCTCTTCTACCACCGCTTCGCCTGGCGCGACGCCGTGGTCGCGGCCTACGGCGAGCGGCCGCATTACCTCATGGCCCGCGACGAGACGGGCGACGTCCGGGGCGTGCTGCCCCTTTTCCTCGTGCGGGGAATCACCGGCAAGGCGCGCCTGCTCTCCGTGCCCCACGCCCAGGCGGCTGGCCTGGCCGCCGACGATCCCGAGGCGGCGGCGGCCCTGACGGCGGAGGCGCACGCCCTGGCCCGCAAGGTCGCCGGCGGGCGCATGACCTGGCGCGAGCCCGCGGCCGCCGCCCCGGACCCGGACTGGGCAGGCCTTGCCACCTACCGCCTGCCGCTTCCCGGCGCGGCCGAGACGCTGTGGAAATCCCTGCGCCCGGAGATCCGCAACCGCACGCGCAAGGCCGAGAAATCCGGCGTGGCCGTGGCCGAGGGGCGCGAGCTTTTGCCGGACTTCTGCCGGGTCTACGAACGCCACATGCGCGAGCTTGGCACCCCGCCCCATCCGCCGGCCTTTTTCGCCGCCCTCGTCGCCGCCGAGCCCCGGCGCGTGACCGTGAGCCTGGCCACCCTCGACGGCGAGCCCGTGGCTGGCATGATCCGCGTGGCCCACGGCGACGCGGACACGGCCGTCTGGGTGAGCTCCCTGGCCTCGGCCCATGCGGTGAGCCCCGTCAACCTGCTCTACTGGCGGGCGCTCGAGGCTGCCGTGGCGCGCGGCGCGGCCACCTTCGACTTCGGCCGGGGCCGTCCCGGTGCGGGGCCGACGGTCTTCAAGACCCGGTTCGGGGCCGTGCCCCATGCCTTGACAAGGCGCGACTGGCCCGAGCGCCCAGGCGACCCGGCCGGCGACGCCGCCGCCTCCCCGGCCATGGAGGCCGTCTCCCGGCTCTGGCGCAAGCTGCCCCTCGGCGCAGCCACCTTCCTCGGCCGCCGGCTCAGACGGTTTCTGCCGTGACCCCGCCCGCTTCCCGGCGCGACGCCCTGGTCGCCACGCTTGTGGTCCTGGCCGCCTCCGTCCTTTTGACCCTCGTCTCCGAGCGCATCTTCGCCGGCGATGGCCTGGGCTTCGACGGCCGCACCTACGGCGCGGTCATCACGCGCCTGGACGAGGTGCGAAGCGGCGCGGTCTCCATCGGCACGGCCGTGTACCTGCGCATGCTGCCCGCCCTGGCCGTGCGCGCCGCCATGTCCGTCGCCGGCGTGGCCCTTACGGTCCCCAACGTGATCGTCGCCTTCCAGGTCGTGAACATCCTCATGCTGACCCTGGCCGCCTTCGCCGTCTGCCGCTGCGCCGACCTGGCCGGGCTGTCCCGCCGGGGCAAATGGCTGGCCTGCCTGGGCGTTTTTTGCAACTACGCCGTGCTCAAACACAATTTCTATTACCCGGTGCTGCTCGACACCGCCTCCCTCGGCTTTGCCGCGCTTTTCGCCTGGCTGTACCTGGCCGGCCGGACCTGGCTTCTGCTCGGCGCGGGCCTGGCCGGCTTCTTCGTGGGCCCCAACGTGGGCCTGCTCGCCTTCCTGCTTTTCGTGCCCCCGCCCGACCGTCAAGGCGGCGAACCCGCCCCGCTCCCCAGGCCGCTGGCCGCAGGCCTGGCCGCGCTGGCCGCGGGCGCGGCCTGGCTGACCCTGGCCAAGACCGTCTCGCCGCCCTTGCCGGCCACGCCCGTCGCCCTGGCCTTCCTCGCCGGCGGCGTCTACTGCCTGGCCCGGGCGGCCGGCTTTTCCCCCCGCGCCCTGTCCCGGCCGGCCCTGCTGATCCGGCTGGGCCTGGCCGCCGGACTGGTCGCGCTCCTCACCGCGCTGCCCCGGCTCGTGCCGGGCCTGGCCGCCTACGACTGGGTGGCGCTTTTCTTCGAGTACGCCCGCACCGTGGTCGTCAACAGCACGACGCGCCCCGGGGAATTCCTGGTGGCCCACACCCTGTATTTCGGGCCGATCTTCCTGTGCGCCGCCTGCTTGTTCGCCCCGGCCTGCCGGGCGGCGCGGGGGCTCGGGCCGGGCTGGCTGGCCGTGCTGGCCTTCGGCCTGCTGCAAAGCCTCAACCCCCTGTCACGCCAGATGATCGGCATCCTGCCCTTTCTCGTGCTGCCGACCTGCCAGGTCCTCGACCGGCTGCCCCTTCCCGCCTGGTTTCCCTGGGCGCTTGCCGGCCTGTCCCTGGCCGTGTCCAAGGTGTGGCGCTCCATCAACGCCGGCGCGGACCTGTCCCGCCCCATGGAAAGCCAGCCCGAGGTCTGGGGCCGCTATCTCGAGAGCACCGGGGCCTGGATGCTCGACGCGGACTACCGCCGCCAGGGCGTCATGGTGCTTTTCCTGCTTGTCGCGACGGCCGCCTTTCTCCTCCTTGTGCGTCGGCGGCAGGCCCGACGCGCCCCTTGACACGGGCCGGGTATCGCAGGAAAGAAGCGGCAGCGCTCCGCGCCAAAAGTCATCGCCTTTGGTATCGCATGGATATTGCTTCGAGCTTCGTCGCGCCGGTGGCCCGTGCCGCAGCCGCGGCGCAGGCCGCACCCATGGCCCTTGCCCCGACTTCCCGTCCTGCCGGCCCCTGGCGTTCCGGCGGGCGCGGCTCCTGCGCCGCCCCGCCCGCGCCTCGCATGGCCCGGCCGCAAACGTCAGGTACCGCCGCCGGCCTTTCGGCCTGACCACGCCAACACGCTGCCGCGCCGCCAAAAGGCGCGCCCAGGGAACCCCCATGCCCATCCCCTTCATCGACCTCAAGGCCCAGTTCGCCGTCCTCGAACCCGAAATCCGCGCCCGCATGGACGCCGTGCTGGCCCACGGAAAATTCATCATGGGCCCGGAAGTGGCCGAGCTGGAAACGGCCCTGGCCGCCTTCGCCGGCACGCGCCACGCCGTGTCCTGCGCCTCGGGCACCGACGCCCTGCTCATGCCCCTGCTGGCCTGGGGCGTGGGCCCGGGCGACGCGGTCTTCACCACGCCGTTCACCTTCATCGCCACGGCCGAGGTCATCGCCCTGCTCGGCGCGACTCCGGTGTTCGTGGACATCGATCCGCGCACCTACAACATCGACCCGGCCCGGCTGGCCCAGGCCATCCATGCCGTGAAGGCCCAGGACCCCACCACGCACCCCCTGCCCGTGGCGGCCATGACCCACAAGCTGCGGCCCAGGGCCGTCGTCCCGGTGGACCTCTTCGGCCTGCCGGCGGACTACGACGCCATCGCGGCCGTGGCGCGGGAGCATGGTCTGGCCGTGCTCGAGGACGCGGCCCAGGGCTTCGGCGGCGTCTACAAGGGCAAAATGGCCGGGGCGCTCGGCACGGCCGGGGCCACCAGCTTCTTCCCGGCCAAGCCGCTCGGCTGCTTCGGCGACGGCGGCGCGGTGCTCACCGACGACGACGAACTGGCCGAGGCGCTGCGCTCCATCCGCGTCCACGGCAAGGGCGGGCACAAGTACGACAACGTGCGCGTGGGCCTCAACTGCCGCCTGGACACGCTGCAGGCGGCCATCCTCCTGGCCAAGCTGCCGGCCTTTCCGGGCGAGCTCGACGCCCGCGACGCCGCGGCCGCGCGCTACGCCGCCGGCCTGGCCGGCCTGTCGGGCCTGACCCTGCCCGTCGTGCCCGAGGACTGCCGCTGCGCCTGGGCCCAGTACACCCTGCGCCTTTCCCGCCGCGACGCCGTGGCCGCCGCCCTGCGCGAGGCCGGCGTGCCGAGCATGGTCTACTATCCCAAGCCCCTGCACACCCAGACCGCCTTCGCCGGCCTCGGCCACGCGCCCGGAGACTTCCCGGAGAGCCTGGCCGCCAGCGAGCAGGTCTTAAGCCTCCCCATGCACCCCTACCTGACCGCCGACGTCCAGGGCGACATCGTCGCCGCCGTCAAAGCGGCCGTGCTGCACGCTTAACAAGGATCCACGCCATGACCGACATCACGGAAAAGCCGGCCAACCCCCTGGGTGTGGCCGTGGTCGGAGCCGGGTACTGGGGCAAGAACCTGGTGCGCAACTTCCACAACCTGGGGGCTCTGCGCCACATCTGCGACCCGAGCCGCCCGCTCCTCGACGGCTACGCCGCCACCCTGCCCGACGTGCCGCGCGCCACGGACCTCGCCGCCGTGCTGGCCGACCCGACGGTCGCCGGCCTGGCCGTGGCCACCCCGGCCGAGACCCACTACGCCATCGCCAAGGCGGCGCTTGCCGCCGGCAAGCACGTGCTGGTGGAAAAGCCCATGACCCTGGTCGAGGCCGAGGCGCGCGAGCTCATCGCCCTGGCCGAGAGCCGGGGGCTCACCCTCATGGTCGGCCACCTGCTCCAGTACCACCCCCATTTCCTGGCGCTCAAGGAAATGGCCGCCGCCGGGGAGCTCGGCCGCATCGACTACATCTACTCCCACCGCCTGAACCTCGGCAAAATCCGGCGCGAGGAGAACATCCTCTGGTCGTTCGCCCCCCACGACATCTCCATGATCCTGACCCTGGCCGGCGGCGAGCCGAGCGCCGTGCAGACCACCGGCGGCTACTACCTGCACCACGCCATCGCCGACGTGACCACCACCCACATGGACTTCGCCTCGGGCATGAAGGCCCACATCTTCGTGTCCTGGCTGCACCCGTTCAAGGAGCAGAAGCTGGTGGTGGTCGGCGAGCGCAAGATGGCCGTGTTCGACGACACCCTGCCCTGGGCCGACAAGCTCCAGCTCTACCCCCACGCCATCCGCTGGGAGAACCAGATGCCCGTGCCGGTCAAGGCCGAGGCCCAGCGCGTGGACATCCCGCAAGGCGAGCCGCTACGCCTGGAATGCCAGCACTTCCTGGACTGCATGGCCTCGGGCCGGCCGGCCCGCACCGACGGTCGCGAGGGCCTGCGGGTGCTGCGCGTGCTCAACGCCAGCCAGAAGTCCCTGGAAAACGGAGCCCTGCCCGTGACCCTGGCCGAGGAGTCGCCGGCCGGAAACGCGCCAGACCATTTCGTGCATCCCACCGCCCTGGTGGACGCCGGGGCGAGCGTGGGCGCGGGCACGAAGATCTGGCACTTCAGCCACGTGCTCAAGGGGTCGAAGGTCGGCCGCAAGTGCAACGTGGGCCAAAATGTGGTGGTCGGGCCGGACGTGAGCGTGGGCGACGGCTGCAAGATCCAGAACAACGTGTCGGTCTACCTGGGCGTGACCCTGGAGGACGACGTCTTTTGCGGCCCGTCCATGGTCTTCACCAACATCTTCAATCCCCGGGCCCATATCCCGCGCATGCACGAGGTGCGCCAGACGCTGGTGCGCAAGGGCGCGACGCTCGGGGCCAACTGCACCATCGTCTGCGGCCATGTGATCGGGCGCTACGCCTTCGTGGGCGCGGGCTCGGTGGTCACCCGCGACGTGCCGGACCATGCGCTGGTGGTCGGCAACCCGGCCCGGCGCATCGGCTGGATGTGCGCCTGCGGCGAGAAGCTGGACGCCTCCCTGCGCTGCCCGACCTGCGACGCCGCCTACGTGGAGGGCGAGGAAGGCCTGCGCCCGGCCTGAGGCGGGCTGTGATCCGCGACGGCGGGCCCCCCGCGCGGGAGGCCCGCCGCACCCGACGCCCCGTGCGGCACGGGCCGCCCCTCCTTTCTTGGACCGCCACGCCAGGCGGGATCGCCCCCTGCGGCCGGCCGCGCCGCGTTCGCCTGCCCCTCTCTACGAGGCCTTGGGCAACGGCAGTCGGAGATGCAGGGTCGTGTGGCCCGGTTCCGACGCGTCGAGCAGCAAGTCCCCCCCCATGGTCCTGGCCATGAGCCTGGCGGAGTACATGCCGAGTCCGGTTCCGCCCTGTTTCCCGCCGGTGACGTATTTCTGGAAGACCTTGTCGCGAATCGCGGCCGGGACTTCGCCCCCATTGCGCAAGGCGACGTAGAAATCCTGTCTCCGGCTCAGGTTGACGTGCAGCGTACCGCCGGCGGGCATGGCCTCCAGGGCGTTTTTGACCAGATTGGCGAGCAGGGCGTAGCTCAATACCTCTTCCGCCAGGGCGAAACCCTGCGTCGTTTCGTCGACGGGCCGGCCCTCCAACGCCACGCTCACGGACAAGCCCTTGGAACGGATCAGGCCGGTCTGGTCGCCGAGCACCCGACGCAGCAGTTCGAGCATGTCCACCGATCGCGGCGACACGGCGTACGTCCCCTGCTCCATGCGGAACAGGGCCAGGGAAAGGTTGATCATGTCGAGCATGCCGACGCCGGCCTCGCGGATCATCTTGAGGTATTCTCGCTGCTCGTCCGTGAGGTTGGGGTCTTCCAGCATCAATTGCGGCAGCGTGACGATGCCGTTGAGGGGGGACTTCAGGTCGTGGCGGGCGATGCGGTCCATGTCCTCGTGCAGTTCCTTCAAGAGGACCTGGTCCGTGACGTCCTGCACGATGCCCGAGAGGGCGGGGGGACCTTGCGCCACGTCCCGCTTGCCCATGACGCGCAGCCAGCGGCGTCCCTGGCCGCGATCCGCGAGCTGCAGGTCCAGGTCGAAGGTTTCGCCGGTGCCCCAGGCTTTTTCCATGGCGTCTTCGAGGAGCCGTTGGTCCGAGGGCGCGAACAGCATGCCCACGATGCGCGCATCCGGGGTCGGGCCCTCGGGCAGGCGCAGCAACCGGAAGGTTTCCGCCGTCCACTGCCGCGACGTGCCGTCCCTGTTGCGCGTCCAGCCGCCGACCTTGCCGATGCGTTGCGTCTGCAGCAGCAATTGCTGGTTGTTGAGCAACGCGGCCGTGCGTTCCCGGACCTTTTCCTCCAGGGACGCGCGCGCGGCGGACAAGGCCTGGTTCTTGGAGAGCAGCGCGGCCACGAGGGCGCCCAGGGACTGCGACAGGGCGGCCAGCTCCGCCGGGCTGTCGAGCACGGGGATGCGCACGCCCAGATCGCCCCGGCGGATCGCCTCGGCCGCCCGGCTGATGGAGGCCAGCGGGCGCGTCAGCCGCCCGGAGGCGACAAGCCCGTGCAGCACGGCCAGCAGGCCGATGGCCCCGCCGACGAAAAGCGCCCTGACGAGAAGGGCCTGGGCCGGGGCGAAGGCCACGGCGGCCTTCTGCCTGGCGAGCACGGTCCAGCCCAGCCCGGGATAGTCGCGGTAGCCGCCTTCCGGGGCGAAGCCGGTGACATATTCGCCGTCGGGCCAGCGCAGCACGGCGTTTCCCGCCGCGTTGCGCCGGCCCGGATAGAGAACGTCGAGGCGGGGCCACTGCCCGGGACGGGAGCCCGCGGGCACGAGCAGCGGCTCGCCCGCGCCGCTGTAGACGAACAGCTCGATGTCGCGCCCGCGCTTCAGGTCGCGAAAAAGCGACTCCTCGACCTCCCTGGCCCATTCCCAGGTGAGGTGCGAGCACAGCACGCCGACCAGGCGGCCGTCTTCGGACAAAAGGGGGGCGGCCACGTCGACGAAGCGGAGGTTGCCGTCCGCCGGCGACGGAAGGCAGCCGGCCAGGAGCGCCCCGCTGTGCACGTCGCCCACGTAAGGCCCCTTGAGCCCGGGCTGGAACCAGGGGCGCTCGGAAATGTCCTGCCCTTCCAAGACGCCTCCGGTGGCTGCGACCACCCGCCCCTCGGGCGAGACCACGGCGATCCAGGCATGGATGGGAAGCGTCGCCTTGGCGTCCTCCAACACGGCCCGTTTGCGGGCCGCCGGCGTGGCCGCGTCCCGCAGCACGGAGCGGCGCGCCAGCAGCACGATCTCCCGCTGCCGTTCGAACATGCCCCGGTCGAATTTGTCGGCCATCTGGAAGGCGAGGTCTTCCAGGTAGTCGCCCGTCGTGCGCTCCAGTTCGCTGCGGGAAAGCAGGCCGATGACGGTCGCCCCCACAAGCGAAAACACCACGCCGAGCGACGCCAGCACGATGAGGAGGGAGTTGCGGAAGGACAAGGGCCTGGAAAAGATACGCCGATGCTGCATGGAAACGGCTCCGCCCGGGCTGGTCGCCAACCCGGCGCTTGGTGTCCGCCTCGTCGCGCCGGCCGGGGCGGCGAGGCGCTGTCGCGTCGCCCGCGCCCGGCGACGAAAAAGGCCCCTGTCCGCCTCGCCCCAGGCGCTCTCCCGCCGTCGCCGGCCAGGGCGGCTTCCGGGAGCCTCCCCGCCGGCGACGTTGGCAACGCCCGTTCCGGTCAGGGCATGGGGGCCGGAACGGTGAAGACCCAGTCCCTGTCGCGCAGGGGGGCGTGGCAACGGATGCATTCGCCTTCGACCCCGGCGTCCTGGCCGTAGGGCCGGCGCTCCTTGCCGAGCCAGCGCGCCCAGCCCCAACCCGAGCCGTTGGCCGCGAACCGCTTGCTGTCCTTGTACATGAATTCGGCATGCACCAGCGCATCCGGAGCGATGGCGTCCGGCCAGCCCTCCTCGGGCTTCTCCTTCCAGACCACCTTGGCCAGGACGGACCCGTCCGGCCAGGGGTTGATCCGCCCGTCGCGCGCGGCCTTGACGGCGACGTCGTTGCCGAGGATGACGCGCATGCTCTTGTTGTCCAGACGGTGCGAGATGGAAATCACCGCCCAGTTCTCGAAGCCCGGCGGCATCTTCAGGCCGTTCGGCGACAGGGGCGTCTGGTCTGCGGCCCAGACCGCCGCCGCAAACGCCAGGACAAAACCCAGAGCCAGCACGCAGAAACGTTTCATGTTGCCTCCTTGCTAAAATGATGCTCTGCAAGGATATACGCTTCCCGGAAAACAATATTCCAATACAAACGCAATCTAGTAAAAAAACTCAACGTTGCTTCATGGAAGCCGCCTATCCGAAGCACCTTGCGGGCAGCTGCGCATTTCATTGTCGCGCAAGGCGTCATCCCGCCTGCCTGCGGCTTCCGCCGTGCGAGGCAGGGCAGGGGGACCTTCCCAGGCCGTCCCCCTGCCCTGCCTCGCTTGCGCGCGGACCTTCCCGCGCCTGTCCCGCCCGCCGTCGCGAGGACGGCGGAATCAGCGGGGCGCGTCGGTCAGCCAGCCCCACTTGGCGAAGATGGCCGCCCCTTCCTTGGACTGGAGAAAGGCCACGAACTCCCTAGCCAGGGGCTTCTCCTTGCCCTGCTTGGTCAGGGCGACGCCGCAGTCCCGGTAGATGGTGTAATCCTTTTCCGTGGGCACCAGCGAGGCCAGGTCCTTGTTGGCCACCTGCCAGATGTTCCAGATGAGCCAGGCGTCGATGTCCGTCCTCTCGGTCCAGAGGCTTCTCGCCTCGGCGCTGTTGGCGGCGAAGGCGACGATGTTGCCGCGCAGGGCCTTGACGCTGCGGATGTCGCCCTTGCGGCCGGCCACGTCCTCCCACAGGCCGTTTTGCCCGGCTCCCTGCACCACGAGGACCTTGAGCCCGGGCTTGAAGAGGTCGGCCACGCCCTTGATCCCCTTGGGGTTGCCCGGCCTGACGAGGATGGCCGAGGGGCGCAGGTAGAGCGGGGTGATGCTGGCCTCGTCGATGCGGCCGTCCATGGCCTTGACGAAATCGGTCATCATGTTCTCCGCGCCGCTGAAGATGAGGTCCGCGTCCCCCTTGGCCTTGTCCAGCCATTTGCCGGTGGGGCCGGCCGTCACTTCGAGACGGACGCCGCGCGCCTGGCCGAAGGCGGCGGCGGCTTCGCGCATGGCCGGATACGGACCGCCCGGGCCGTAGAGAGAGAGCGTCTCCTGGGCGAAGGCCGCCGTCGCGCCGAAGGCCATGGCGGCGACGAGCGCGCCGACAATCGCTGTCCGAATCTTGTTCATGGTGTTCTCCCGAGGTTGTTGCGTTCAAGTTCGGCCAGGGCCGCCCGGCCCGGGAGCGTTCCCGGGCCGGGGCCGCCGTGGGGCCGAAGACGTCCCTTCACGGACATATACGGCGAAGGAGCCGCCCTTATTCCCTGGGGAGCGGGATTTATCCGTCGACTACGACGTGAACCGGGCGCGGATGAGGTTGGCGATGGAGCGCAGCTCCGGCTCGGGAAAGCCGCCGGCCAGGGCGAAGCCCGCCGCCGCGTCCCGCCAGTAGACGGCGACGCCGGCGGCCGTGCTTTCGTGGCGCATCCTGGTCGGATCGCCGGCCGGCAGGTCGTTGCGCACGTAGAGCACGATGCGCCGGCCCTGGCCGTTTTCGTACATGAGCATGCCGGCCGGCCGGCCGTCGCCCACCATGAGCCGGCCGCCCACCAGCCGGAAGCCGGCCTGGCTCAGCTCCGGCACGGGGAAATCCATGTTCATGCGGTTGGACAGCCAGGCCGCCAGCCGGTCCGATTCCGCCATGTCCACGGGATGGATCACGTCCGGGGCGAACACCTGGTAGGCCGCCGCGGCGTGGCGGGCCAACGCCTGCATCTCCGGCGCGTCGCCCTGCAGGTAGCCGCGCGACAGCCAGCCCCCGGCCCCGCCGACGAGCAGCCCGGCGAAGGCGGCCGCCATGGCCAGACCCAGCCACGGACGGCGGCGCGCCGGCAGGGGGGCCGGTCGAGGCGACGGCGCGTCCCCGTCTTCCGGCAGGGCCGGGTCCGGCAGGTCCGGGTCCAGGGCGGCGCGCAGGGCCGCGTTGATGGCCCGGTAGTCGCGCACCCGGGCCGCCGCCTGCGGATCGGCCCGCAGATGGGCCTCGACCTCGGGGATGCGCTCCGGAGGCAGTTGCCCGTCGACGTAGGCATGCAGCTCTTCGATGGTCACGGCACGGTGTCGGTCGGCGCTCATGGTTCCGTCCTCCCTGGTCACTTCGCCCGCCGGGGCAGGGGCACGACCTTGGCCAGTCCCAGCAGCCGGCGCAATTGCTCCCGTCCGCGGTGCAGGCGGGACATCAAGGTGCCGACGGGGATGCCGAGCACCTCGGCCGCGTCCTTGTAGCTCATTTCCTCGACGCCAACGAGCAGGACGGCCAGGCGCTGGTCTTCCGGCAGCTCCCGCGCCGCCTCCAGCGCGCGCTTCGCGTCGAGACGCGTCTCCTGGTCGCCGGCCGTGGCCGCGGCCATGGTTTCGTGCAGCGGCACGGACGCGGGCTCGCCGGCGCGACGACGAACCGCGCTGACATGGAGGTTGTGCATGATGGCCAGCAGCCAGGGGCGCAAGCGCCGGTCCCGCTGCCATTGGTGGAAGCGGCGAAGCGCCCGTTCCAGGCAGCTTTGCACCAGATCCTCGGCCGTCTGCGGGTCGCGGGCCAGCGCCCGCGCATACCGGCGCAGATGCGGGATTTCCGCCATGAGCAGCGCAATGTCCTTGTCCATCCCATCCCCGTGACGCAAAGGTGGTTCACTCGACATACGCCTTGCACGCCTTTTTATTCCACGACTTCCGAAAAAAAGTCGCGTCGCGTTCAGGCGGCGAACTTCCGTGCCCCGGCCACGCAGGCCACGACGCCGATCGCCGCCCCGAGCATGGCCGGGCTCACCGCCTCATCGAGCAGCAGGGCCGCCAGCACGAGGCCGAGGAAGGGCTGGAGCAGCTGCAGCTGCCCCACGGCCGCGATGCCGCCAAGGGCCAGGCCGCGATACCAGAACACGAAGCCGAGCAGCATGCTGCCGAGGGACACGTAGGCCAGCCCGGCCCAGGCGGCCGCGTCCACGGCCGCGAAGGACCGGGGCATGGCCCACACGGCAAGGGGGAGGGTGACGGGCAGGGAGAGCGCCAGGACCCAGGAGATCACCTGCCAGCCGCCGAGCCGGCGGGAAAGCCGGCCGCCTTCGGCATAGCCCAGGCCGCAGACGAGGACGGCGGCGAGCATGAGGAGGTCGCCCGGGAGCGACGCTTCGCCCTGGCCGGCGGCGTAGGCCGCGACCAGGACGCCGCCGAGGACCGAGAAGGCCCAGAAGGCCGGGCCGGGGCGCTCGCCGCCGCGCCACGCGCCGCAAACGGCCGTGACCAGGGGCAGGAGGCCGATGAAAACCAGCGAATGGGCGGCGGAGACATGGCGCAAGGCAAGGGCCGACAGCAGCGGGAACCCGATGACCACGCCCCCGGCCACCACGGCAAGCGGCGGCAGGTCCCGCCTGTCGGGACGCCGCTGCCGCAGCAGGACCAGGAGCGCCAGGGCCAGGAGCCCGGCGACGGCCGCCCGGGCCGCGGTGAGGAAAAAGGGCTCGAAGCCCATGACCGCCGCCCGCGTGGCCGGCAGCGAGCCGGAAAAAATCACCATGCCGATGCAGCCGTTGACCCAGCCGACGGTCGTCCTGTCCATGCGCGCCCCGCTTTTCCCGTTTCTTTCGGACACGAGGCGTTGACCTTCCAGGGACAATCCAACACAATTAGGCAAAACTGTTCTGACCATCGGAGCATAACGGATGAAAAAGGACCCGGACGACGGACGCGCCGGCACGCGGATCGCGCGCGTCATGGCCCAGGTCCGCGACCGGATCGCGGCGCGCGCGCTGCTTCCCGGGGCGCGGCTGCCTTCGGTGCGCGCCCAGGCGAAGGCCATGGGGCTTTCCGTATCCACCGTGGTGGAGGCCTACGAACGGCTGGCGGCCCAGGGCCTGGTCCGGTCGCGGCCCGGTTCGGGCTTTTACGTGTCCGGCCCGCTGGCTCCCCTTTCCCTGGCCGCCATAGGGCCGAGGCTCGACCGGGAGGTCGATCCGCTGTGGATCTCGCGCCAGGCCCTGGAGGCCGGCGACGACGCGCTGAGGCCTGGCTGCGGCTGGCTTCCCGCCTCGTGGATGCCCGAGGCGGCCCTGCGCCGGGCCCTGCGCGCCCTGGCCCGAGGCGAGGCCGCCGGCCTCGCGGACTACGCCCCGCCCCAAGGCCTGCCCGCCCTGCGCCAGGTCCTCTCCCGGCGGCTGGCCGCCAGCGGCGTCGAGGCCGGGCCGGACCGCATCCTGCTGACCGAATCCGCCACCCATGCCCTGGACCTCGTCTGCCGCTTCCTGCTCGAGCCCGGTGATACGGTGCTGGTGGACGACCCCTGCTATTTCAACTTCCAGGCACTCCTGAAAGCACATCAGGCACGGGCGGTCGGCGTGCCCCATACGCCTTCAGGGCCGGATGTCGCGGCCTTCGAGGCGGCGCTTGCCGCCGAGCGCCCTCGCCTCTACATCACCAATTCGGCGATCCACAACCCGACGGGCGCGACGCTCGCCCCGCAGGTGGCGCATCGCATCCTCAACGCGGCAGCGACCGGTGAAACCATCATCGTCGAGGACGACATCTTCGCCGATTTCGAGCCCGAGCCCTCGCCGCGCCTCGCGGTTCTCGACGGTCTCGACCGCGTGATCCGGATCGGCAGTTTCTCCAAGACGCTGTCGGCCTCCATTCGCTGCGGCTACATCGCTGCCCGGGCGGACTGGATCGAGGGTCTGATCGATCTCCAGCTCGCGACAGGCTTCGGCGGTCCGAGCCCGGTTGCGACCGAGTTGATCGCCGGCGTGCTCTCGGAGGGCGGCTACCGTAAGCACAA
>JAEWCY010000158.1 GCA_023390395.1 Pseudomonadota bacterium | reverse complement strand
CCCCGTCAAGGGGGTCCGGGGGGGATTATCCCCCCCGGCCGCCGGAGGCATTCTTCCCTCATGAGCCGCTATCCCGTTTCACTGCGCCGTGTCGGCGGTTATGACGCGTCCGGTCTCGATGCGCTTGTGGCGGGGCTGTTCGAAGCCGCCGGCTGTCCCGTGGGTCGCGGCGACCGGGTGCTGGTCAAGCCCAATCTGGTGGCCCCGAAAAACACCGCCTTGTCGTGCAGCCATCCCCGCATCGTGCGCGCGGCCTGCCTGTTCGCCCTGTCGCGGGGGGCGGCGGTCACCGTGGCCGATTCCCCGGCTTTCGGCACCGGCCGCATCATGGCCCGGCTGGCCGGGCTGACCGAAGCGCTGGCCGACCTGCCTGTGGCCGTGGCGAGCCTGGATGGGCCGCGCGCCCTGCGCCTGGCCCACGGCGGGACCATCGGCGTCTCGGCCCTGGCCCTGGAGGCGGACCACATCCTCAACCTGGCCCGGCTCAAATGCCACGACCAGATGGGCATGACCCTGGCCACGAAGAATTTTTTCGGCTGCGTGTGCGGCTTTCGCAAATCGCTGGCCCACCAGCGCCTGGGCAAGGACAGGAGCGCCTTCGCCCGCATGATCCTCGACGTGCTGGCCGCCCTGCCGCCGTCCACGTCACTGCTCGACGGCATCGTGGCCATGCACAAAGCCGGCCCGGTGGGCGGCGAAGCCTTTCCCCTGGGCCTGCTCGGCGCATCCGCCAGCCCCCTGGCCCTGGACACGGCCGTCTGCACGCTGTTGGGCCTCGCCCCGCACGATGTGCCGCTCTGGGCCGAGGCGACGCGGCAAGGGCTTGGCGGCGTCCGGCCGCAAGACCTCGACTATCCCCTGGAGGGCCTTACGGCCTTCGACGCGACCGGGTTCGAGACGCCCAACGCCCTGGCGGCGCTCACTTTCGAGCCCAAGCGGTTCGTCCAGGGGCGGCTGCGCAGTCTCCTGGTGGGCCTTGGCCTCAGGCGTTGACACGCCGGCAAAGCCCTGTACCTTCCCGCCATGTCGCATCACGTGCGTTGCCGGCACATCGTCGCCGGCCAGGTCCAGGGCGTGGGATTTCGTCCTTTCGTCTACCGTTTGGCGACGGAACTTGCCCTTGGCGGCTGCGTGCGCAACACGCCCGAGGGCGTGGTCATCGAGGTCGAGGGCGCGCCCGGGGCGGTACGTTCCTTCGGCGAGCGCCTGCCGGCGGAGGTTCCGCCCCTGGCCCGGCTCACCCGCCACGCGGTCGAGGCCGTGCCGGCGCTGGGGGAAACGGCCTTTCGCATCGGCCAAAGCGCGGCCGGGGCCGGCCACAACGTGCTGATAAGCCCGGACGTGGCCACCTGCCCGGACTGTCTGGCCGACATGGCCGATCCCACCAACCGGCGCTACCGTTATCCGTTCACCAACTGCACCAACTGCGGCCCCCGCCACACCATCACCCGGGCCATTCCCTACGACCGGGAAACGACCTCCATGGCCTGCTTCCCGCTGTGCCCGGACTGCGCCGCCGAATACGCCGATCCGGCCGACCGGCGCTTCCACGCCGAGCCCGTGGCCTGCCCGGCCTGCGGCCCCAGGGTCTGGCTGACCGACGCCTCGGGCGCGCGCCTGGCCGAAGGCGATGCGGCCGTCGCCGCCCTGGCGCAGCGGCTGGCCCGGGGGGCCGTGGCCGCGGTCAAGGGCCTGGGCGGCTTTCATCTGGTGTGCGACGCCGCCGATGATGCCGCCGTGGCGGCCCTTCGCCGACGCAAGGGCCGGCCGTCCAAGGCCCTGGCCGTGATGACGCCCGATCTTGCCGCCGCCGGCCGGCTGGCGCGCCTGGACGCCCGGGCCGAAGCGCTTCTTTCGGGTACCGTCCGCCCCATCGTGCTGGCCCCGGCCCGGCCGGGAAACGGCCTCGCGGCGGGGATCGCGCCGGACACCGACGAGATCGGGCTCATGCTGCCCTATACGCCGCTGCACCACCTGCTTTTGGCCGCTTATGCGGAAGCGGCGGGTCCTGGCCGTCCCCCCGCCCTGGTCATGACCTCGGGCAACGCCGGCGGCGAACCCATCAGCCTCGGCAACCGCGAGGCGCTCGCTCGCCTGGGGCATATCGCCGACGTCTTTTTGCTGCACGACCGCGACATCCTCATCCGCACCGACGACTCGGTGGCCAGGCCCCTTACGGTCGAAGAAGCGCCGGACGACGGCCCGGTCGCGCCCGTGCTCTTCCTGCGTCGCGCCCGGGGCTACGTGCCTTCCCCGGTGACGCTTCCCGTGTCCGGGCCGACGGTGCTTGGGCTTGGCCCCATGCTCAAGGCCACGCTGTGCCTGACCAAAGGCAGCGAGGCCTTCGTCAGCCAGCATGTGGGCGATCTGGAGAGCCTTGAAACCTTCGGCTTCTACCGGGAGACTATGGAGCATATGCGCGCCGTGCTGCGGGCGACCCCTGAGGCCTGCGTGGCCGACCTGCACCCGGACTATCCGAGCACGCGCCTGGCCCTGGAGCAGACGGACTGGCCGGTGTTGCGCCTACAGCACCACGCCGCCCACATCTACGCCGTGCTGGCCGAGCACGGGCTTCGCGATCCGGTGCTGGGGCTGGCCCTGGACGGCGTGGGGCTCGGCGAAGACGGCACGCTTTGGGGCGGGGAATGCCTGCTGGTCGATCCCGCACGCCAGCGCCACGAGCGGCTGGGGCATTTTTCGCCCGTGCGCCTGCCCGGCGGGGACGCGGCCGTGCGCGAACCCTGGCGCACGGCCCAGGCCTGCGCCTTCGCCCTGGGGGAGAGGGCCGGCACGGGACACCCCTGGCCCTGGCTGGCCGGGCAGGAGAGCGCCTCGAAGCTGGTGGGAAGCATGCTGGAGAAGGATTTCAACTGCCCGGCGACCACGAGCTGCGGCCGGCTGTTCGACGCCGTGGCCGCCGCCCTGGGGCTGTGCCGGCGCATCGACTACGAGGGGCAGGCAGCCATTCTTCTCGAACGAGCCCAGGACATGTCCGAGACCGGGGCCTACGCCTGCCCTGTCGATGCCGCGACCGCGCCGGTGCGCCTGGACACCCTGGCGCTTTTCGCCCAGGTGCTTGCCGACGCGGCGCGGGGCGAACCGGCGGGGCGCGTGGCCCGACGGTTTCATCTGGGCCTGGTGGCGGGACTCGCCGCCCTGGCGCGGCTGCTGTCCGATCGGACGGGCGTTTGGCGCGTGGCTTTAAGCGGCGGCGTGATGCAGAACCGGACCCTGGCGACACTGTTGCCGGCGGCGCTTTCACGCCAGGGCCTTGTGCCGTTGACGCACCGGCTCATGCCTCCCAACGACGGCTGCATCAGTCTCGGCCAAGCCTATTATGGCGTTTTGGCGTCGCTTCTATAACATTTTTGACGTATTTCCATGTCGCATTGGTTATAATTATATATTCAATCAGTATATTATTCGTTGACAATCCCGACAAGGACGCGTAACTCGTCCAGGCGTCGACGACGTCCTCAATATTCCGCAATTTTTCATTTCATTTTGCGGGGTTTGAAAAAATACGACGTCCTGCGGAGAAAACGCCCATCCCGCTTCTCGGACGAAAAGCGCGCCTCTGGTTTGATGATCTCACGTCCTCTCCCACTCTCCAAGGCATCATACCCACAGGTTGGCGGGACGATCCCGTGTCCAGACAGCGACATGACCAAGCAGGCGATGTCGGTGAAAGCCGATATCTATTTTGTTGTATTACAACAAATTGCCATCCAATCGACGTACAACAGGCTAGCTCTGGCGTATCGTTTTCACAAATATGCCAAGTAATGACAACGATCAAAAGCGAGAGCGATATTGTGATTAGTATTAATCGTACTCTGAACAACAATTACCGATACAACTTTACGTATTGAAATAAAATAAACTGATACTGAGATTGTCAAGTTCGGACGAACTGTGGTATCAACGTGGAACAACCAGCATATCTGACGAGAAATAGAGAGTCGTTTCATCGACAACCTCTCTGTGCATCTTCTTGATATGGAAACTCGGAGCGTTGGAGGATTCATGACTGAAGTCAATACCCCCGAAACCAGCAACCGGTTCGATGAAGCTTTTGATCGCATCAAGAAGTCCACTGGCATGCGGACCCAGGTGGAGATCGCCAAGCTGCTCGATATCCGCCAGTCCAGCATCTCCGATGCCAAACGCAGGCAATCGATCCCCGACAGTTGGCTGATCAAGCTGTACCAAATATACAACCTCAACCCGAACTGGATCATCGACGGCGAAGCCCCCCAGTTCCTGGGCGAGCAACGCGGCGGCGCGCTCCAGGTCAGGGAGGGCGGCGATGCCTACGGCCGCAAGCCCAAGCACTACCAGATGCCCGTCAGCGCCATGTCCGCGCCGGACCAGGGCCAGGGCGGCTGGAAGGAAAGCATCGTCGAGACAGTCACCGTGCCCGAGCAGTTCTATCGCCCCTCCCTGACCGTGGTGCGTATGGACGAGAACGACATGGAGCCCCTTATCGCCCGCGGAGCCTACGTTGGCATCGACAAGGAACGCCGGACCATCCGTTCCGGAGCCCTCTACGCCCTGGACATGCCTGTGGAAGGACTCGTCATCAAACGCTTGCTGCACGAGACGGAAACCGGCCGCTTCATCCTGCGTTCGGAAAACACGGCCTTCACGGATCAGGCCTTGACCGCCGAAACCGCCGTCGAACGTGTGATCGGTCGCGTGGTCTGGATTTTCCAGGAAATATGACCGACGCGTCACACTGCGACAGTGGAAGATCGCATCCCCTGCGGGAGGCGTTGTGGCGTGCCTCCCGCAGCCGAGCCTGAGTGCCGGCAATGATGCTGTTGGGATCGTGCTGTTCAATCGGAAACCGTACGCACGGAGTCCTCACATTGACGCACTTTTCAAAGCGATGTAATCGATTCAAAGAAACGGTTCGGAGCATAGATTTTTTATAGACTTACTTATCCAATCCAATTGCCTCATGCCGCGCTACAGGAGCTCCCGTGAAGCCAGACGCCTTTGAAGACGCCTATGCCCGGATTCAAGCGGCCACGCGCACCAGAACCCAGACCGAGATCGCCCATCTTCTTGGCATCAAGCAGTCCAGTATTTCAGACGCCAAAAAGAAAAACACGATTCCCGATGGTTGGCTCGTCACGCTGTATCGTTCTCTCGGCCTCGAACCGGACTGGGTACTCTACGGCCAGGAACCCGTCTCCCGTCGGGAAGATTTCACTCTCGGCGCGGCCGTGCGCGACCCCCTGGGCGATTATGCCGCCGCCCCGGCCAAGGCCGCGGTGTTCGCCATGCATCCCACCGATCCCGACACCGGGGCCTGGCGCCGCGATCCCCTGGAAACCATCCCCCTGTTCGATCGCCTCAAGCGCCCCAACCTCATCGTCGTCAAGATGGATTCCACCAGCATGGAACCCCTCATCCGCCGCGACGCCTACGTCGGCATCGACGGCGACGACACGCGCCTGCGCAGCGGCGAGATCTACGCCCTGGACATCCCCGGCGAAGGCCTCGTCATCAAGCGCGTCGTGCGCGACCTGGAACTGAAACGACTGACACTGCTCGCCGACAACCCGGCCCACCAACCCCAGAACTTCCCCCTGGACAACCCCGGGATCACGCCTGTCGGCAAGGCCGTCTGGATCATCCAGGAGATCTGAGGCGCAATAACGCGAGACGCGACACCGGCCCCTGCTGACGCCCTCGCCTGAGCGCGCCGAGTGTCCGCACCATCCGCCTGCCCCTCTCTTTTCTGTGCCTGTGCGCGATCATCAATTAATTTATCACATCATATTTACATATAAATAAAATAGACTTATCATTCGCCGAAACAGGAGCATGCATGGGTCAAGACGCACGACACCCCCTGCTTGCCCGTCTTAAACTGGCTCTTGAAGCCAAAGGCGAGTGCAAGGCCGCCGACAGGCTCGAAGTGGCGGCTCGGTACGTTTCGCAAGGCCGGGAAGAAGAAATCAGGTCCCTCGCCTTGCGCCACTGCCGGGAATACGGCATCGATCCGCGGATCATCCTGGCCGAGGACGTCCTCGGGCACGCCCCGGCGCGCACCGTCATGACGCCGATCTTCGCCATGGACGCCGTGCACCCGCGCACCGGGCGCTGGCGGCTTCGCGAAATCGAACGCATCGCCCTGCCGTCCCGACTACTCGGCCCCACGCGTTTCCTCACCCGCATGGAAGGTCACGCCCTGGAGCCTCGCATCCGCCAGGGCGCTTATCTGTTGGTGGACACGTCCCAGGACCTGCCGCCCGCCAGATCGCACGACGCTTCCGACCCCGAGACCGGCGTTCTTTTCGCTCTGGACATCCTCGGAGAAGGTCTGGTCGTGCGCCTGACCCGGTATGACGACACCCGCGACAGCTTCGAGCTGACGGCCCTGGACAAGGCCATTCCGCCCCTGTTCGTGCCCCGCGGCGAAGACGGCTGCCATCTGGTCGGCCGCGTGGTCTGGGTGGCCCAGGAACTCTGAAGCCGGGCGTGATTACGCTTCCCGGTCGTAGCGCCGGTTGCGCGGATCGAAGCAGAACTGGCAGCCCGGAGGCAAAAAGAGGCGCACCAGCGCCAGTCCGGCCACGAACCCGCCGGCATGGGCCCAGAAGGCCACGCTGGCGGCGTCCCCGCCCGAGACCGAGCCCGTGAGCCCGGAAAGCAGCTGGATCAGAAACCAGATGCCGAGGAACACCACGGCCGGCAGTTCGATGATCCAGGGAATGACGATGATCGGGATGAGCGTCACCACCCTGGCCCGTGGGAAAAGCCGGAAATAGGCCCCCATCACCCCGGCGATGGCCCCTGAGGCCCCGATGACCGGCACTACGGCGTTCCAGTTGAAAAGAATGTGCGCGCCGGCGGCCACGAGTCCGCACAGGACGTAGAAGACGGTGAAGCGCGCCGGCCCCATCGCCTCCTCCACGTTGTCGGAAAAAATCCACAGCACCCACATGTTGAGCAGGAAGTGGAGCCAGCCGCCGTGCAGGAACATGTAGGTGAAAAGGGACTCGTAGCCGCCCTCGGGATAGCCCATGACGTGGGCGTAGGCCGGATCGGTGTAGCGCGCCGGCACCACGCCGTAGAGGTGCAGGAACTCGTAAAGCACAGGGTCGGGCAGCAGCTTCTCGAAGAGAAAGAGCAGCGTGCAAAGCCCGATGATGGTCCAGGTCACCAGCGGCCGGCGGGTGCTCGGCACGTTGTCGCGAAGGGGTATCACGTTCCCGCTCCGGTGCGGACCGTGGGCTCGCCGGCGTAGCCGCGCGAGACGAGCCAGGCCAGGCGGGTCCGAACGTCCTCGCGTCGCAGCGCCTTGAGCTGCGCCAGCACCCCGGCCGCCTTCGCGGCCAGTTCCTCGGGCCCGGCGTCGTTGTCCACCACCTGCCAGCAGCGGGCGAGCTTTTTCTCCTCGGGCCACTGCCACCCATCCATGCGCGCGGCGAGTTCCCCGGTCCAGCCCCGGCCCCGGGTCAACCGCTCCCGCCGGAGCCCCTCGGCGCAGCGCACGCCGACGACCCGGTCGGCCACGTCCTGGATGGGCCAGCCCGATTCGAACAGCAGCGGCACTTCGGTGAAGACGGCCTTGGCCTGCCGGTTGACCTCGTAAAACGCCTCCATCTCGCCCCGCACCAGCGGATGGATCAGGTCCATGACCTCCCGGCGCACCCGTTCGCTGCCGAGGATGGCCTCGAGCAGCCATTTCTTGTCCACGCCGCCGTCCGGGGCCAGCGCCGCCTCGCCGAAGCGACCGGCCAGCATGTGCGCCCCGCCGCCGCCCGGGGCGTAGAGAGCGGCCACGGCGGCGTCGGCGGAAAAGACCGGATGGCCGGCCTGGCCGAAGGCGGCCAGCAGCGTGGACTTGCCGCAGCCCGGCATGCCGACCACGCCCACCCGCTGGGGCAGGCGGCCGAGCAGCAGCACCAGCCGCCAGAAATCCGGCGGCGGCGGACAGCGGAAGGAAAACTCCCGGCCGAGCGCCGGATGGCTGAAGGACAGCTTCCAGGCGTGGAGCATCTGCCGCCCGGCCAGCCGGCCGGCGGCATCGCCCCGGCGTTTCCACAGGGAATGGGGCGTGGCGCCGTAGACCGCGTCGCCGACGATGGGGTGGCCCATGGCGGCCAGGTGCACCCGGATCTGGTGGGTGCGGCCGGTCATGATGTCCACCTCGAGCAGGCTGGCCGCCCCGTCCGGGGCGCTCCAGACCAGCCGCCAGCGGCTCCGCGCTTCGCGACCGCCCTTGTGAACCACGGCCATCTTGTGCCGGTGCCGGGGGTCGCGGCCGATGGGCAGGCGGATGTCGCCGCCCTCTCCCTCGGGCCGGCCGTGGACCAGGGCCAGATAGGTCTTGCGCACGCGCCGGGCGGCGAAGTCGGCGGCCAGGGCGGCGCGCGCCGGCTCGGTCAGGGCGACGAGCAACAGTCCGCTCGTGTCCTTGTCCAGGCGGTGGACGATGCCCGGGCGCTCGCCGCTCAAATCCCGGAGGGCCGGAAAATGGTGGAGCAGCCGATTGACCAGCGTGCCCTCGGGCAGGCCCGGGGCCGGGTGCACGGTGAGCCCGGCCGGCTTGTCGAGCACGAGCAGGTGTTCGTCGCGGTAGAGCACGCCGAGGTTTCCGGCCTCGGCCGGAGTTTCGCTGGGCCTTGCCGGCAGCACGAGGGAGAGCTTCTCGCCGCCGCGCAGCTTGAGGCCGGCCTTGCGGCAGACCGCGCCGTCCACCGTGGCCAGGCCCTCGTCGATGGCCGCCCGCACGCGCGAACGGCCGATGCTTTCCTCGGCCAGCCGGGAACACCAGAAAACGTCCAGGCGCGTGCCCGCCCCACCGCCCTGTCCGGGCTCGAACACCGCCTCTCGCCGCATCGCCGCATCCGTCATGTCCGTTTCGCCTCGAAGGCCACCGGCGCGCCCGGCTGCCCGAGCCGCACCGTGCCAAGATTGTGCATGATTCGTTAATACGTTAGGATGTTTTTTCCCATTGCGCCAGCCCCAACACGGAGGTGCCCATGCGGGCCGTGATCTTCGAGGGCGGAACCGTCCGCATGGAAACCCACCCCGACCCCGTCCCCGGTCCCGGCGAAGTGCGCATCGCCGTGCGCCTGGCCGGCATCTGCAACACGGACGTCGAGCTGCTGCGTGGATACATGGGGTTTTCCGGCATCCCGGGCCACGAATTCGTCGGCGTGGTGGACGCCGCCCCGGACCATCCCGAACTGCTCGGCCGCCGCGTCACGGCGGAGATCAACCTGGGTTGCGGCCATTGCCCCACCTGCCTGACCGCCGGCCCGCGCCACTGCCCGAACCGGACCACCCTCGGCATCGCCGGCAAGGACGGGGCCTTCGCCGAATACCTCACCATGCCGGCCTCCCTCGTCCACCCCATTCCCGAGGCGATAAGCGACGCGGAAGCCGTGTTCATCGAACCCCTGGCCGCCGCCCTGGAGCCGGGGCAGCAACTGCACCTCACGGCCGCGACCAGGCTGCTCGTCCTCGGCGACGGCAAGCTCGGCATCCTTTGCGCCTGCGGCCTGCGCCGGCTGTGTCCGGACCTCGTCCTGGCCGGCCGCCACGAGCGCAAGCTGGCCATCGCCGCCGCCCAGGGCGTGGCCGTGCGCCGGGCCGACACGGCCGCCCTGCGCACGGAGTGCGGCCCCTTCGACGTGGTCGTCGAGGCCACGGGCCGTCCGGACGGGCTGGCCTTCGCCCTGGACCTCGTGCGCCCCGAAGGGACCGTGGTGCTCAAGACCACGACCTTCGCCCCCACACCGGTGAACATGGCCCGGGTGGTGGTGGACGAAGTGCGCCTCGTCGGCTCGCGTTGCGGCGATTTCCGGCTGGCCGCCGCCTACTTGCGCGACGCTCTGGTGGACGTCCTGCCCCTGGTCGAGGCCGTGTTCCCCTTCGCCGCCTTTCCCGAAGCCCTGGCCGCCGCTTCGCGGCCCGGGGCCATGAAAATCCTTGTGGAGGTCGGCCGGACCTGAACCGCGCTCGTTGCGCCCGCGCCCGGGCCGGCCTTGTCGCCTTCGCCCCCCAACACCTGCAAGGAGTGTCGCCATGGACCGCCGCTTCTTCCTCAAATCCGCCGTGTTGACCACCGTGGGAGCCGGACTGCTGCGAGACCTGCCCGCCCAGGCCCGGGGGATCCCCGCCTCGGCCTTCCCGGAGCTTCCCCGCGACGTCTGTTATCCCGGTCCGCCCGCCGGCGTCATCGTCACCTCGGTGACGGACCTGTTCAAGGTGGGGCCCGGGCCGTCGAGTTCCCACACGCTGGCCCCCCTGCGCATCGCCGCCGACTTCCGCGCCCATCTCGCCGCCCTCCCGCCGGACGTCCTGGCCAGGGCCAAGGAGGTCAGGGCGCACCTCTACGGCAGCCTCTCCGCCACGGGCAAAGGCCATCGCACGGACCGGGCCATCCTGGCCGGGCTGCTCGGCCAGAAGCCCGAATCCTGCGACCCGGCCGTCATGGACGACCTGGCCGACACGGCCAAGAGGCGGGCCACGGTCATCGCCGGCAAGGAGTTCACCCTGGGCAAGGACGCCATCGTCTGGGACCGCGTGGAGCACGACTACCCCTTCAGCAACACCCTGGTCATGAAGCTCGTGGCCCCGGACGGCGCGGTTCTGGCCTCGCGGGAATACTACTCCACCGGAGGGGGATTCTTCACCTATAAAGACCAGCCCCAGGAAAAGCGCGGCCAGCCCGTCCACCCCTACGGCAGCATGACCGCCTTCACGGCCCTGGCCCGGAAAACCGGCAAGAAGCTGCACGAGATCATGTACGAGAACGAGCAGGCCGTCATGGGCGTGGACGAGGCCAGGGTCAACGCCCACCTCGACCTGGTCCTGGACACCATGCTCGCCGGCGTGGACCTGGGCCTGCGCGAGGAAGGACTGCTCCCAGCGCCCTTTGAGATGCACCGCAAGGCCAGGCGCATCCACGAGCAGGCCAAGGGCATGCAGGGCGGCGAGGCCCTCATGCAGCTCGTCAGCAGCTACGCCTTGGCCGTGTCCGAGGGCAACGCCGCCGGCCGGCTGGCCGTGACCGCCCCGACCCTCGGCTCGGCCGGCACCATGCCGGCCATCGTCCACGTCATGCGACACCACTTGAATCTCGACCGCCAGGCCATGCGCCAGGGGCTCCTGGCCGCCGCCCTGGTGGGCTACCTCTGCAAGAACAACGCGAGCGTGGCCGGGGCGGAAGTCGGCTGCCAGGGCGAGATCGGCGTGGCTTCCTCCATGGCCGCGGCCATGCTGGCCTACGCCACGGGCGCGTCCCTGGAGACCACCGAGGTCGCGGCCACCATCGCCCTGGAGCACCACCTGGGCATGTCCTGCGATCCCGTGGGCGGCTTCGTGCTCATCCCCTGCATCGAGCGCAACGCCTTTGGCGCGCTCAAGGCCCACAACGCCTGCCTCATGGCCAGAAACGAGATCGTCTCCCAGCACTGGGAAGACCTGGACCGCGTCATCATGGCCATGCTCCAGACCGGCAAGGCCCTGCCGCCCCAGTTCCGCGAGATGGGCACGGCCGGGCTGGGGATGACCATGGTGAACTGTTGAGGGGGAACGCCCCCGGCCGCCAAGCAGATCAGTCGAAAAGAGACTTTTGCGTGGGAACGGGCGTGCCGGCCTCGGCCAGGAGGGCCTGGAATTCTTCGGGATCGAGGACGCGAAGGCCAAGCGCTTGCGCCTTGGCCAGCTTGGAGCCCGGATCGGCCCCGGCCACCAGGTAGTCGAGCTTTTTCGATACCGCCGTCACCACCCGGCCGCCGGCCGCTTCCACCAGGGCCTGCGCCTTCTCCCGGGACAGGTCCGGCAGCGTGCCGGTGAAAAGAAACTTCTTGCCGGCAAGCGCCGTGGCCGGGGCCGGTTGCGCCGGCTTGGGCGCGGCCACGGGCCACAGGCCGATTTCCTTGAACCGGCCGATGAGCGCGCGGTTGGCCGCGTTGTCGAAAAATTCCCGGATCGAGCCCGCGACCTCCGGCCCGATGTCCGGCAGGGCGGTCAGTTCCTCGGCCGTGGCCGCGGCCAACGCGTCCAGGTCCGTGAAGTGCCCGGCCAGGGTGCGGGCCGTGCGCGTGCCCACCTGCCGGATGCCCAGCGCCGCGATGAGCCGCGCCAGGGTGGCGTCGCGCCTGGCCGCGTCCACGGCGGCCACGAAGTTGGCGGCGGATTTCTCGGCCATGCGCTCAAGGGGCAGCAGGTCCGCCTCGGTCAGCCCGAACAGGTCCGCCGGCGTTTTGACCATGCCCTTGTCGATGAGCGACTCCACCCACTTGTGCCCCAGGCCCTCGATGTCCAGGCCCGACTTGGACACGAAATAGGCGATGCCCCGGCGCAGCATGGCCGGGCAGGCGATGTTCACGCAGCGCCAGGCCGCCTCCCCCTCGGCGCGCACGGCCTGGGAACCGCACGACGGGCAGACGTGGGGGAAGACGTATTCCCCAGCCTGCGCCGGCCGCTTTTCCGTCACGACCCGGACCACCTCGGGAATGACGTCCCCGGCCCGGCGCACCACCACCGTGTCGCCCTCGCGCAGGTCCTTGGCCTTGATCTCGTCTTCGTTGTGGAGCGTGGCCCGGGACACCGTGACCCCGGCCAGGGACACGGGCGCGAGGATGGCCACCGGGGTGAGCACGCCGGTGCGGCCCACCTGGACGTCGATTCGCTCAAGCACCGTCTCGGCCTCGTGGGCGGGGAACTTGAGCGCCACGGCGAAGCGCGGAGCCCGGTCCGTAAAGCCCAGCGCCTGCTGCAAGGGCAGGCTGTCCACCTTGACCACCATGCCGTCGATCTCGAAGGGCAGTTCCTGACGGCGCAGGCCCAGGGCCGTGAAGGCCGGGTAGACTGCGGCCTCGCCGACCACCGTGCCCTCCTTGGCCACGGGCAGGCCCAGGTCGGCCAGGCCGTGCATGACATCGGAATGGGTCGCCCAGCCAGGGTCGGCCCCGCCGAAATCGAACGTGCCCACGCCGTAGGCGAAAAAAGTGAGCGGTCGGGTGGCGGACACGGCCGAATCGAGCTGGCGCACCGAGCCGGCGGCGGCGTTTCGCGGATTGGCGAAGACCTTGCCCCCCTGCTCGCGCTGGCGCTCGTTGAGCTCGTAGAAATCCTGGCGGGTCATGACCACCTCGCCGCGCACCTCGAGCAGGGTCGGCACGGGCAGGCCGCTGCGGGCGGCATGGGGCCGCAGGTCGAGCGGCACGTTTTTGACCGTGCGCACGTTTTCCGTCACGTCCTCGCCCGTCTCGCCGTCGCCGCGCGTGAGCGCCCCGACGTAGACGCCGTTTTCGTAAATGATCTCCAGGGCCAGGCCGTCGAACTTGGGATCGACCCAAAACGTCTTTTCAAACGCCACGCCTTCCTTCTCCAGCTTGTTGGCGGCGCGGCCGACGAAATCGAGCCACTCGGCCTCGGTCATGGCGTTGTCCAGGCTGTACATGCGCAACCTGTGGGGCCGGGCCGTGAAGGCGGGCAGGACCTTGCCGCCCACGCGCCTAGTCGGGGAATTGGGGTCGTCCAGCTCGGGATGGGCCGCCTCCAGTTCCTTGAGCCTCCGGTAAAGGGCGTCGTAGGCCGCGTCCTCGATCTCCGGATCGTCCAGGACGTAGTAGCGGTGGTCGTGATAATGAATCTTTTCGCGCAGTTCCCGAAGTTCCCTGGCGGCGTCCCGTTGCTCGCTCATGCATCCCCTTCCTTGTCGCGTTCGCCGCCGGGGTCGTGGCGGGCCAACCAGATGGCCTTTTTGCGCAGGTCGGTCAACAGTCGGTTGCGCTGTTCGCGGCGCAGGCGCCGCAAGTCGCCGGCGTCGTACTTGCCTTGCAGCTTTTGCATGTTGCCGTGGGCGTTGGCCCCGGCCGCCCGCCGCCGGGCGGCGTCGCCGCCGCTGGCGCGCAGATGCCCCACGGCCAGGTGCCCCTGGCAGACGGCGAAGCCGCCAGCCAGGGCGGCGCGCAGGTCGCGGTCGAAATCGTCGAACTGGGACGGGGAAAAGCGGATGTCGAAATCGCCGCCGTCCGCCAGGGCCTTGGTCGGGAAGAGATGACAGCAGCCCGTGACGGACACGGCCGGCCGGCAGTAGGCGAACTGTCCCACGTCCGGGGCTTGCAATTGCAAGTCCGAGGCGGCGAGGCCCTCGGCCGGGCCGGCCGGCTCGATGTGGAACTCGGCGGCCTGTAGCGCGGCCGGGCATCCGGCGTCGTGGACGCGGCAGCCGTATACCCCGGCCTGGGGGTAAGCGGCCACGGCCGCGCCGAAGCGCAAGGCCCAGTCGCGGGGCAGACTCGCGTCGTCGTCCACGTAGGCGGCGAAATCGCAGGCCAGCACCTCGGGCAGGTGCTTGAGCCAGTTGCGCCCGGCCGGCGCGCCCACGTTGACCGGCGCGCCAAGGGCCGTGAAGCGCCCGGGGCCGAGCCGGGCGGCGAAGGCGGCCAGGACGTCCGGCGTGGCGTCGGTGGAGCCGTTGTCCAGGGCAAAAATGTGGAAATCCGGCAGGTCGCTGGCCAGAATCCCTTCCAGGGTGCGGCCGAGTTCTTCGGCCTTGTTCCAGGAATAGAGCAGGACGGCCAGCCGGCCGGGCAGCGGCGTCAGGGCGGCGTCCCGGCCCCGGAGCAGGTCGTGCAGGGAAAGGAGCGTCTGGGCGCACCAGGGGTATTGGCCGAGGAAGGCCCGCAAGGCCGCCTGGCCGGCCTCGCGCCCGTCCAGGCGAAGCGCGGCCCGGGCGCGCAGGAAGGCCAGGCCGGGCGTGAGCGGCCCGTGGGGCAGGCTCTCGCGCCAGGCGGCGATGCGCTCCCCCTCCCCGGCGGCCAGGGCGGCCAAGCCGGCCAGCCGCGAAGCCAGGGGCGCGGGCAAAGCGGGGCGTCCGGCCTCCAGACGCCGGCAAAAGCCTTCCCAGTCGCCCGTGCGCCCGGCTTCGCCCAGGGCGGCGCGCCAGTCCGGGCCCCGGCCC